>CACECJ010000003.1 GCA_902557935.1 uncultured Pelagibacteraceae bacterium | reverse complement strand
TTAAATTTAGAGATTACTTGAAGTTTTTTACTCCAATCAACACTATGAAACTCTGGCATTATTTTATTATCTTCTGTTGAAGTAAATTTAGTGTAAATACTCTCCTCATTATATAAATCTTCTTGAGATTTTGTTTGTTCTTTATCATCAATCTCAGACCGTTTTACTGAGGAAACATTTTCTGCAAAAGCTTCGTTGTTTTTTATCATTTTAGCTCTTTCCTCTAATTTTTTTGCACCAATAAGTTTATACTCATCAAATTGATTTCCATAAGATGGATTCATAATAACTGGATGTTTATTGTGCCTAACAGTTCTGATAAATTTTGGTTGTTTTTTCATTGCTGCGGTTAATTCTTTAATTGGCATGTCCAAATATTGGGAAGGATCATGTCTCAAATCAAAGCATAATGGCCATTGATATTGAGGATGCTGACAAATAAACGTTTGAACATATGGTCTGCTTCTTCCATAAAAATATTCATTCGTACAGAAAAGTAATTCTTTTTTTATCAGTTCTAAAGACTGATTTTTGTCCATAGTTAACATGCTTGCTTTCCAAACATTTGGTGCCTTTTTAGAAATTAATTTCGCTATTCCAATAGTTGCTATTACATCACCGATTGCGCTATGTGCATCTCCATGTTCAATTCCGTTTAAAGGTGCCATTTGATCTAATTTGTAAACATCGTTCCCTTTTTCGTTAACAGAATTTTTAAGTGTATTTGGATAATACAAGTTAGCTGCTCTTGCCAAACTCAAGATATCTCCTCTAGTGTTTCCGTTTGTGCTAGTGATGTAAGGATATTCTAATGTTTGAAATAAAGTGCATCTTAAAAATTCCTCATCAAACTCAATACTATTAAACCCAATATAAGTAGCCTTGCCCCATCTTTTAAGTGTTTCGACAAACTGCCTAATCATCTCATAGTGAGAGAGGTTAGACTTTTTTAGCATTGAGGGTGAGGTCTTGTTCACGATCAACGCCATAGCTTCCGGAATTATTCCAGGACTTAATCTACACCTAACATCAAAACGATCTAGTTCATCTAAATTGTCATTAGTTAATACAGCACCAATTTGAATTATTTGACCCCAATATTTGTTAGATGAACTGGTCTCAAAATCGTAAAAGACAAAGTTTGACATAATTTATGTTTACTTAAGAACTTTTATCTTTTCTGGATTTTCTTTCAAGGAGTCTGTTACTTGCTCTGGATCTTTTATATTCCCAAGCGTATTCATTATAGATCTAGCGTCCCTACCAAAACCATCAGTTGCAGACATGGCTTGTTCTAATTTCTTTCTCAGATCTTTAATTCCATCAAAATGTTTTTCAAACCTTGAGCTTATATTTCTTAAGTCACTATAGATTTGAGTTGCATGTTGTTGAACTTTTAGTGTTTGAAATCCTAAATGATAAGATTGAAGCAAAGCTGATAAAGTATTAGGACCAGAAACTGTTACTTTATATTTTGTTCTTAGTTCTTGTAATAACAATTCCTTTGTCTTTGGATCTCTATAACTTGAAAGTTCTGAAAATAATCCTTCAGTTGGAACATAAACTATTGCAAAATCTGTGCTTTTAGGTGGAGCTATATATTTTGAATTTACTGTTTTAGCTTTTAATTTAAATGCAGCAGCTAAATCTTTTCTTGCTTCAGCTTGTGCCTCTTTATTATTAGCATTGTAAGCTTCATCAATTGCTTTATATTTCTCAACTGGCCAATGACTATCGATAGGTAATAAAACATCTTGAAGCTTGATAGCAAATTCAACTGTCTCAGACGTATCATCTTTAATTTTTGCATTTTCAACAAATTGAGAAGCTGGCAATAAATCTTTAAGGAGAGCGCCTAAACCAAATTCTGCAAGTGTTCCATATGTTTTTACTCCGCTTAAAATTATCTTGGCTTTTATTAAGCTCACTAACTTGCTGGTTAAAAACTGAAACTTTTTCATCAACTTTAGTTAAAGCTCCAGTCATATCTTTGGCGATTTCTTTACTCATAGAACCAAAGGACTGGCCGAAGGTTTCTTTAAATGAGTTAAATTCGTCTTTAAAGGCCTGCTCTGGATTTATTTGTTTTTCAGGCTTATTTCTTACTAGAAAGAAAATAACTCCGAGGTTAATTATGACTAATAATACTACTAAAACTATGATTAACGAATCCATAAATTAATATACCACATTAAGAATTAATATATTTCAAAATATTTTTTGCTGGCAAAGTTCTTTTAACCCAGTGGCTTGGAATACTTTCTGGTTTTAATGCTGCGAAATACGCTCCAACAAAATTTGCTCTTGAGCAATTGCAACCACCAGCTTTTATAGTTTTTGTAATAGCAGATTTATAGCTGTTAGATGTTATAATCGCGTGAATTGATCCCATAAATGTGCCAGGATAACTACAAGCTTTCCCAAACTTTCTTACAGTCATTATATGATTTTGGTTTTTTAGTCTTAAAACTTTTTTAATATTCGTGATTACGTCTTTAAAATATTTATTTTTTTTGTATTTTTTAACAAAAGATTGAACAGGATTTCTATCTTTTTTATTAGCTAAATCTATAATCTTTAATTTAGATAAAGCATATTTTTCATTTATTCTTGAATTAGCTACAGATTTAATAACTTTTTTAAGTTCTTTTTCTTTATCGTTGAAAAGAAAATAAGGCAGAGCAGCACAATAACCATCAGACTCATTTACTTTAGTACCACCAGTGATTATTTTCTTAGATTTGATATTTTGTATAGTCTCTAAGATATTTTGATGGATCCAAGGACCATTCATAGGCTTTTTCCATTTCACTTTTTTATATTTTTTTCTTAATTTTAGATTTTTCCAATAATTTGACCCTGGCCCAAAGTGTTTTATGATATTTTTTTTAAAATTCTTAAAAATTTCTGATTTTTTTTTTGAGGAAATCAAAGTTTGAAACATTACTTGTCCTATATCATTATACCCTGAAACCTTTCCAGTTTTAATGTTATAGAAAGGACTTCTATTTTTTTTCAAAAAAACTATTTCTTTTTTTCCCTTAATATATTTCTTTAACTTTTTTGGATCGTATACCCAATGTAGAGGTCTGGTCGCTGCGTCCGCAACTGTTGCGCCTAAAAAAATATGTAAATTATTCATTAAACATAGCTTTACTATTCGCTAGCGATCCACAAGATGCATTTATGTCTCTACCTCTACTTCTCCTAAACAAAGAGAGAAATCCAGCTTCTTGGATTGTTTTAGAAAACTTATCTATATTTTCTTGAGTCGCTGGTTTAAAATCTTTGTTTGAAAGAGGATTAAATTCAATCAAATTTAATTTTGAAGGAACTTTTTTCATAATCTTAATCAGTTCTTTAGCGTGTGCATCTGTCAAATTCTCATCTAAACATATCCACTCAATAAAAATAGGCAATTTTGTTTTTTCGTAATATTTTTTCAGTTTTGGTAATAATGAATTTATTGAATATTTATCATTGATTGCCATTAATTTTGACCTATGTTTTGGTATTGAACTATGCAGGCTCCATGCAAGATAAACATCCAATTCATTAGCCGCCCATTCAATAGCATCTAAATTATCTTTTTTAGTTCCAACTCCTACAGTACTAACTGTGATCCTAGTTCTTCCGTATTCAAGTCCATCTTTATTTTTTGAGTTATCAATTGCAACTTTAACATTATCTAAATTTAAAAACGGTGAACCTTCACCCATCAATACTTGATTTGTTATTTTCTTCTGTGTCGACCAATCGTTAATATAATCTTTACTTAAAATTATTTGTGAGATTATTTCTCCCGGTGATAAATTTCTTACTAATTTCTTTGAGATTTGAGCTGTGGCGCAAAATTCACAAGAGAGATAACAGCCTACAGATACAGATAAACAAATTGTATATCTGCTTTGCGATTTATCAGGAATAAGAACTGTCTCTACATTTCGTTTATCTTTAAGCTCTAAAAGAAATTTTATAGTCCCATCCTTAGATTTTTGAATATCTATAATTTTTGGTTTTTCTAAACTAATCAAATCTTTGATTTTGTTTCTAAGCTCAACTGCAAATGTTGTAAGCTCATCAAAGCTTTTTATATTCTTTTTATAAACTGCATTAAATAGTTGTTGAGACCTCATCTTTGCTTTTTTTGGCTCAACTTCTCCTTTTTCAATTAAAAAAGCTTTTAGTTGATCAAAATTAAGATCATAAAAATTTTGTTTTTCCATTGAGAGGATATTAAAGACTTGAGTGGGGATTTTAAAGCCCCCACCCTATAAAAGTTTAAAGCTGACTTTTATCAGTTTTTAAGTGCTTCAAAATTTTTCCGGAATTTTTTCCGTTTTTAACCAAATAACCAGCCGTTCCATTGGCGTTAGCCTCGGGGGCTTTTTGGTTTTTACTTAACTGCATTGAGAGTTTCTGCTCAGCTTTTTTAACGGCAGAATTTCCATACAGTTTGCTAAATCTATTCATAGCAACTCCTTTCATTTCTACCGACTTTGTAACCCTTTATAGGTCCGGCATGTCGAATGCCGAGTCTTTTTTCCCATGACAGATGGGTAAGTAAACTTTAATATAAGGTTTATATTTGTCAATGGATAATAAGCTTTTAGGAGTAATCATTATAGGTTTTGGTCTATTAGTTCTTTTCAGCGAACAAGAATACTCGTGGGTTATATCAGCCATTGCAGTGGGGATAGGTTCGGGATTTCTAATACGAAAAAATGAAAAAAATGATATAGACAAATAAAGATGTCAAAAAAAATTTTTATTGTTTACGGCCATCACGACATAAAAAAATCATTTAATGCTTCCGTAAGAGATACTTTTATCGAAGAGGCAAAAAAATTAGGTTATCAAATTGATTTAATTAATTTACATGATGAAAAACCGATACCTTTTTTTGATGGTTCTGGCCCTAATGATCAAATTTTAGATTATAGAAAAAGACTAGAAGCTAGTGATGTATTATTTATGATTTCACCTTGTTATAATCTGAGAGCAACTGCAATTTTAGAAAATTGGATTGATTTGACTTTAGCTCCTAAATGGTTTTTCTCTTTTAAAAGACTTGTTGGCAATTGGGGTTACCCTGTTGCAGGTGCGATGAAAGGTAGAAAGGCTATAATGTCGATGTCTTACGGTGGAAATTGGTTTTCAATTCAAACCTGGTTTCAAAATATTCCATTTAGGAGAATTAAAGCAGGAGTTTTAAAGCTTGGTGGAATGGAAACAACCTACATAAGATTTTATGAGGTTTTACCAGGTATGACACAAGAAAAATTTAATTCACATATGGAAAAAGTAAGAAAACTAGTGCGAAATTTATAATAATTTAAATTTCAATTTAAAAAGTATATAAGGCAGTTATGGAAAGTTTTAAAAATTGGATGACTGAAGCAGCTAACATCATGTTTGATGATAGTAAAAACGACTTAAGAAGCTTACCAAAGTCTGTAAGGCTTCAAATTTTAATTGTTTTGTCTTTTGTTTGGTCCACTGTGTTCAGCCTCTATGTGTTTAGCGTAACCTCATTTATTTTTGGTTGGGCTGGAGTAGTCATGGCGCATATTGGATTAATCATAGCAGTTTACTTAACATTTAAATTTTTTCACAAAAAACAAGAACAACCAGTCAGTGTTTTCCAATCTGGGAATTATAATCCTGCAAAAATATTTGCAGTCTTTTTTATTGTTTTTTTTATCTTTATTTTTACTAAGGGTATTGATGTTCTAACAAGGACTAATAGTTACGAAACACCTTACTCTGGTCCTGAAACGACTACAGAAGAAAGAATCAAAAGATTTGTAAAATAGCGATTCCAAGAATAAAATTAATCAATGAAATTATTAAGAGTTGGTGAATTAGGAAGTGAAATTGTTGCTGCCTTAGATAGTAATAATGTCATTAGGGATTTATCAGATCATATTAAAGATTTAAATCCACAGACAATTAATGAAGAAACATTAAATAACTTAAAAAGAATAAAATTATCTGAACTAAAGGAAATTAAATCAAAAATTAGAATTGGCGCTTGCATCTCAAACCCCGTAGATTTTTTAGCAATAGGTTTGAACTATAAAGCACATGCAGAAGGCACCAAATCAAAATTACCAACTGAACCAATTGTTTTTAATAAAAGCTCAGGATGTATTCAGGGTCCTAATGATCAAATAGTAAAACCTAAATCTGCTAATAAAATGGATTACGAAGTTGAAGTTGGAATGATTATTGGTCGAAAAGGCAAATATATTAAAGAGGAAAATGCTCAAGATTATGTATTTGGCTATTGTATTGTTAATGACATATCTGAAAGGTCTTGGCAAAAAGAAAGAGGTGGTCAATGGATCAAAGGTAAATCTATAGCAGGACCAACAGGGCCCTATCTTGTGACAAAAGATGAAATAAAAAACTTAAATAATATTAATTTAGCGTTAGATGTAAATGGTAATAGAAGACAAACTGGAAATACAGAAAGAATGATTTTTAATTTCAATTTTTTAATTTCTCACTTAAGTCAATTTATGACTTTATATCCTGGTACAATTATCACTACCGGTACACCTGCGGGTACGGCAATGGAAATGGAAAAACCTGAATTTCTAAAGCCAGGTGACAAAATTCACTTAAAAGTAGATGGACTAGGTGAGCAATTACATGAAATAATAGAAGAATAAGTATGTCAAAAAGATATTCGGGTAAAAGTCAAAAAGATAGAAGCTTTATGAAAAAAGCAAAGTTATCTTTAAAAGAAAAGAGAAAGCTTAAAAGAGAGAGAAAAAATAAATAATGTGTGGAAGATATAGCATTCGGAAACCAGTTACTAAAACCGCTGATTTGGTAAAAACAAACATTAAGGTTGATGATACAGATAATTATAATGCACACCCAACTCAAAAGTTGCCTGTAATAAAATCCTATTCAAATGGTAAGGCTCTTGAGCTCTATGAGTGGGGATTAGTTCCGAATTGGTCTAAAAAATTAGATAAGTTTTCTCCCCTTATTAATGCAAGAAGAGAAACCCTTATGGAAAAGATTACTTTTAAGAATCTTATTCAGACATCAAGATGTATTGTTCCAGCTGACGGGTATTATGAATGGAAAAGGGAAGATAAAACAAAAACTCCCTATTATTTTTCAAAAGAGGATGATGAATTGATGTATTTTGCCGGCATATATCAGAATAATCAGTTTTGTATAATTACAAGAGAAGCTACTGAAAAGATTAGTACCATTCATCACAGAGAACCAATGATTATTAATCAAAGCCAGATTAATAATTATTTAAACATTAAAAAAGATGCTATGGAAATATTAAACTCTATTAAACCACCCAATTTAAAGTTTCATGAGATATCAAAAGATGTTAATAATCCAGTAAATAATGACCCTGCTTTAATTAAACCTTTAAACTAAATGAATTTATCTATCTCACCGGGAAAAAATAATGTTGGAGCTTACATCAATGACATTAATTTAAAATCCCTAGATCAAGATCAGGCAACAGAAATAAAAAAGATTTTAAACAAGTATGGAGTTATATTTATAAAAGAACAAAATCTTGATCCTGAAACCTATCAAAATTTTGCAAAAAATATAGGTCAACCCGTAGTGTATCCAAGACTTAAAGGTTTAGATGAAAAATTTCCATTTATAAATGTAATCGAGAGAAAGCCTGATGATAAAAATTTAAGTTTCGGCTCTAGCTGGCTTCATCAGGATACAAGTTATTTAGCTAATGATAGACCTAGATATACAATGTTAATGGGTATAGAAATACCAATTGGCCAAGGTAATACTATATTCTCATCTGGCTTTAATGCTTACGATAAATTACCAGACAACATTAAAGAAAAAATTAAAGACGCTACTGGAGTTTTTTCATCGGCAGGTCCGATAGCAATAACAAGACTTGAACGAGAGAAAGAAATGGGAATAAAATCCTCAGAAAGTATGGAAGCCGAACATCCAATAGTTATTACTGTAGATGGAAAGAAAACCCTTTATGTATCTCCAGGACATTTAATGAAGATTAAAAATGTAAAGGAAGACGAAGCTGAATATTTAAAAAAATATTTAGTAGATCACGTCAACAAAGAAGATTTTATATTTTCATATGAGTGGGCAAAAGGTGACATCTGCCTTTGGGATAATTTAAGTATTCTGCATATGGCTAGTGAAATTAAGAACTGCAGAAGAATTATGCATAGAATAACAATTAAATAATTATTTTTTTAAAACCGTAAGGTGTCCCATTTTTCTTTTATCTTTAATTGATTTTTTTCCGTAATCATAAAAAAATTCATTTTTACTAAATGTTTTGGACCTATAAGTCTCGATATCTTTTCCCAAGACATTAAACATTTCAGCGTTAGAAATTTTTTCAACTTTTTTTATACCAAGATTGCACACAGCTGCAACATGTCCAGAAAATTGACTTATGGAAAACGCATTTATCGTTAGGTGACCTGAATTATGGACTCTTGGAGCAATTTCATTGACTAACAAATTATCCTCTTGATCGATGAAATATTCAACACACATCGTGCCGACATAATCTAATTTTTCTGAAATAAGTTTTGCATTACTCTGTGCTTTAACAAAAATTTCTTTATTTATATCTGCAGGGATTTTTGAATGATTTAAAATTTGGTCTTTATGAATATTTTCTATAGGCTCATAAATATAAGTTTCACCATTTAAATATCTTGTTATTACAACTGATATCTCTTTTTTTAAATTAACCTTTTTTTCTAAAATATAATCAGCAGTAAAACACCAATTTTTTTTTACATCATAAAGAGAATTTAAAACATATTGTCCATGTCCATCATAACCAAGTGTATTTGATTTCAAAATTCCGGGTAATAAGTTTTTATTCTTTTCGACGTCTGCGGCTTGTTTGATGAAGGCCCAGTCTGTAGTTTTAATACCTAAATCATTGACGAAAGTTTTTTCTAATTTTCTGTTTTGAATGATTTTATTTATTTCAGGTTTAGGTAAGACCTTTTTTTCTTTATCGATCTCATTTAAAATATTTATTGGAATATTTTCAAACTCATAAGTGATGATATCGACTTTGCTTACAAACTCTTTTACCTTTTCTTTGTTGTCGTATTGTGAGTAGATAAATTCATCCGAATAATTTTGGGCAGGACCATTTTCATCGTCTGATATTACTATAGTCTTTATATTAAGATTTTTTGCAGCCTGGCATAACAATGAACCAAGTTGACCTGAACCAATGATCCCTAGGGTGCTTATTGTCATCGAATTAAGGTTTTTTTTTAATAGATTTAGTTTGTAAACGTTTCCATTTTTCTAAATTTGATTTAATTTTTTCATCAAAATTTCCAATAATTGAAGCTGCGAGTAAACCAGCATTCATTGATCCATTTATAGCCATTGTTGCTACAGGACAACCTCGCGGCATTTGCACTATTGATAACAAACTATCTAAACCCTTGAGTTTTTTTGTTTCTATCGGAACTCCAATAACTGGCAAGGAAGATAAAGATGCCACCATGCCAGGCAAATGTGCTGAACCTCCTGCTCCAGCTACAATAACACCAAAACCGTTTTTTGAGGCTGACTCCGCAAATTCAAGCATTCTTTTTGGCGTTCTGTGCGCACTTACTATTGAAATTTGATATTTAATTTTGAGAGTCTTTAAAATTTTTGCGCATTCTTTCATTATGGAATGATCCGATTGAGATCCCATAATAATTGCTACTTTATTATTCAGTTTATTACGCTTCACAGATTAATTTAACAATTATTGGTATAAAAACAATGGCCTAATTAGATTAAGCCACTGATTTATTTAGGAGGAAAGATTATGCTCGAACTCTAAAATTTAGAAATTTTGGACTATTTTGAAGTTCGAATAGAGAGATTTTTTTGAATTTCTTATCAACGCTAGTCTTTAATTTGTTCTTTTTTGCTTGTTTAATTCTCATAATTCCTTTTAATTTATTTTTAACTCTTTGAGTATTGCTGAATTTGCAAACTTGAGTTGAATATAATTTATAACATAAATTTAGGCAGATATTAGGCGTTTCTTGGCCAAATTTAAATTTTTGCAAAAAAATCTTTAGAAAGTTTTTTTATTGACCCACTTCGATCTACCACTGCTAGTTCTACTTCTGCACTAACAAGAACTTCCCCACCTCTTTTAACCTCTTGAAGCAAGTTTAGTCTAACGTTGGTTTTTTTTAAAACAGCTGTTTCGACACTTAAATTATCTTCAAAAACTGCTGATTTTAGATATTTAATGTTGCATTTCCTAACGACAAACATTATGTCGTGCTCGTTCATAAGTTGAGTTAAAGTAAGACCAAATTTTTCGTGTATTAGATCCGTTCTAGCTCTCTCGATATATTGAAGATATCTAGAGTAAAATACTCGACCAAAGTCAACATCTTCAACATAAACTTTAAATTCATAAATGTGGCTTTTAGACATAATTTCAATCATAAGGCTAAAGTTTGTCTTATTCAATAAAGTTTCAATTTCTTTTTTTGGTCCAAATTATGCCAAGCAAAGCACAGACTCTAACTTTAAATTCTAATCATGAAAATAATATCTACTTTTATGTTGTTGCTTATGTTGACTAATTGTGCTGGAAGCAACATGGCCAAAGTAAAATTTGGCAAAAGATGTACAGCTGCCGATGAAAATGGTTTAAAAGAAAGCTCGTATGTTTGGGTCATTTCAAAAGAAGCACTTAAATCATTTGATAAGAGAATAAATAAATCTAATTGCTCAGATATTTAATTTCCTTTTAAATTTAATTGTCTGTGCTAATAAGGGGTATGCGAATACCCCTTATTCTGTGTACATTATTTTCATTAAGTATTAATTTAAATGCTATGGAAAAAAAACCTTATCATCATGTTTATAAAGACGGAAAATTATATGCTTTTAGAAACCTTGAGGGAGGTCCTAAAAGAGATCCTAATTTTAAATGGGATTGGAAAGTTTTTAGGGAGGAAAAAAAGAAACTTAAGATTGATTATCCACCTGAACATGTAATTGATAAAAAAATAGTATTAAAAAATCTTGAAAAACATAAATCCGACTCATATGTGATGTGGCTTGATCACGCGAGCTTTATAATTAAACTTGGAAACACTACAATTATTACTGATCCGGTTTTCGAAAAGAATTATGGGCCTATGGTATTTGGGCCCAAGAAATACATAGAATCTCCTTTAACTCTTAAAGAACTTCCGAAAATAGATTTATTTTTGCTGACACACAATCATTATGATCACATGAGTATTCGTACGATAAAAAACTTTCCTTATAAGAATTCTAAAGTTCTTGTGCCTCTTAAGCTTGGGAAATATTTTACAAAAAACGGATACAAAAAAGATAATGTTAAAGAAATGGATTGGTATGATAAAATTAAAATTAATGATGAAATCACAGTAACAATGCTTCCAAGTCAACATTGGTCCAAACGATGGATCTGGGGTGATGGAAATACAAATAGATCACTTTGGGGGAGCTTTTTAATTGAATACAAAGATAAAAAAATCTTTTTTGCTTGTGATACTGGACCAGCTCCATTTTACAAGGAATTAGGAAAAAAATTTGGTCCTATCGATTTGGGTTTTGGAAATTTGGGCGCTTATAATTTCTATCCACTGGTTCCGGTCAAGGATAAATCTACAGCTCACGCAAATCCTGAGGAACTTTTATCTTTAATGAAAGACTTAGAGGTAAAAAAAGTTATAGGAATGCATTGGGGAACAGCAATATTAAGTTTAGAGCCGATCTGGGAACCTCCCGTAAGGTTTAAAAAAAATGCTGAAAAGTTCGGCTATGAAAAAGAAGAAGCAATTATATTTAAAATTGGTGAGATTAAAAAATTAAAAGACCTTATCAACTAACCTTTTTTTTATTTCTTTCTCTATCAAGCAATTTAGTTAGCGAGTCCACCATAAGATCTGAAGCTCTAAATATTTCCGTTGGTTTAAATTCATGAGAGCTATGTTTTTCTGGATTTGATTTATCTTCAATTATAATTCCTTCATCAGGTGAATTATCTTTGATGTATATTAAAATCAACCAATCATCCTCTGCGGTATCATCCCATTTTATAAATATTTCACCAGTCTCAAATCTTCGATCAACGACCCTCATAATACTCAAATATTTTGGAATATATTTTTTGTTTATTTGAAAGCATAAACTATGAGCAGATCTGTAAAAGCTTTCTAAAGCATACTCAATTTTTTCTCGTTCCTGATTATAAATTCTTTCTTTTTCTAATAAAGTTTCCTTATTATCTGTATCTTCAATTTTAATTCCTAGTTGAGCAACTCTTTCTCTGATTGCTTCATTAACTTTTTGTTCTCTTAAAGATCTATATTTTTCTTTAATTCTCTCTATGCGTTGTTGAACTTCTTCGTAGGACTCTCTTTGTTGACTTAGTACATATTTCTCCAAATTTTTTATTTCTAAAGCCTCTCTTTTTCTAAATTGCTCTATCTTTTTTTCTAAAGCAATTTGTTCTAAAAATTTTCTCTGTTTCTCTGCTCGCTCTTTTCTAAGTTCAGCTTGCTCAAATCTTATAAATTTCTGCAATTCTATCTTTCTCTCACGGCTTAATTTTTCTTCTTCTCTTAGTTCAAGTGCTTTAGCTTTAATTGTAAGCTCTTCTTGATGTTTGAAACGTTTTTGCGCTTCTATTTTCTCTATCTGCATTGCTTGAATCTTAATTTTTTTTTGTTTTTCTCTTTCTTCTTGAATAACTTTTTTTATATTTGAAACTCGATTAGAAATACCTTGAAAGAATTTCTGCAGAGATTTATCTAAATTAAAATTAAATCTGAGCATTGATCTCAATTTATCGCTTAAACTTAAAATTCCTGATACTACCGCTCTTGTTTTTTGGATTTTTTTGTTTTTGAATTTAGACGAAATAAATTTTTTTTTTCGTGACTTAGTTTTTTTTCCTTTTTTTTTAAAAATTCTTTTTATTCTTGATTTTCTTTTGGTAATTTTTTTTCGTCTTTTAATGTTTTTTTTTGATTTTATTGACTTAATTTTTTTAGGTTTCTTTTTTTTTCTTTTCATACTGTTATTTTATTTAATAACAGTTTTTATGAATATATATAGTCTCTTGTTCTATGAGCAGAATGAAAGTTCTTGACAATTTGTAATTGAAAAACAACAAGATCGCGGTATCTGAAAGCTGCCGCACAGCTTGCCAAATAAAATTCCCACATTTTACAAAATTTTTCATCAAACAAATCTTTTATCTCATTCCTTTTTGCTAAAAATCTCTCTAGCCAAGCCTCAAGTGTTTTATCGTAGTGTCTTATTAAAGTTTCTGTGTCAGCAACGATTAGACCAGTTTTCTCTATTGGTTTTATCAGCTGACTCAATGAGGGACATACACCCCCTGGGAAAATATATTTATTTATGAATTGATTTGGAGCAGAAGGTTTGTCCACTACACCAATTAGATGAAATAGGAAATTTCCATTTTCATTTAAAATACTGTTAATTTTCTTAAAAAAAGTGTTGTAAAACTTTACTCCTAGGTGTTCCCCAAAACCTACTGAGACAATACGATCGAAGTTTCCCTTTACTAACCTATAATCTATTAATTCAAATTTAACTTGATTTTCTAATCCTAATTTCTTGGCCTTCTCTTTACAGTAATTTATTTGATTAGTGCTTAATGAAATTCCAGTTACTTCACAGTCATATTGTTTAGCTATCTCAAAACAAAGGCCACCCCACCCGCAACCAATATCTAAAACTGTTTGATTTTTTTTAATATCAAGTTTTTTTATTATATGTTGAATTTTATTTTCTTGTGCCTCTTCTAAAGTTTTAGTTTCTTCTTTCCAGTAGCCACAGCTATATTGACGATGGTGCTTATCAAGCATCACATCATAAAGAATTTCGCCTTTCCTTCCACCAATATCATAATGAGCTTCAACATTTTTTTTTGATTTTCCTGGAAAATTAAAATTAGAGATAAATCTCCATGCTTGATAAACTTTTTTAAAAAAAATACTTGCTGTGCTAACTTCGCTTCTTCCTAGATTTTTTAGAACTTCCATTAAAAATTCCTTCAATGAGGCATTTTCAATGACTATATCTCCTCTCATAAAACCTTCAGGAAACTCAAGTTCTGGGTTCAGTAGAATTTTCCAATTTAAATCTTTTTTAAAAAGTTTTAAAGTTATAGGGTTGATCTGTCTCGGTGAACCACAAATATATTTTTGATTTTCAGAGTCAATAAGTATTATTCCACCTTCTTTGAAAATTTTCGTAAATAATTTTGCTAAAATCATAAATTACGCTGCTAGGTTTTTTTCACTAATAAATTTTAGTTTGTTTAATTTTTCAATAAGTTCTTTCAGTTTTTGCTCACTTAACAAAGTAAGTGGAGGTAATATATTCTTATAATTTTCATCTTTTATCGAATGAAAACTGTGCAAAGCTGATATTAAATTATAGCTGTCGAAGGTTTCACGAACACCTATTAATTGGTCATTTTTTGTTTGCGGTATCTTATTTTCAAAATCGTCAAATACTTTTCTAGCTAAGAAGTGTGTTGAGTTAGTAACTGCACTTATAACACCGCTAGATCCTTTTTCTAATCCTTTAAGTAGTTTAGCCTCGCTACCAGGAAATATTAAAAAGTTCTTAATTTTCAAATTTTCATACAAATTGTAAGATGAATCTTTAACTCCAATTATATTTTTAGGAAATGACTTAACTAATTTTGTAATTGCATCAATTGAAAAAATATAACCAGATAATTTTTGAAAATTATAAATTACAATTTTAATTTTTGGGCATGCTAAAATTATTTTTTTGTAAAACTCAAAAACTCCCTCGTCAGAATTTCCAACATAGTATGCGCTTGGCATTAACAAAATCGTATTAAAATTAAACTCGCTGGCATATTTTATTAACTCAATATTTTCATTAAGACTGTTGCAACCTGTACCTAAATAAAAGTGTTTCCTTTGTTTATGTGTAGAAATTTTTGAAATTAGCTCCATTTTTTCATTTTTAGAAATTAGTTGAGACATTCCAGTGCTTCCAAAAAAGAAGCATCCATGTAATCCGTTTTTGATTAGGTTCTCGGCATGAGAAATAGTAGCCTCAACATTTAACGTTAAGTCTTTATTTAAAACACTTAAACTTGCTGCGTATACGCCTCGTTTCAACATCTTATTGTCCCAATTTATTGAAATAAATTATAATATAAGTTTCAAAAATGAAAGTTCTGATTCTAATAAATAAAGTTGGGCTAGGAGACTGTATAATTCACCTGAATTATATACAAGAAATCTCGAAAAAATATGAAAAACCAGTTTCTATATTAGCCAAAGAAAATACTAGGGCAAAAGATCTTTTTCAAGACGATCCTCATATCAAAGAAGTCATAACATTAGATCGCTTAGAAGATAAAACTGGTAGCCATGATGGGTTAAACGGATTTATCAAATTGATAAAAGATATTAAAGAAAAAAAATTTGATAAGGTATTCATATTTAATAGTTCAGTAAGATATTTTTTAATTTGTAAATTTGCAGGAATAAAAAAAATTGCTCAATATCCTTTATTTAAAAAAAAAGGCCAACATGTTGTCAATACAGCAAAAATTTTTACTGAGAATGAAATTGATAAAATTGTATCAACACAACCAAAACTCTTTGTCGATCAGGATAAGATATTAAAAGCTCAAAAAAAAATGTCATTAAATAATAAATGTATTGTATTAGGTATTAGTGCATCCGGACCAACTAAACGCTGGGAAATAAAAAATTTTATTAAATTAAGTGAAAAAATAAATCAAAAATTTCCATCAAAATTTTATTTAGCAGCTGGAAAAAACGACCAGCATTTGATAAATGAAATGTCAAATTCAAATATAGGGTCTAATTGTGTCTCTTTAAATAACTTAAAGATAAATGAAATTCTTCCAATTATAGCAAATTGTAATTTATACTGCGGAAATGATACAGGCTTTATGCATATTAGTGCGGCTCTTAATTTAAAAACTGTAGCTTTGTTTATGGATAGTCCAGTCCTGGCTTATGGAAAGTATTCAAAAAATATTAATGTAATTATCCCAGAAGGTGAGACTGAAGAAACAACAACCCATGATACTTTGGGTGCAGACAAGATCTCTTTTGATAAAGTTTATAACAAATGTATTGAGCTTTTAACTAACTAAAATCAGTTTTTAATATTTTTTCTTTTGCTTCATTTACTAATTGACTCAATCTAGAGCTGTCTACATTACGGTTCATATCAGGATGAATTTTTTTTTGTAATTGATTAGCTGCTTTTAGAACTTCTTCTTTGCTCGCACCCTTTTTTAATCCTAGCAATTTATAAGCTTCTTCTGATGTAAGGCTTGATGATCCTGGAGTTTGGCCAAACTGACCTTGGGAAAATCTTCCTGAGTTATTTTTCATGAATTGGATTAGTCTCCATAATTGATACATTTGCAGAGCAGTAAACCCTTTAATCTTGAGCCCGGAGAGCAAGATCAACCACATTGGAAGACTGAAGATGAATTTACCGCCAATTGTAAATAGTACAGCTAGAATCAATGATATATAAATTGCAATTTTTTTAATAGTTGTTGCTATCTTTTTTGAACTAGCCCTAGCGAACCAGTTTAGAAAAAGGTAGATTACGACGAAAATGATAATTCCCAACAAAAACAAATTCATATAATTTCTCAGTATGAATATACCAAAACTTAAAAAAATAAAGACTACGAAAAATTATCACGGAATTCCACTAGAAGATGATTATTCATGGGTTGATCAGCCGAATATCCTTGAAGTTTTAAAGGATCCAAAAAAGTTAAATACTCAGGTCAAGGATTACATAGAAGCTAACAACAAAATAACTGAGGACTACTTCAAGGACGTTAAAGAATTACAGAAAAATTTATTTAACGAAATCAAAGGAAAAATTAAATTAGATGACACTGGATTAAAATATAAAGATAAAAGATATTATTATTGGTCAAAAACAGAAGCTAAGGGTAATTACGGTAAAAGAATGAGGCAACTGATTGATGGCTCTAAATCTGAGGAAGTTTATTTTGATGGTGATTTGGAAAAGAAGAAGTCTGGTTCAGAGTATTTTGGAGTTGGCACTGTAAGCACTTCTTATTGTGATAATTTTATTGCTTATTCTCTAGATTTAAAAGGATCAGAATATTATACAATTTATTTGAGAGATCTTAGAACAGGAAAAAATGAAAAAGATGTAATTGAAAATACAAGCGGAAGTGTCACATGGGCTTTAGATAATAAAAGCTTTTTCTACTCGAAATTAGATAAATATCATAGACCAAGACAAATTTTCAAACATGTTCTTGGAACATCGACCGATCAAGATCAACTAATATTTGAAGAAAAAGATGAAACTTTTACTTGTGGAATTGGTATTACCTCTGATGAAAAATATTTCATTATTGGGACTTCTGATCACATAACTACTGAAGAATATTTTTTTCCCACAGATGCTAAAGAAATTAAACCCTCACTTTTTCAAAAAAGAAAAAATGATGTTCGTTATTCAATAGACTCTTGGCAAGGTCATTTTTATGTTCACACTAATGAGGAGGCTAGAGATTATAAGGTACTCAGATGTAAGACTAGTCATATAGATAAATTAGAAGTTTTTATCCCAGCAAAAAAAGAGACTGTTATTGGCGGGTTTGAATTTTTAGATGATTATATTATTAGATCAGAAAAGTCTGATGCTATACCAAAACTATTCGTAAGAAATATTCAAACTAACAAAGAAGAAGAAATTAAAATTTCAGATGAACCAATAGGCGTCCCTGGTGTTTCTTTAATGCAAAGAGATACAAATACTACAATGATAAGAGTTGGATGGGAAAGTATGGCAACTCCAGGACAAGTATATGAGTATGACATCGTCTCAAAGCAAAAAAAATTAGTAAAACAAACAGAAGTCCCATCTGGGCATGACTCCAGTAATTATGTTGTTGAAAGAATAAAGGCTGAGTCTCATGACGGTCAAATGATACCTATTAGTTTGGTTAGATTGAAAACAGCAAAACAAGATGGAAAATCAAAAATTCTTTTATATGCTTACGGTGCATACAAACATAGTATATCTCCATCTTTTAGTGCCTCAAGATTTTGTTTAATTGATAGAGGAATTACTTTTGCGATAGCTCATGTCAGAGGTGGGGGAGATTTAGGAGATAGACATCATGAAAATGGTAAAAAAAAATTTAAGAAAAATACTTTTTTAGATTATATAGCCTGCGCCAAACATCTTATAGAACAAAGATATACATACAAAGGTGGAATTTGTTTTTATGGCGGATCTGCTGGAGGCCTTACAGGTGGGGCTGTAGCTAATATGGCTCCTGATTTATTTTTTGGAATGCTTTTGTTAGTTCCATTTGTAGACACAATGACAACTATGTTAAATGAGAAATTACCATTAACACCAGGCGAATGGGAGATGTGGGGAAACCCGATAAAAAGTAAAGATTACTTTGAGTATATCTTATCCTATGCACCTTATAACAATATTAATAAAAAAGATTACCCGCCGATGCTAATTACAACATCTTTATTTGACAACAGAGTCCTTTACTCTGAGCCAGTTAAATACATTGCAAAGCTTAGAGAAACAAAAACTGATAACAATCCTCAATTATTAAAATGCAAAATGGAAGCAGCAGGTCATGGAGGAATGTCTGGCCGCGACAACTCGATCACTGAATTAGCAGAAGAGTATTCTTTTATTTTAAAATCTGCAAAAATTTTAAAATAACAATCTTGAAAAAATAAAAATAATTCCCATATCTGAATTGTCAGTTGCCAAGTGGGGCTGACATAAACCTTGCTAACAAAGGAGGACTTATGACAAGTAAGGATCTATCGATCTTTAATTCACTTAGACCTCTTAGCATTGGATTCGATGATATGTTTGATCAATTCGAGTCGATGTTAGGGAATGGCAGTCTTGCTGTACAGAGTAATTACCCGCCATACAACATCCGAAAAGCAGGCAAAGATAAGTATGCTATTGAAGTAGCAGTTGCTGGCTTTAACAAAGATGATGTTGAAGTTGAATATGAAGATAATCTTTTAACTGTAAAAACAAAAGACGTTAAAAGAACTGAAGAAAAAGAAGGTGATGAAATTATTCATCGAGGAATATCGCAAAGATCTTTTGCTAGATCATTTACAATTGCAGATGATGTAAAAGTGAATGATGCTGAGCTAAAAGATGGTTTACTGACTGTTTCTTGTGAAAAAATCATCCCAGAAATAAAGAAAAAAAGACTTATTGAAATAAAATAAGTTTACCTTACTTGCGGAGTATTTACTCCGCAGGTAATTAAAAGCAGTTTTTGCTACTAAAACCAACCACAATATTCCTAGGATTTACTTCAAACTTACGCTCACACTTAATTTTATATTTTTCATTAATATAGACGTAATTTCTATTTCTTGTTTTTAGAAATTCAACTTTATCAGGTTGACCATAAAAATTTTTAAGATCCTCTTCAGTTTTGTTTAACCATTTGCTTAATTCCTGCGCTTCTTTAGTTGTCTTATCTTCAATTTTCTTTGAGACTGATTGGCAACCGATCAAAGAAATAAAAAATAATGTGTATAAAATTGTAAAAAGAAATCTTTTCATTCTTATCCCTATTTTATAACGAAAAGTTATAAACAGATATATTTACCATTGGTTGAATCAAGGTAGATATGAAGGATTTAGTTAAGATTTTAGCGATTATATAGAGTAATAAACTTTAAACGGAGGTTTTATTTTATGATGGATAAATATTTTGAGTATAGGAAACATAAAACAAATTTTAAAACTGAGGTAATTGCTGGTGTAACTACTTTTCTTACAATGGCATACATCATGTTTTTAAATCCCTTTATCTTATCTGGCGAATTTGCTGGTACAGAAAAAGGTTTTTTTGATTTTGGAGCAGTATTTACTGCAACAATATTAGCGACAGCGCTTGCGTGTTTCATAATGGCATTTTATGGAAAAACTTGGCCTATAGGTTTGGCGCCAGGTATGGGTATAAATGCATTTGTTGCATACGGAGTAGTTGCAGGAATGGGATACACCCCTCAAGCAGCATTAGGAGCAGTATTAGTTGCTGGAATTATTTTCTTAGCAATATCACTCACACCTTTAAGAGCGTGGTTGATTAATTCGATTCCAAGAAGCTTGAAACTAGGAATTGGTGCTGGAATTGGATTATTTTTAGCTATTATTGGTTTAGAAATTATGGGAGTAGTAGGAGACCATCCAGTCACACTAGTTACTTTAGGTGACATTAAGAATCCTTTAGTGCTTCTTGGTTGTTTAACTTTTGTCTTCATGATTGTTTTAGAAAAGATGAAGATAAGAGGAAACATTATAATTGGTATCCTTTTATTTAGTATAATAGCTTGGGCTACTGGTTTAGCAAAATTTAACGGTGTTGTTGGTTCTATCCCGCCAATGACTTACTTATTTGATTTTGATCTTAAAGCAGCGCTCACAGCGGGTATGGCTTCAATAGTTTTTACATTATTGTTTATAGACTTTTTCGATACAGCAGGAACATTAACATCTGTTGCTAACGTAGCAGGTAAAGTTGATAAAAAAGGTAAAGTGCAAGACATCAACAAAGCAATGTTGTCTGACAGTGTGGGAACAGTAGCTGGAGCAATGATGGGAACAACAACAGTTACTAGTTATGTTGAGTCAGGCGCAGGAGTAAAAGCCGGAGGCAGAACTGGAATGACTTCGCTTGTAATAGGAGTTTTATTCCTAGCTTGTTTATTCTTTTCGCCGCTCGCTACAAGTTTGCCAAAAGAAATTGATGGAGCAGCGTTGTTGTACGTGGCAATATTATTCGTTAGAAATATCACTGATATTGAGTGGGATGATATAGCTGAGTCAGGCCCTGCAGTAGTTGCAATGATAACAATGCCATTAACGTATAGTATTAGTAACGGTATTGCTCTAGCATTTATTTCATATGCATTAATTCAAATATTTACAGGAAAATTCGGAAAAACCTCTCCTGCTATTTGGGTAATTGCAGTATTTAGCGTAATTAGTTTTTACGTAGCATAAAAATTTTAGGGCCAGTTAATTCTGGCCCTTAATTCTTATGATGTTTCTTAATTAAATCTTGAACTTTTATTTCTTCATAATGCTCGAATGGTTGAACAATCC
This sequence comes from uncultured Pelagibacteraceae bacterium, assembly GCA_902557935.1. Taxonomy (GTDB): domain Bacteria; phylum Pseudomonadota; class Alphaproteobacteria; order Pelagibacterales; family Pelagibacteraceae; genus Pelagilacustribacter. The sequence continues at coordinate 51,619 of CACECJ010000003.1, read as the reverse complement.
ATGGATTACTATCTAATCTTTGAGCACAAAAATCAGGTTCGAAAGTTGAATCTTTTTTTTTCCAAAGAACAGCAGTTTTAATCTCTTTTATATTGCCTTTGAGGGGTGGATATTTTTTTAACCAATCAATACTTTTATTTAGTGTTACCCCTGTATCAGATAAATCATCACATAAAAGAATGTTGCCTTTCATGTCTTGAACAGTAGAGCTCATTTCTCTTGAGAAAACCAAATCCCCTTGTCTATCCTCTATACCCTCTCCAGAGTATGATTCTACGGCAAGATAAGCACATTTTAATTTAAAAACTCGGCTTAAGACATCAGTAATTGGCAGGCCACCTCTCGCAATACCAATAAGTAAGTTAGGTTTAAAACCACTTTCATGAATTTGTATTGCTAATTTTTCAACGATTAGATTATACTCTTTCCAATCAATGATAAGTTTATCTGCCATGAAAAAAGTTAGTTTATTTTAAAGGAGTTGTAAATGAAAGGATACGTAGTTTGTGTTTATAAAAGTATAAGTAATGAGGAAAAGTTAAAAGAATACGCTGTCAAAGCTAGAGCAGCAGTTGAAAAATATAAGGGAAAATTTTTAATTAGAGGTGGAAAATCTATATCTAATGAGGGCGATAAGTCTCCAAGAACAGTTGTAATTGAGTTTCCATCCTATGATGAAGCTAATAACTTTTACAATTCAAAAGAGTATCAAGATGCACATTCTATTCTTGAAGGCTATGCAGAACGTCAACATCAAACGATTGAGGGCGCTTAATATAGGATTGGTTCATCGTCAATGCTTCGCCAGAGATACCACGTTGCAACTGAACAATAAGGTGTAAATTTTTTATAAAGTTTATTTAAAAAACTTTTTGGAGGAAAGTATTTTTTCTTGTAATTGTTTGATATAGCTCTTAATAGGCCAATATCTTGCAAAGGCCAAATATTAGATCGATTGTAAGTGAATAGTAAAATCATTTCTGCACTCCATCTACCTATTTGTCTCAAAGATGATAAGTATTGAATGGCTTCCTCGTCATTCATGTTTTTGATTAATTTTGGATCGAATTCTTTCTTTACAAATTTAATTGACAATTCTTTTATTCCCAAAGCTTTTTGTCTGCTTAGACCACAGGATTTAAGTTGTGATATTGATAATTTTGATACTTTTGAGGGATTAATTCTTTTAGTTTTCTTTTGAAATTTTTTAAATACTGAGTTAGCAGCTGATACACTTATCTGCTGACCGACTATACTTTTACATAAAGAGTAAAAAATATCTTTTCTAGTAGTCAAAAATTTATCATTATATTTAAGGATAAGTTTTTTTAAAACTTTATCTCTTTTAGACAAAGTTTTAACTGCTTTAAACCAATAACTTGGATATTTACTCACGGTCTCGGACTTACAACCTGTTTTTTAAGTTGAGACTCTCTCATAAAAATAATTACAGAACTTACAATAATTAAAGCAGCGCCCAAAAGAGTTAGCACTTTTGGTATTTCACCCCAAATGAAATATCCTAATAAAATTGCAAATACTAAATTTAAATATTTTGTTGGTGTAACTAAGGATGCTTCTGCAATTCTTAGTGATACGGTAAGTAAAATATTCGCAACTGAACCAATTATTCCTGTAAAAATAAGAAGAAATATTTCAAATTTTGATGGGATGATCCACCCAAAAGGAAGTGTTGCTAAACCAACTGCCATGCTTAATAAAGAAAAGTATAAAGCAATTCTATAATTAGGCTCGGTAGATGATAAACTTCTTATACTTAAAGCTACACAAGCGAAGAAAATACAAAAAATTATTGGAAACAAGTAATAAATATTTAATTCATCATAAGCAGGTTTGACAATCATTAACATCCCGATAAACCCAATTAAAACTGCAGACCATCTTCTAATACCCACTTTTTCAGATAAAAAAAATATTGAACCTAAGGTAACGAAAATTGGGCCTCCAAAAGTCAAACTTACAACATCCGCCAAAGGTATTTCTCTGAGAGCGATAAAAAGTGCAATAATTGCTAAGGTCCCTGTTACAGCTCTGAAAGCATGTAATTTAGGTCTTGTAGTTTTATAAAAAGTTTTAAATTCACTCTTAGGTACAAGCATTAAAATTGGTATCAAACCAAAAAAAAATCTTGCAAATAATACTTCACCAACAGGAAACTGGTCTAACCATTTTACACAAGCATCCATCATGGCAAAACATGCCACAGATGCTACCCCGTACAATACGCCTAATTGATTTCGTGCTAACAATTTAATATCCTCACAACTCTATATAATTACTTTATGAAGAAATGTACACTTGCTCTTGGCTGTTTTTGGAAACCTGAGGAAAACTTCAAAAATAAGCCTGGTATAATTGAAACAGAAGTCGGTTATGCCGGTGGATTATCCGATAAAGTTACATATGAAGAAGTATGTAGAGGTGACACTGGTCATGCTGAAGTTGTAAGACTTACCTTTGATGAAAAATTAATTTCTTTTAAAAAAATTTTAGATTTATTTTTTAAAATGCACGACCCTACTCAAAAAGATATGCAATACCCTGATGTTGGAACTCAATATCGAAGTGAAATATTTTATGAAGATGACATTCAAAAAGCTGAGGCTAAAGAAATTTTGGAAATTTTTAATAAGGAACTTAATGGAAAAATTCAAACTAATATTTCTCGACTCAAAAATTATTGTAAGGCAGAAGAATATCATCAAAAGTACATAGAAAAAAATAGATAATGAAACAGCTTGTTACTACAGAATGGCTTGAAAAAAATATCAATAAAGTGAAAATATTAGATGCTACTTGGTGTTTGCCTAACTCAGGTAGAAATGCTGAAGAGGAGTTTAAAGAAAATCATATTAAGAACTCTATATTCTTTGATATTGATAAAAATTCAAAGAAAAATTCTTCGTTACCCCATATGCTTCCGTCAAATAAAGAGTGGGGAAACATTGTTTCCAATTTGGGAATAAATAATTCTGACCATGTAATTATTTATGATAATTCAGATGTCTTCAGTTCATGTAGAGTTTGGTATACTTTTATTTACTTTGGACATAATGCTGATCTAGTTTCTGTTTTAGATGGGAATTTTACAAAATGGTTGAAGGAAAATAGAGCTGTGTCAAAAGAAATAATAAAAATCTCCAAAACTAATTATGAAACTAATGAAAATTTATCCATGGTAATAAATAAAACTCAAGTCAAAAAAAACATATTAGATAAAAAATTTCAGTTAATCGATGCTAGAAGCAAAGAAAGATATTTGGGTTTGGTTCCTGAACCCCGACAAGGATTAAAAAGTGGTCACATTGAAGGATCTAAAAATATACCTTTTCAATTACTTTTAAATGAAAATAGAACCTTCAAAAAAAAAGAAGATTTAATAAAGATTTTTGATCAGAATGAAATAGATAAAGATAAAGATATTGCTTTTACATGCGGATCTGGAGTCACCGCATGTATTTTAGGACTAGCTAATTCTATCATAAGTGGTAAAAAACCTACTATCTATGACGGCTCATGGTCGGAGTACGGATTAGAATAAAAATGAAAGCATCATCAAAATTAAAAGTATTTTTAATTATCTTTTTTATTGCTATTTTTGCAATTATTGCTGCAAGGCATTTTATTGGTTTACACTTTAAGAAAAAATTTAGTGTAAGGCCAGCACCAGGGGTAATTGTAAAGCAAGTTGAGAGATCTTTGTTTTACAAAAGTATAGAAACTTTTGGTACAGCATTAGCGCAAAATTCAAAAACGTATAGAATTAAAACCAATGAAGTTTCTGGAAAATTAAACATTGATAATAGATTTGTAAAAAAAGGTGAAATAATCCTTAGACTTAAAAGTGGGGAAGAGATTATTGCAGATTTTGCGGGTAAATTGGGGAAAAGAGAAATAGCCCAAGGAGTTTTGGGTTCAGAGAGTTTAATAGTAACTTTGGATGATTTAAAAAAAATAGTAATAGATATAAAAGTCCCAGAGAATTATGTAAGTATACTCAAACCAGGATTAAAGGCAGAAATTACAAGTTCAGCATTTAAAAAAACTTTTGAGGGTAAAATTCAAACAATTAGCTCAAGAATAGATCCTTCTACAAGATCAATCTTATCCAGAGTTTTGGTTGATAATTCTAATTTTGAAATCATTCCAGGGCAACTAATGACGGTAAAAATTATCTACGACGAAATTAACCAAATTGGTGTTCCTGAAAGTGCAGTAACGATTCAAGGTAGTACAGCTTTTGTTTACACAGTAAGTAACGAAACTGCTGAGAAAAAAAATATTGAAATAGGTAAAAGAAATTTTGGAAAAGTTTCTGTTGTATCAGGTATAAATGAAGGTGATCTTGTTATTACAGAAGGTGTCTCAAAAGTAAGAAATAATGCAAAAATCAAAATTATAAATCCAAGAAATTAAATGTTTTTAACAGACTTATCTATTAAAAGACCCGTCGTAGCCTCAGTAATGAGCTTAGTGTTAGTGATATTTGGTCTTGTTACTTTTCAAGAAATTCCAACTGATGAACTGCCTGATGTACAGCCTCCTGTAGTTACTATTCAAACTGAGTATAGAGGTGCATCGGCAGAAATTGTTGATACTCAAATAACTCAAAAAATCGAAGATTTTGTTGGAGGAACACCTGGGTTAGAAACGATAGATTCATTTAGTGAAGATGAAAGTTCAAGAATAACACTCACATTTGAGACGAGTTTAAACTTAGATGACGTTGCTAATGATGTAAGAAGCTCTGTATCTAGAGTGCTGGATAATTTACCTGAAGGTGCGGAACAACCTGAAATTTTCAAGCAAAGTGCGGGCATGAGAACTACTATGTGGTTGTCTTTTAACTCTGAAACAATGACTGATTTAGAATTAACTGATTACGCAGATAGATATTTAACTGATACTTTCTCTACTGTTGATGGCGTAGGCAGAGTACGCCTCGGTGGTCAAAGAGAACTTTCACTAAGAGTTTGGTTAGATCCTATAGCTTTGGCTGCAAGAGATCTTACTACTCAAGAAGTTGAGACAGTTCTCAGAAGAGAAAATACAGAGTTCCCGGCTGGACGAATTGAGTCAAGGGATATCGATCTAACTATAAAACTCGATAAAGCTTATAAAGAAGTTGAGAATTATAAAAATCTACCTCTAAAAAGAGCTAAGGACGGTTCAATCATAACCCTGTCAGATGTGTCAAGAATTGAATTAGGAGCTGAGTCAACAAGAACTCTTTTTAAAGGTAATGGAAAGCAAGTTGTTGGTATAGGGATATATCAACAATCTGATGCAAACACCATCGCTGTAGCTAATGGTATCAAAAAAAAGATAAAAGAATTAAAACCTAGCTTGCCGCCAGGTACTACCCTTGAAGTTTCATTTGATAGAAGTAATTATATAAAATCTGCTATTAAAGAAGTTTATAAAACGCTAATAATTGCATTAATATTGGTAACTATTATTATTTATCTTTTTCTAGGCAACCTAAGAGCTTTGGTTGTCCCTTTAATAGCTTTACCTGTTTCATTAATCTCAACTTTTTTATCAATTTATATTTTTGATTTTTCAATTAATCTTTTTACTTTGATGGCCTTAGTGTTAGCTATAGGTATTGTGGTTGATGATGCCATTGTGATGCTTGAAAATATAGTGAGGAGAATAGAGTTAGGTGATACACCTTTAGTTGCAGCTTACAAAGGTGCTAAGCAGGTATCATTTGCAATAATAGCTACAACTGTTGTGTTAGTAGCAGTATTTGTTCCTCTTATTTTTATTAAAGGTATAACAGGGGTTCTTTTTACTCAAACAGCAATTACTCTTGCATCGGCTGTGATTATTTCTAGCTTTGTTGCTTTATCATTAAGTCCAATGTTGGCTAGTAAATTTTTACAGAAAGATATGCAAAAATCAAAGATTGTTTTAAAATTTGAGAAGTTTTTAAAAGATCTCACTTATCTTTACAAAGTTTCACTATTAAATTGGATAAAGAAAAGAAAAACAATAACTATTTTTTTATTGGGAACTCTTGCATTAACAATATTTTTTTTTAATTTTGCTAAGAAAGAATTAATTGCTCCTGAAGATAGGGGTGCATTTTTTGTAATTGTAAAAGCTCCACAAGGATCTGGTTTTAATTTTACCAAAGATAGAGCAGAAGAAATTGAGGAATTGTTGCTTCCAAATGTAGGTAAAGGTGAATATAGAAAATTAATCATGAGAGTTCCAGGTTTTGGAAAGTCGGCTAAACAAGTAAATAGTGGTTTTATAATTGTTCTTTTAGAGCCTTGGGCTAAAAGAGATCGTCACGGAGTTGACATAATGAGAGAATCTTTTGGAAAAATTGCAAGAGTACCAGGTGTTTTGGCTTTTCCAATAATGCCCCAGGGGATAAGGACTGGCGGAATAGAAAGTCCAGTACAATTTGTTGTTTTGGGTAATACATATGAACAATTGATTGAGTGGAAAGAGATAATTAAAAAAGAGGCAAGAAAAAATCCTGGTCTTACTTCTATTCAAGATGATTTTGATCTTAATAAACCTCAATTAAATGTAAAGATAGATCAAAAAAAAGCTGCTGATCTTGGGGTTTCGACAGAAGATATTGGAAAAACTATAGAGACCATTTTTGGCTCTAAAAGAGTTACAAACTTTACAAGGGATGGAAAAGAATATTCTATAATTTTGCAAGGTGATATCAAAGATAGACAAGAGCCAGATAGTATAAGTAAAGTTTTTGTAAGATCTAAAAATAATGGAAAACTTGTGTCTGTATCAAACTTAGTTGCATACGATGAAGAGGGACAATCTCCATTCTTAGCAAGATACAATAGACAAAAAGCAGTTACTATCTCGGCAAGACTTGTTGGAGACTATTCGCTTGATGAGGCTCTAAAGTTTTTGGTAGGTGTTGTAGAACAAAATACACCTCAAGCAAAAATTGCTTATAAAGGCGAAAGTGAAGAGTATAAAAAAACTAACACTGAACTTTATGTAATATTTGCTTTAGCATTAATTACTGCATACCTTGCCATGAGTGCCCAATTTGAAAGCTGGAGGCATCCACTAACAATTATGTTAACTGTACCTATGGCTATTCTTGGCGGATTAATTGGTTTACTAGTAGTTGGTTCTTCATTGAATGTTTATAGTCAGATAGCGTTAATCATTTTGATCGGTCTCTCAGCTAAAAACGGTATCCTAATTGTAGAATTTGCAAATCAATTAAGGAAGGAAGGAAAAAATTTAGAAGTTGCTGTATTTGAAGCTGCCGCTATAAGGCTAAGACCTATTCTAATGACAAGTATCTCAACAGTTATTGGAGTTTTACCGCTTATTCTTGGAACTGGACCTGGTGCTGCAAGTCGATTAACTGTTGGTATAACAATATTTGGTGGAATGTTATTCTCAACTTTTTTTACTCTCTACGTAATTCCTACTGTTTATACAATTGTTGGAAGAGGAACCAAGAGGATTGATGCTGTTGAAATTGAGTTACAGAAACAGCTTAAAAAATAATATATTTGTTTTTATCTAGATTTTTTTTGCAAAGCGTTAATTGTTTTCTATATTTGCTTGCCATATCCTTCACAGACTTTGCATAAATTATAGCTTTTTTATCTTTTGAATAATTTTTATAATCTCCCCAACCTTTATAATAGGCTAAATACTGCCGATAAGGATCTTTTTTTGAAATTTTCAATATTTTATTTGTTTTATGAATATACCACCCTATAAAATCTACTGAGTCTTTAAATCTTGCTCTTGTTGCAAGAGGATTATTTGTTTCTCTTTTGTATTGTTCCCAGGTTCCTTTCACTGCTTGGGAGTATCCAAATGAAGATGAAGGTCTTTTAAATGGAATTACTTTAAATAATTTAGTTCTTGGAGGTTTTGCGAGCCAATTAAAATCACTTTCTTTTTTTACGAAAGCTAGTTGTAAATGAATAGGTGCTCCCCATTTTTCATAGGAAGCCTTAGAATGTTTGTACCACAAATATCTCTCTTCAAAGATAGCACAACTATTTTGAGTATTTTTCGGAATTGACGAACATGCACCTAAAATAAAAAAAATTAAAACAAATATTATTTTTTTAAAAGGAATCACTTAGTGATTTATACTAAAAATTAGTTAAGCTTTCTCCATTTTTCTGGACTCATAAATTTCCCTTGCCATAATCCTAATTTGTTTTCTTTAGCAAAATCCTCATCTGGAACATATTTTTTTGAGTATCTTCTATATGCTATTGCGTATCCATTTCTTACCATCCACTGATTTAAGTTTATTTTTTCCTTGTAACATGTAGCAATATATCTTTTATACTTGTCTTTTGTTGTAAATATACATTTTATTTTTGATCCATGAATTTTGCTTATTAATTTTTCTTTGGAAACTTTTCCACAGCTATAATCTTTGTAAAATGTAAAACCAATTATTGATGAAATTTTTAAAGATTCTTTTTTACATTGTTGTCCCATTTCTGGGGCATCTATACCTTCTAGTCTAAATTTTTTATCATTTATATGAACAGTGTCTCCATCTACGATTTTTGGAACACCAGATATTTCTTCTGCTACCGTATTAGAGAAAAAAGTCAAAAATAAAATTAAAATATACAAAGGCATTTAGTTCCTAGTTTTACTAAAAAGTTTAAATATTAAATAAGCCAATAATACTCCTGAGCTATTTGCGTATAAGTCATTAAGTTCAAATGCTCTATTAGGAATGAAATAATGCAATAATTCTAAAATTATTGAAATTAAAAATAAAAAAGAAAAGCTATTAATAAATTTTCTTTGATTGCTTCGAAATATAAAACCTAGAATACTTAAATAAAAAAAGAATACTAAATGATTAATAGAGGTACCTATTGGATTTGAAATAAAATCAGGTTGTTTTCCCAAATTACCGTATAAAAAATAACCAATTAAACTTCCTGGGAACAAATAAAGAATTAATAGAATTATAAATGAAAAAAAGAATAAATATTTTGTAGTAGAGAAGAAAATATTTTTCATTTAGATTTTTATATAGTACATAATAACTTAATTAACTTATATGAGTAAACTGATCTTAACAAGACATGGCCAGAGTACCTGGAATGCCGAAAATAGATTTACGGGCTGGGTAGATGTTGATCTTTCAGAGAAAGGTAAAGAGGAAGCTAAAAAGTCAGGTGAGTTAATAAGAAAATTGAATTTTAAAATTGATATTAGTTATACCTCTTATCTTAAAAGAGCAATTGAAACACTCACGATTATCTTAAAAATTCTAAATTTACCTATGAAGTTCAATACTGCCTGGGAATTAAATGAGAGACATTATGGGTCATTAACTGGTTTAAACAAGGAGGAAACAAAGAACAAAATAGGTGAAGAACAATTTAAAAAATATAGAAGATCTTGGGACGTTGCACCACCTCTCATGGCTGAAGATAGTAATTACCTTGAAAATTTTAGTCCTTTAAACGGTGGAATTCCTCAAAATAAAATTCCTTTGACAGAATCCTTGAAGAACACTTACGAAAGAGTAATTCCTTTTTATGATATTGAAATAAATAAGAATTTGAAAAATGGAAAAAATATTTTGATATCGGCTCATGGAAATTCATTAAGAGCATTGTGTAAATATCTTTTTAAGATTTCAGATACGAAGATTAATGAACTAGAAATTCCAACAGGAAATCCACTAATAATAGAATTTGATAATCAGTCAAAAATTCAAAAATATTATTATCTAGATGACTCTAGGGCAAAAAATATTATTTTTAATCAATAGAACTTAAAGAAGATATTTTTTCAAACATTTCTATAGTGTTTAGATGATAAAATTTTTGATTACTTTCCAATCCACCAAGATTGTTTTCATTTATTAATTTTGTCCAAACTTCATTCATAGAAAAAATATTTTTATTAAAAAGTGCTAAATGATCATTTTTCATTATTTGAAGACCAGTAAAAATATATTGGTTCTGATCATCTTTAGAAATTAAATTATTGTTTAAATTAAAGTCACCCTTGAAAGAATTATCCAAAGATAATTCTTTTCTAACGAGTAATAAACAAGGTCTTTTATTTGTAAAATACTCTTTTTCTAAAGATTGTACTTCTTTAGAATATTTATTACTCCAAAGGGTATCTGGATTAATTACAAAAAAGGGATTATCTCTAAATTCTTTTGTTCCCTTTTTCACTCCACCACCAGTATCTAATAATAAATCTTTTTCATTTGATATTTTAAATTTAACCTCTGATGTAAAATCTGAGATAAATTTTTCAATTTGATTGGCAAGATGATGGACGTTAACAGTAATCTCTTCTACACCATGATTAATTAATAGATTAATTGCTCTCTCAAGAAGAGTGCTGCCTCCTATCTCTAATAATGGTTTTGGCTTTTTACTAGTAAGAGGTTGCATTCTTTTTCCTAAGCCAGCAGTTAATATCATCCCGTGTTTTATTTTCATAAATTATTTATTTTTTTCAATTTTTTTATTTTTAGATGTTTTTTAAATAATAAGTTCAGGTTCTTGAAAACAGGATTTTTTAGACGTCTCTCAATTAAACTCCAAGTATAGGGTAAATATTTTAGATAATTAGATTTACCATCTCTTTTAAAAAGCCTTACAAATATTCCAAGAATTTTTAAATTTCTTTGAACCGATAATATTTCAAAATCATTTTTTATATTTTTATATTCCTCTTTTTTTAATTTTGATTTGTAATAATAAAAATTTAATAATCTTTCTTGTAAATTTGAGGGTAGTTTTATTCTTACATCATCAATTAATGAAGCAACATCATATAATGGATTTCCAATTATCGCATCCTGACTATCGATCAAACCTAGTTTATTTTTATTGACCATTATATTTGATGCATGAAAATCTCTATGTACAAAAGTATTATTTTGAAAATAAAGTTTTTTATATATTTTTGTCAATTCTTTTTTAAGAATATTTTTAATCTTTTTCAGATTTGGGCTTTTGAAGCAATACTTTAAATACCAATCAAAAAAAAGATCGGATTCTTTATGAAGATTTTTAATTGAATAATTTTGAAAATTAATTTTGAATTTACCTAAATGATAATTTCGTTGTAACTTTATATTTTGTAGTTTTATAATAATCTTAATGAGATCTTTGTAATCAGTAAATTTATTTTTTTTTTTTATAATTGAGTCGTAAAAAGACTTTTGTCCCAAATCAGTAATCTCAATAATATTGTGCTCATAATGATTAGTTATCAACTTTGGAGCATATATTTTATATTTTTCTAAAATTTTGTTGACGGCAATATAGGTTATCAAATTTTTAAATTTTTCTTTTTTAGCTTGAATTATAATTGATGTATTCTCTCCTTTTTGCAATCTGTAAAATTCTCTAAATGATGCGTCTCCTGAAATTTTTTTAAGTTTATAATTCATTTAAAGTTTTCCATTTACCTGAGCCTATAAATTTTATCTCTCTTTCTTTTTCATTTTTAACATAATCTAAATATATTTCTAACTTATCAGAAAGTGGAATATTTATTAGTTGAGGCCATTCGATAATCTTAATAGTGTCTTGATTATCTAAAAAAATACCTAGTTGCTTAAATTCTTCTTCATCTTTTATTCTGTAGAGATCATAATGCATAATCTTAATTCCCTTTAAGTCATATTCATAAAGAAGGTTAAAAGTAGGGCTAAGTACTTCTGTAATCTTTGCTCCATTTTTTTCTTGTAAATAATTTATCAAATATCTTGCAAAGGTAGTTTTTCCTACCCCGATTTCACCTATTAGAAAAATACAATCATTCTTAGATAACTTTTCTGCAACTTTTTGAGATAAGGAATTGAGATGTTCTAAAGATTTTACAATCATTAGCTACTGTTTAGTAGCGGTAAGTATCTGGTTTAAATGGTCCTGATGGTTTAACGCTAATATAATCTGCTTGCTCTTTTGACATTTTAGTTAATTTTGCACCTACTTTTTCTAAATGAAGCATAGCGACTTTTTCGTCAAGATGTTTTGGAAGTACATAAACTTTCTTCTCATACTTATCTGAGTTATTCCATAATTCAATTTGAGCAATTACTTGATTTGTAAATGAAGCGCTCATAACAAAACTTGGGTGCCCTGTAGCACATCCCAAGTTAACCAGTCTTCCTTCAGCTAAAAGAATGATCCTTTTTTTACTAGGCAATTCTATTTCGTGAACTTGCGGTTTTATTTCATCCCATTTGTAATTTTTTAATGCCTCAACTTGAATTTCATTATCAAAATGACCTATATTACAAAGTATTGCTCTATCTTTCATGTCTCTCATATGGTCAGCTGTAACTATGTCTTTATTTCCTGTAGCAGTCACGACAATATCAGCATCTTTGATAGCGTCATCCATAACAACAACTTCGTAACCCTCCATAGCAGCTTGTAACGCGCATATCGGGTCTGTCTCGGTTACCATAACTCTTGCACCTGCTTGCCGTAAAGAAGCAGCACTTCCTTTGCCAACATCACCAAATCCAGCGACAATAGCTACTTTACCTGACATCATTATATCAGTTGCTCTTTTAATTCCGTCTACTAAACTTTCTCTACAACCATAAAGGTTATCGAATTTAGATTTTGTTACCGAGTCATTTACATTTATGGCAGGAATTAATAGCTCTTTATTAGTCTCCATTTTTTTAAGGGCTAAAACACCAGTTGTAGTTTCTTCTGAAACACCCTTAACATCTTTTAACAAATTTTTATATTCTTTATGCATTAAAGCTGTAAGGTCACCACCGTCGTCTAAAATCATATTTGGTTTCCAGTCTTTTTTTCCTTCAATAGTTTGCTTAATGCACCACCAGTATTCTTCTTCTGTCTCACCTTTCCATGCAAAGACAGGAATGTCCGCTTTGGCGATTGCCGCAGCTGCATGATCTTGTGTTGAAAAAATATTACAAGAAGACCATCTAACTTCTGCTCCCAATTCCACTAAAGTTTCAATTAATACTGCTGTTTGTATAGTCATATGAAGACAACCTAAGATTTTTGCACCCTTTAAAGGTTTTTTACCTTTATACTCTTTTCGGAGAGCCATAAGTCCTGGCATTTCTGTTTCTGCTAAAGAAATTTCTTTTCTTCCAAAATCTGCTTCGTTAATATCTTTTACTTTATAATCCTGGACCATATTGAAGATGTTATTATCAACATAAATAAACCTTAGCAAGAAATAATGTTAGGACACTTTAGGAAGCAAAACCTCAACTTGTGCTCCTTTAGCATTAAGCCTATTTGAGGCTGCTACTGTGCCTTTATGCATTTGAACAATATTTTTTACAATATTCAAACCTAAGCCGGAGTGTTTTCCAAAACTCGCGGGTCTATTGCTATAAAAACGCTTAAAAATTTTCTGAGGCGAAGTTTCAGCAAAACCTGGTCCCTCGTCTTTTACTGAAATTAATAAATTGCTAGAAGTTTCTTCAAGACCAATCTCAATTTTTTGATTTTCTTTACTAAACGAAATTGAATTATCTAATAAATTAGCAACTACTTGCTCTAATCTATTGCCTATACCCAAAATAAAATGACCATTTTTACTTTTGATATTATTGATAACGTTTATCTCAATTTTTTTATTTTGATTAATTAGATCTTGGTTAAAATCTTCCACTACGCCAGTAACAATTTCAACTAAATTAATTTTACTCATTTTTTCTCGGGATAAAGATGCTTCGTCTTTTAACATTTGAGTATAATCTGTTATTAATCTTTCTATTCTTTCTACATCATGATTTATGATTTTAAGGAGTTTTTCTCCCTCATTTCTTTCAGTAGTTTTATCTAAAAGTTCTGAGGCACTTTTTAAAGATGCGAGTGGATTTCTTATTTCATGAGCTAAATCATTTGAGAATGTTTCTGCTCTATTTGTTCGTTGTTGTAATTCTTTAGTCATTTCATCGATTGACTGTGTTAGTTTTCCAATTTCATCATTTCTGATAAAAACTTTGTTTATATCAATTGTTTGATTAGATTTTTTTTTAACTCCTTCACTAAATTTAACTAAAAGTCCAATTGGTTTAAGAATATATTTATTTAAAAATAGAGAAAAGATTAAAATCACAATCGCAACAGCAATCATAGTTCTTATTATAAATACTTTTCTCTCTTCCACAGCTGTGGTGATGTCATTCGCTTGCTCTGAAACTACTATATAGCCAATATCTTCGTTTTGAAATTTGATTTTACTTAGTGTGCTTACAAAAAAGTTATTTTTTTTATCGTTCGTCACAGTTATTATTTCATCATTATATTTATTTGTAATAATATCTTTTATTTCATCTATTTCCTCTTCTTCAAGTCTCTCTTCATTGTTTAGCTTAATTGTTTCATCACCCAAAGCCTCCTCGAAAATTATGTCTGAGCCTGTAAAAACACTTTGATCTAAATCCAAAATGTTTGTGTCTCCAATTAGATTTCCTGATAAATCATAAAATTGGACACGGTCTAGACTTTGAAATAAAAATCTTGTAGAGAGCAAGAAATCTCTAATTCCCGCTTTAGTGTATTCTATATTTAGTCTTTCAAGATTATCTTTGGTATTATTAATTACTATTTTATGATTATCCGATCTTTCTTTTACTAGATTTGGCTGGATTGCTTCAAGGTATATAATTGTAAAAAGTCCTAAAACAGAAAAGACCGTAAGGTTAATAATTAAAAACTTCTTTAGAATAGAAGCTGATTTTTTTTGTTTCATTAGCTAACATTCCATCTATACCCACTTCCATATCTAGTTTCAATTGCAGAAAACTTCTCATCTACCTTTTTAAACTTTTTTCTTATTCTCTTTACATGGCTATCAATAGTTCTATCTTCGATTTCAGTATTTTCCTTATATGCTATGTCCATTAAATGTGCTCTTTCTTTAATAACCCCTGGTCTTTTAGCTAATTCTTTAACAATTAGAAATTCTGTAGTGGTCAGCTTATCTGGCAAAGCTCTACCATTCCATTCACACTCTAACTGAGCAGGGTCTAATTTTAATTTACCATGACTAATTATATTTTTAGTGTCATCGATAGCGTTAGTTTTTTTTCTTAATTGAACTCTTATTCTTTCAATTAAAACTTTAGTCGAGAAACCTCCAGATTTTTTGACAAAGTCATCAGCACCTAACTTTAGACCAAGCAGCTCATCAACTTCATCATCTTTTGAAGTTAAAAAGATTATTGGAATCGACATTTTTTTTTTGAGTTTTTTTAGCAACTCTTCTCCGTCCATTCTAGGCATTTTGATATCTAAAATTGCTAGGTCAGGTGGATTTCTGGTTAATCCAATTAAAGCTGATTCTCCATCAATATAAGTTTGAACTTTAAATCCTTCTCTCTCTAAAGCCATGCTTATACTTGTGAGTATGTTTCTGTCATCATCTACTAAAGCGATAGTTTGAGTCATAATTTTATTCTCTTAATTATATTGTCAAAATTTAGGCGTTTAATGGGCCTCTCCCCAGTTGTTTCCGGAGTTTATACTTACTTCTAAAGGTATTGAAAACATATGATGTTCAGAACTAGAAACAGACGTCATTGCTTCTTTAACGATTTTTTTAACTTCGCTCTCGTCTTTTTTTAAACATTCAAAAATAAGTTCATCATGTATTTGTAAAAGCATTTTTGCTTTCTTCTCTTCTTCAAAAATCTTGTCAATTTTAATCATTGCAAGTCTAATAATATCTGCTGCTGATCCTTGTATCGGGGCATTAATTGCTGCTCTTTCCTGAAATGCTCGCACGCTAAAATTTTTATCATTAATACCTCTTAAATGAATTCTTCTTCCAAAAATATTTGTAACAAAACCTTGCTTCCTGCAAATTTTAATTGTCGTATTCATATAATCTTTTATCTCAGGAAATTTTTTGAAATATGCATTTATAAAACTTAAAGCTTCTTCATTTGATACTGATATTTGTTTTGCTAGCCCATATTGTGTTATCCCATATATAATCCCAAAATTAATTGCCTTTGCTTTTCGTCTAAAATCTTCAGTTACTTTTGTAATCGGAACATCAAAAACTTGGCTAGCTGTTAAAGAGTGAATATCTTGATTATTTTTAAAAGCTTTCTTTAATTCTTTTACATCAGCAATATCAGCAAGAATTCTCATTTCGATTTGGTTATAATCTGCTGAAATAAGTAAATTATTTTTTTCCGCAACAAAGGCTTTTCTTATTTCTTTACCGTCTGAGCTTTTAATAGGAATATTTTGTAAATTAGGATCACTCGAGGCAAGTCTACCGGTGTTGGTTGCCGCAAGTAAAAAAGATGTATGAACCCTTTTTGTTTTCTTACTTATATGGTCTTGCAAAGCATCTGTATATGTACTTTTTAATTTTGAAACTTGGCGCCATTCTAAAACTAAATTAGGAAATTTATGTCCAGTTAATGCTAAGTCCTCTAAAATTTTAGCGCTTGTAGCTAAACTTCCTTTCTTAGTTTTTTTTAATTTTGCTATCTTTAAGTCATTATAAATAATTTCTCCTAATTGTTTTGGTGACCCGATATTAAATTCTTTTCCTGATATTTTATAAATTTCTTTTTCAATAGTTATTAATCTTTCCTCAAATTTTTTTGAAAGTTTTTTAAGATAAGTATCATCAACTTTCACACCACTCGACTCTAGTTTTGAGAGAATTTTTATCATTGGTTTTTCAAATTCCTCATAAATTTTTTCTAACTTTTCCTTAGATATTCTCTCAGATAAAACTTCATATAATCTTAAAGTTATATCTGCATCCTCAGCAGCATATTCAGTGGCTGATTTGAGATCTACTTCTGAAAAATTTAACTGCTTTTTTCCAGTTCCTACCAAATCTTTATAAGATATGGTTTTATGAGCAAGATGTAATTCAGATAGCGTATCCATATTATGTCTATTATTTCCCGCGTCTAGTGTGTACGAAAGTAACATCGTGTCTTCTACCGAGTTTAGTTCAATGCCGTGGTTTTTAAATATAATAAAATCATATTTTATATTTTGGCCAACTTTTTTTATGCTTGGGTCTTCTAAAAGTGGTTTTAGTTTCTTCAAAACAATATCCCTTTTTAATTCCGTTTTTTCTGTATGACCTACTGGGATATAGAAAGCTTCATTAGCCTCATAACATAACGATATGCCAACAAGATCTGCTTCTTGGGGATTTAAGGATGAGGTTTCAGTATCAACTGCTATAACTGATTTTTCATTTAATTTTGTTATTAATTCATCCAGTTGTTTCTCTTTGAAAATAGTTTTGTAGGTCTTAGTATTTATCTTACTGTTTTTTTTTACAGGATTTTTCTCATTAAAATCTTTGCTTCCAGGTTCTCCATAAAAACTAATTGCCTGACTCAACAATCTATTAAATTCCATGTCTCTTAAAAAATCGTATAGTTTATCTTTATTAATTTCTTTAATAATAAAGTCAGCAGCATCATTTCTAAGTGGAACATCATTTTTTAAAGTTACTAATTGCTTACTAATCATAGCTTTATCTTTGTTAGACAATAGGGTTTCCCGTCTTTTGTTCTGAGGTATTTCTGATGCCTTCTTTAATAAATTTTCTAAGGTTTTATATTTATTTATAAGTTCTGCTGCTGTTTTAACTCCAATACCAGGAACTCCAGGCACATTATCTGAACTATCTCCAGCAAGTGATTGAACGTCGATTACTTGACTTGGTTTTACTCCAAATTTTTCAATCACATCTTTTTCGCCTATAACTTTACTTTTCATAGGATCAAATAGTCTGACTTTATTTGATACTAACTGCATTAAATCTTTATCCGACGATATCACAGTAACCTTTGCACCAGCTTCAGTAATTTTTTTTGCATAAGTGGCTATGAGATCATCTGCTTCATAATTTAAAAGTTCAATAGACGGTAAGTTAAAAGCCTCAACTGATTTTCTTATATATTCAAATTGAGGAGCAAGGTCATCTGGTGCCTCTGCACGATTGGCTTTATATTCTTTATAAATTTCATTTCTAAAATTTTTTCTTGCAGAGTCAAAAATTACTGCAAAATGTGTTGGTTTATTTTTAGAATCGTCTGATCTAGCGTCTTCTAATAATTTAAAAAGCATAGAACAGAATCCGCTAACTGCTCCAGTGGGAAGACCGTCACTTTTTCTTGAAAGAGGGGGTAAAGCATAATAAGCACGAAAAATATATCCAGATCCGTCGACCAAATAAAAATGATCTGTTTTTTTTATTGAACTCATATATACATATTACATTGAAATCTTAATGAATTATAAAAAAGTATGAATAAATTTGCATTAGCTGTTGAAAATCTAACAAAGGTTTACTCAAATTCTAAAACAAAAAAACATAATAAAGCATTAAATGAATTAAGTTTTGAAGTCAGACAAGGTGAGATATTTGGATTATTAGGACCGAATGGGGCCGGCAAGACAACATTTTTAAGTATTCTAGGAGGCACCGTTATTAAGACTAGTGGGAAAGTAAATGTATGGGGTTTTGATTTAGATCAAAATCCTCGTCAAGTTAGAGCGTCTGTGGGAATAGTTCCCCAGGAAGTAAACTTAGATGCTTTTTTTAGTCCAAAAAAACTTTTAGAACTTCAGGCAGGACTTTACGGTATTTCTAAAGAAAACCGTATAACTGAATTAATATTAAAGATGGTTTCTCTTCAAGATAAAGCTGATGCATACTCCAGAAGCTTATCGGGCGGCATGAAGAGAAGATTACTTATAGCAAAGGCTATGGTTCATCAACCTCCAATTTTAATTTTGGATGAGCCTACAGCCGGTGTTGATGTGGAACTTAGAAATAATCTTTGGGAAAATGTAAAAGCTCTTAACAAAGAAGGTGTAACAATAATATTAACTACACACTATCTGATTGAAGCACAGGAAATGTGCGATCGGATAGCTATAATCAATAAAGGAAATTTAGTTGCGCTAGATACCACCGAAAAATTACTTGAGAGAATTAAAACTAAAAAAATAAATTTTAAAGTTAAAAACATTGAATTAAATAAGAATTTAAATATGAAAGATATAAATTTTAAAATAAACTCTGAGAATTCTATATTAGTTACTTATGAAAAAAACTCACTCGATTTTGGAGAAATAATCAATTATTTAAATGAAAATAATATCAAAATTGAGGATATTTCGACAGAGGATGGTGATTTAGAAGATGTTTTTGTTCAATTAACAAAACACTAGATTTTAATAAAAAAAAAGTTAAATTAGTTAAATGGAATTTGTAAAAAATTTTAAACAAACAAAAATAATTAAATATATATTTATCGCCTTATTGGGCTCTATTCTTTTAGCCATATCGTCAAAAGTTAAAATACCGTTTTACCCAGTCCCTATGACAATGCAAACTTTAGTTGTCTTGTTAATAGGAATATGTTTTGGATGGAAGCTTGGTGTAGCAACTATTTCTTTATATTTATTCGAAGGTATAATTGGTTTGCCAGTGTTTTCAGGAACTCCAGAAAAAGGTATGGGAATAGTATACTTCACAGGACCAACAATGGGTTATTTGATAGGTTTTGTGGTCGCTGGATTTTTAGCAGGAAAATTTAATTATGATAATAATTATTTTAAGAATTTTTTTAAATTAGTTTTTGCAACTAGTTTTATTTATGTATTAGGGATGTTATGGCTAGGTACTTTAATAGGTTGGGATAAACCAATATTCAAATTAGGAGCACAACCTTTCTTGTTAGCAGAGTTATTTAAAATTCTAATTGCAACACTTGCAATAAATCAAATTAGAAAATTTAGAAAATTTATTTAAGTTATCTTGGAGATCTTTTAGAAAGAATTCTTTGTAATGTTCTTCTATGCATTTTAAGTCTACGAGCTGTCTCAGAAACATTTCTATTGCACAATTCAAAAACTCGATGGATATGTTCCCACTTTACTCTATCTGCAGACATGGGATTTTCAGGTGGTTTTGCCTTTGACTCTGGAGAAGCCAATAAAGCCGACTCAACGTCATCAGCATCAACTGGTTTAGCAATATAATCGATTGCTCCCTCTTTAACTGCTGCTACAGCCGTAGGTAGATTCCCGTATCCCGTTAGCATTACAATTCTGCTATCTTTTTTATTCTTTGAAAGTTCTTTTACAACATCTAATCCATTACCATCTTCAAGCCTTAGATCAATTACCGCAAATGCTGTAGGGGCTGTCTTAGCTATATTCAGGCCTTCAGCCACTGATTTGGCCTCTTTTACTTGAAATCCTTTCTTCTCCATGGCTCTTGCTAGCCTTCCTCTAAGTGGGTCATCATCATCGAGGATTAGAAGCGATTTATCAGCAAAGTCTGCCAATTTTAGCTGCTCTGAAACGTTTTTTTGTGCTCTCATATATATCCATATAGGTGCTGTTGACCAAATTTCAACGACAAAAATGTCCTTTTTTTCTTTACATAAAGTCAAAAAAACCTTAAACGCGAAATAAATAAGGTTTTTTTTATTAAATTTTTTAAAAAATCTTTGTGTAAATTAACGAGGGACACATGAAATGGGAAAATTTAAAACAGTTAACGAATTAGTTAACTCATTACAACCAGATTACCCCGTATATTGTATACGGCTCAACGAGATTAAAAAATCCGTAAAGTTTTTTAAAGAAAATTTTCCTGGAAAGATTCTATACGCCGTAAAAACAAATCCAAACGAAAAAGTTATTAAGCAAATAATTCATAACGGTATCAATGAATTTGATGTTGCATCTTTAAATGAAATTAAGCTCATCAAAAAAATTAAATCAGATTCTAAGTTACACTTCATGCATACGATTAAAAGTAAAAAAAGTATTTCGTCAGCTTATTTTGATTACGATGTCAAAAGTTTTTCTTTAGATAGTAAAGATGAATTAAGAAAAATTTTGGATGCGACTAAACAGGCAAAAGATTTAGAATTATTTGTAAGAATTGCTATTTCAAATGAACATGCAGAAATAGATTTGTCTAGAAAATTTGGCGCTCTTCCATCTGAAGCGTTAGGATTAGTGAGATTATGTAAAGATCATTCAAAAAAACTTGGAATAAGTTTTCATGTTGGCTCTCAATGTATGCATAAAATTTCTTACTCTAAGGGCATACGTGAAATAGGGAATATAATAAAAAAGACAAAGATAGTCCCAGACACAATCAATGTTGGTGGTGGTTTCCCTTCTGTTTACCCAGACCTTAATCCTGAACCATTAAAAAATTATATGGATGAAATTAGAAAAGAACTTAATAATTTAAAACTCGATAAGTTGCCTGAAATAATCTGTGAGCCAGGTAGATCTCTTGTGGCAGAAAGTGGGTCTACAATTGTTAAAGTTATTTTAAGAAAAAAAAATAGTCTATATATCAATGATGGAACTTATGGATCTTTATTTGATGCGGGTGCGCCAAATTTTGTTTTACCATCAAAAATGATTACAGATGGAAGAGTTCAGTCTAAAAAACTGACTGCTTTTAGTTTTTTTGGACCTACTTGTGATGGATTAGATTATATGAAAGGTCCTTTTTTATTACCAAATAATATTAAAGAGGGTGACTATATAGAATTAGGTCAGCTAGGTGCATACAGTCTTACTTTTAGAACAAACTTTAATGGTTTTTACTCAAATGAAATTCATGAATTAAGTGACAAACCAATTATATCTATGTACGATAATACAAATGATAAAGTTGGTTCTTTAGTAGCTTAATGAATAAAAAAAATAGTCCAAACATTGGACATAATAAAAAATCTCTACTTAATTCCCCAGTTGAACATATCGATATCAAATCTTTTGATGCTCGTAAGATTATTGATGGAATGAGTAAAATGTCTTTCACTTCAAGAGATACAGCTAGAGCGGCAGCTATTTATAATGAAATGCTTGCAGACAAGAATTGTTCAATTTTTTTAACTTTAGCAGGTTCAACCTCGGCAGGTGGATGTATGGATCTATACACTGATTTAGTAAAACATAATATGGTCGATGCAATTGTAGCTACTGGGGCATCAATTATTGATATGGATTTTTTTGAAGCTCTCGGCTTTAAGCATTACCAAGGATCCCAGTTTCAGGACGACACTGAGCTAAGAAATAACTACATTGATAGAATCTACGATACCTATATAGATGAGGAAGAACTACAGGCCTGTGATCAAACTATATGTGATATTGCCGATACATTGAAGCCTAAAACTTTTACATCTAGAGAATTCATCCTAGAGTTAGGAAGATACCTTAAGTCTAACGCAAAAAAAAAAGGATCTTTAATAGAGACTGCATACGATAACAATGTTCCAATATTTTGCCCAGCTTTTACTGATAGCTCAGCTGGTTTTGGGCTCGTGATGCACCAAGAAAAAAATCCTGATAAACATATTACAATTGATTCTATAAGGGAATTCAGAGAGTTAACCGAAATTAAACTTCAATCAAAACAATCAGGGCTGCTGATGATAGGGGGAGGAGTGCCTAAAAACTTCATTCAAGATACAGTTGTTTGTGCTGAATTATTAGGCAAAAAAGTTGACATGCATAAATATGCTATACAAATCACCGTTGCTGATACTAGAGATGGTGCTTGCAGTAGCTCTACGTTAAAAGAAGCTAGCTCATGGGGTAAAGTTGATATTACAAAAGAGCAAATGGTATTTGCTGAGGCTACCAGTGTATTGCCATTAATTGCAAGTGATGCATATCACAGAGCAAATTGGAAAAAGAGATCAAAAAGGAATTTTTCACAAATTTTTAAATCTTAAATGAATTACTTAAACCAGAAAAAGGGTTTTTTAGGATTTGATGCAAATCAAGAGTCAAAGTCGAAAGTAGTTATAGTACCTTTTGGTTTAGAAAAAACTGTCAGTTATGGTAGTGGAACCAAGAATGGACCGAAAGAGATAATTAAAGCTTCACATCAAGTTGAATTATTTGACGAAGAACTGAATAAAGAACCATACAAAGAAATTGGTATAAAAACACTAAAACCTTTCAAAATAAAAAAAAAATTAAATGAAGCTTTAGATCAATTATCAAACATTATTGAAAAGATACTTTCTGAGAAAAAATTTCCATTAGTCTTAGGGGGTGAACACTCTATTACCCCGGGATCTGTCAAACCATTCGTTAGAAGACATAGAGAATTAATTCTTCTTCATTTTGATGCTCATGCTGATTTAAGAGAAAGCTATCAAGGTGAAAAGTTTTCCCATGCATCTGCTATAAAAAGATGTCTTGATTTTAAAAATCTAAAAGTTGTGTCTTTTGGAATAAGAAATCTCTCAAAATCCGAAATGGATTTTTATAGTAAGAATAAAGATAGAATAGAAATCTTTTGGGCTAAAGATAAAAAAAATTGGGATCTGGAAAAATTAAACAAACTATTTAAGAATAAGCAGGTGTATATAACTTTTGACGTAGATGGTTTTGATGCAAGTATAATGCCAGCAACTGGAACTCCAGAACCAGGTGGGTTATTTTGGGATGAAGTTTTGCCAATAATAAAGAAGGTCTGCCAAATATCAAATATAGTTGGTGCAGATATTAACGAACTCGCACCAATAAAAAAATTTGACTCTTATAATTTTTTAGTTGCGAAACTAGCTTATAAGATCCTAGCATATTCTTTTGAATTTAAGCGTTAACTAAAATATTTTTTGGTGACCAAGTGATAACTACTGATGCGCCACCTAAATTTTTATCACTTTTAAAAAATAATTTAGCATTATTTCTCTCTAATAAAGTTTTACCCAAAAAGGTTCCAAGACCTAAGCCTGAGTTTGAATTTAATTCTAATGATTTAGATTTTATATAAGGTTCTCCCAGTTTATTAATAATGTCTCTAGGAAATCCTGGCCCATCATCATTTACAATGATCTTAATTTCTTTGTCATCGCTAACTAAAAAAATATTTACTTTACTTTTTGAAAATTTTATTGCGTTTCCAATAAAATTTCTCAACCCATAGATCATTTCTGCTGACCTTTCGATGTCAATTTTATTTTTATCATTATCTGATACGAAAATAATTTTTTTAGAAGAAGTTTCTTTGAAAGAATTAATAATTTCCTCGAGTAAGTTCTCTAATTTTGTCGAACTAAAAAATTTATCTTCCTCAATCTGTTTTTTTGAAATTCTTTTTAAAATTTCACTACATCTTTTAGATTGGCTTATTAACAGATCGATATCTTTAGATAGCTCGTTGTTGTCTCCTATTTCTTTCTTTAACTCTTTAGCAACTACACTTATTGTTGCTAGAGGCGTACCTAAAGAATGTGCTGCTGCTGCTGCTTGCCCCCCTAAAGATTCTAATTCATACTCTTTATAAATCACCTCTTGAAGTTTTTTAAAGGCTTCCTCTGTTTTCTTTTTTTCACCAGAAAAACGAATACCAAAATAACTTAAAAATATTAAACCAATCAACACAGAGATTATAATTCCAATTTTATAAAAATTTGGAAAATTTAACAAATTCATATCCTCACCTGGCAAGGGTAAATGAAAAAACGATATAGTTAATAAAAGTAATGATGTTATTAAACCTAAAATAATTGTTGTGCCCATACTCAGAAATGTAGAGGAAACGATTGCTGGTATCACTAATAGAAACGAAAATGGATTGAAAATTCCTCCAGTTAAATAAAGTAAAGCACTTAATTGTAATAAATCAATAAGGAGGAATGGAGCTGCATAAAAATCTCTTAGTTGATTTATTTTAATCCCAAATTGAAGATACAAATTTGTGATCAAACCCAGTGAAATGATCAAATAACTTTCTATGATTGGAAACGGTAAATTTAAGTAATAAAATACTACACTAGTTGCTAAAATTTGGCCAATAATAGCTATATATCTCAGAATTGTTAAAGTATTTTTATCTAGACTTAAGTTCTCTTTTGTTCGAAAAAGAGTTGTGAGGTTCATTATCTAATCAAATATCTAGGTTGGTAACGTCTAAAGCATTATTGGTAATAAAATCTTTTCGCGGAGCGACTTCATCACCCATCAAAATTTCAATCATTTTTTGATCTTCTTTTGATTTGTCTTTAGTACCTTTTGTATACTGGACCCTTAACATTGTTCTGTTATCTGGGTTTAAAGTAGTTTCCCATAGTTCTTCTGGGTTCATTTCACCTAGCCCCTTGAATCGTTGAATTGAAAGGTTTTCTTTCTGATCTTGAATAAATTTTTTAAAATCTGCAGTGCCTTTTTTAATTTTTTTATCTAATTTGGATGTTCTTAAAATAAATTCTTCTAGAGATTTTTCATCTTTTATATAAACACTTTTGTTTGCTTTTGTAACTTTAAATAAAGGCGGTTGTGCCAAATAAATGTGGCCATTTTCTATCAATTGATTAAATGGATAATTATTAAAAAAAGTTAATAGTAATGTTCTTATGTGAGAACCATCTACATCAGCATCGGTCATAATAACAATTTTATCGTATCTTAAATTTTCTAAATTAAAATCTTTTGATCCAGTTCCTAAAGCATTTATCAAAGTTACTATTTCACTTGATGACATCATCTTAGAAAGTGCTTTTGTTGATTGGTCCTCTCCATTTTTCTTTCCATTAACAAAAGTGTTTAAAATTTTCCCCCTTAATGGAAGCACAGCTTGGAACTCTCTAACTCTGCCTTGTTTTGCTGATCCGCCAGCAGAATCTCCTTCCACTATAAATAACTCAGTTCCCTCTCTTTTTTGAATTTGACAATCAGCTAATTTACCAGGCAGACCTGATAACTCAAACGTACCTTTTCTTCTAACACTATCCCGCGCTTTTCTGGCAACATCTCTAGCCATAGCTGCTTGAGTAATTTTTTCTATTACTGTTTTTGCAACAGATGGATTTTGATCAAGCCATGTTGACACTTTTTCTCCAATAACATTTTCCACAATATTCCTTATTTCTGATGAGACTAGTTTATCTTTAGTTTGAGAAGAAAATTTAGGATCTGGCATTTTTATTGAAAGAATTGCTGTCAATCCTTCTTTGATATCCTCACCTGATAAAGTCAATTTATTTCTTTTATTATTCTTTTCACTTGAGTACTTATTTATTACTCTTGTTAAAGCGCTTCTAAATCCTAAAAGGTGTGTTCCGCCATCTTTTTGAGGAATATTATTTGTAAAAGGTAAAACCTCCTCTGAATAACCGGCATTCCATTCAAATGCGCACTCGACAATTACATTACTTTTATTTGAGCTAACATAAATAGGTTTCTTAAAAACTTCTTTCTCGTTTTTGTTAACTAATAAAGGTTTTTTAGTATTTATATACCTGACAAATTCAATAATTCCTCCATCATATTTATGAACATATTCCTTAGTCTTTTTTAATGAATTATCCAAAAGAGTAATTGAAATTCCTTTATTTAAGAACGCAAGCTCTCTTATTCTTTTATCAAGTATTGAAGCACTAAATTTAGTTGAGGAAAATATTTCTTTTGATGGAAGAAAAGTAATTTTAGTCCCAGTGTTTTTAGTTTTGCCTATCTTTTTTAAAGGTTTAATCGAGTTTCCGTCTTTAAACTTTAATTCATATTCATTTCCATCTCGATAAATATTTAAAGTAAGAGTCTCAGATAATGCATTAACTACTGATACTCCCACACCGTGTAACCCACCTGAAACCTTATACGAGTTGTGATCAAATTTTCCTCCTGCATGAAGTTGTGTCATTATCACTTCTGCTGCAGAAATTTTTTCACTTTTATGAAGATCTACTGGAATTCCTCTTCCATCGTCTTGAACAGTTATAGTATTATCTGGATTAATACTGACAATAATTTTTTTACAATACCCTGCAAGAGCTTCGTCTATTGAATTATCCAACACTTCAAACACCATGTGGTGTAAACCAGAACCATCGTCGGTATCACCAATGTACATACCTGGTCTTTTTCTAACAGCGTCAAGACCTTTTAGTACTTTTATAGAGTCCGCACCATAAGATTGGTTAATATTTGAGTTAGAATTTTTTGGCATTATTTTTTTTAGATTATTAAATATATCATTTTTTTTAGTTAAGATAAAATGAGAGTATAGCTAGATGATCTAGAAATATGAAATAGCAACGCTTTTAAAGCAAAAATAAAAAAAAAAGTTAAAATCGTTAAAAACTAAATTTTCATAGGCATAATAACAAAATAACTATTTTTGTCTGATCCATCCTCTATTAGTACTGGAGAGGTCGAGTCTTTTAGGTTCATTTTTAATTTGTCGTTTTCAATTTCTGAAGCAATGTCAGTCAGGTATTTTGAATTGAAACTTATATTTAAATTTTCTGAATTAAATTCAGCCTTGATTTTTTCATTTCCTTCACCTGTGTTTGCGCTGTTTACTGAAAGCTGTACATTATCTTTATTTATAGAAAGTTTTACCCCTTCTTTTCTATCAATTGATACGCTGGCCACTCTCTCGATAGAACTAATAAATTCTTTAGAAGGAACTATTAAAGTTTTTTCATTATTAATAGGGACCACTTTTTTATAATCAGGGAATTTTCCATCTATAACTTTAGAGATTAGTTTTATATTTCCGAGAGAAAATTTAATCTTATTTTCACTAGTATTAATATATAAATTTTCACTTAATTCAGAGAGAAGAGAACATAGTTGAAAGACTGTTTTTCGAGGAAGAATAAGCGAATTAAAACCGCTTGTATTCTCAATTTCTAAACTACTTGAGGATAATCTATGGCTGTCAGTGGCTACACCCGTCAAAAAATTTTTTCCATTAGCTTCAGTCAAGTGTAAGTAGACGCCATTTAAATAGTGTCGCGTATCATCATTTGATATAGAAATTTTAGTTTTATTTAACAGTTTTAAAAACTTACTATTATTCAATGATATTTCCTTATTTTCAAATTCATCTGAGAAAGTTGGAAAATTATCTGTAGGTAAGCAAAGAAGACTGAAGTCGGAATTAGAAGTTTTTAAACTTAATTTATTTTCTGTTTTTAGATCGAAATTTATTTCTGCATTTGATGAGATCTTTCTTAGAACATCGTATAGAATAGAAGCTGATGTGGTTGTGCTACCCTCATTAATAGCTTTTATTTCACTAATTTCATCATAAAAAACTAAATCTAAATCAGTTGCAATTATTGATAACTTGTTATTCTTAATCTGTAGTAGAACATTAGATAGAATTGGTAGGGTATTTTTTTTTTCAACAACTCCTTGTACAAAGTTCAATGATTTTAAAAGAACATCTCTTTTGACAATAAAATGCATTTATACTATTGCTCGATTAATAAACTCTTTATTTGATTAATATTTTTTTTCATTTCATCGTCTTGCTCAGAAAGTCTAGAAATTGTTTTTACAGCATGTATTACAGTTGTGTGGTCCCTGTTTGCAAACCTCCTTCCAATTTCGGGTAACGATCTTGAAGTCATTTTTTTTGCTAGATACATCGCAATCTGTCTAGGTCTTGCAAGTGGTCTAGCTCTTCTCTGAGAAAGCATGTCAGTTAAGGAAATATTAAAATAATTAGATACTATATTTTGAATTTTATCTACTGTTATAATTCTAATTTGATTAAACACATCTTTAAGAATATTTTTGCAATCAGCGATGGTTAAATCTTTTTTATGAACTCTACTAAAAGCTAGGACTCTATTAAGAACTCCAATCAATTCTCTTATATTTGTTTTACTTTCTGAAGCAATATAGCTTATGACTTCATCACTCAATGTAATGTGCTCTTTAAACTGGTTCTGAATTTCTTCTATTTTTCTTTTTATAATCTTAATTTTTAATTCTAGATCAGGCGCCTCAATATCTACTACTAAACCTCCAGCTAATCTTGATTTAATTCTGTCTTGTACCCTTTCTAATTTTGCGGGGGCACGATCTGCAGAAATGATGATTTGAGAACCTTTATCCATTAAGCTATTAAAAGTATGAAAAAACTCCTCTTGTAAACTCTCTTTTCCACTAATAAATTGAATATCATCAATAATAAAAACTGAAGATTTTCTAAAAAAATCTTTGAAATTAACCATGTCATTTTTCTTAATTGATTTAATGAAATGGTACATAAATCGTTCAGCTGAAATAAACATTACATTATTGTCGTTTTGAATTGATAAACCGATAGCGTTAAGTAAATGGGTTTTTCCTAAACCAACTCCACCGCAGATGTACAGTGGATTATAACGAACGCTATTTTCGCAAACTTTTCTTGAGTGAGACAAAGCTATTTCGTTACTTTTCCCCTGTATGAAATTTTCAAAATTAAGATTTGAGTTCAAACGATTATAATTTAATATTGAGTCTTTAATTTCTGTGACTTTGCTGATCTCATTAATTTTTATGAAGTCTTGGCTCTTATTTTCTTCAATAATTTTGAATTCAATTCTATTTAGGCTTAATTTAAATCCTTTTACCAGTTCTAGAATTTTGTCCAAATATCTAGAAACTATCCAGTCTCTAAAAAACCTTGTTGGAACTCCCAGAATTAGATAATCGTTATACTCCTTTTCTAACGATATTTTTTGTAACCAGCTCGTAAAAATTTCAGTGCCAAAAGTTTTTTTAAATGAATTCTGTATTTCTTCCCAATTCAGGGTGTTTTCTTCTTCAGAAATATAAACGTTATTTTTCTTATTATTAATTTTTTCCATGTAGATAAGTTAAGTGAATATTTAAGTTAAACTATCTTTTAAAAATATTTGCAAGAAATATTTTTACAAATGAAAAAAAAAATACATTTCGGTTGTAGCTTTATCGCCCAGATAGAAATTATGAAATTTTTTTACAACTTTGAAATGAAACTATATTTTGTAAAAAAAAAAATGAAAAACTAAATATAGTTTTTTAATACAATCAACTTTTAATTGATCTGAAAGATTAAATTTTTTTTGATACTTTTGAAATTTTCCTAGAGGCGGTTTTTTTATTTACTACTCCAGATTTAGCAACCTGCATTAGAATTGATTGGAATTTAGGGAAATATTTTTTAATTTTTTCCTTATTTTTTGATTTAATTAAAACTTCCATTTGCTTTATAGCATTTTTATATTTGCTTCTTCTGATTCTGTTAACTCGAGTTTGTTTTTTTACTCGTCTCACTCTTCTAATGGCTGATTTTGTGTTAGGCATTTTCAAGATTGTATATATGTACGTATAAAAAGGGTCAACTTTATTATTTTTGACATCTCTTGCAAATAAACGTGGCACGATTAGAAATGACAGTTCTGATAATGATATTGTTACAATCTATATTAGAACACTTTTCATTATTTCTGCCATAAACATTAAAACGTTGCTGAAACAATCCTTTTTTTCCATCACCACTAGAAAAGTCTTTAATTGATGAGCCCCCCAGTCTTATCGATTTTTTAAGAATTTTTTTGGTATTCTTAATAATCTTATTTATTTCTGAATTGTTGATCACTTTAGTTTTACGGGTTGGTCTGATACCACATAGAAAAAGGATTTCATTAACGTAAATATTTCCTAGGCCTGATACACATTTTTGATCCATTAAAATATCTTTAATAGTCCTATTTCTTCCAAAAAAGTATTCTTTAAGATATTTTGAATTGAAGTTTTTTTCTAACGGTTCTGGACCAAGACTTTTGAAATGGGAAATTTCTTGAGAGTTGCTCAAATCATAAAGTTTGATAAATCCAAATTTTCGAACATCATTATAAATTAACTTTTGCTTATCTGTAAAATAAAAAATTAGCCTATCGTGTTTTTGATCTTTAAACCCAAGATTATAATAAAAACTTGTTTTAAATTTTTTATTATTTTTGTTAACAAAAAAAAATTTACCAGTCATTCCTAAATGAATAAGTAGGACCATATCATTCTCAATTTCTAAAATCAGAAATTTAGACCTTCTGGTGATTTTGATAACTTTTTTTCCGTATAATTTTGCAAGATGAAGTTTGTTTATCTTGTATCTTAAATTGCCATCATTGATCTTAACCTTTTTAATAATTAAGTTTATAATTTTCTTCTCTAAAGACCTTTTAACAACTTCAACTTCTGGTAATTCTGGCATATAATTCTTGTATGAAAAACACTATTCAAGATAAAGCTAAATTAGTCAATTCTGTATTTTCTAATGTTTATAAAAAATATGATCTAATGAATGATTTAATGTCACTGGGCATACATAGAGTTTGGAAAGACAAATTTATTAATTGGATGAATCCTCAACCTAATACAAAACTTATAGATGTTGCCTCAGGTACAGGAGATATTGCTAAGTTGTTTTTTTACAAAACTAATAAAAGTGGAAAAATTACTTGTGTAGAACCAAATAAAAAAATGTTAACAGAAGGAGAAAAAAAATTAAAAGGTTGTGGCCCAATTCAATGGATTAATTCGCCTGCGGAAATAATTCCTTTAAAAGATAATACTTTTGATTATTACTCTATAAGTTTTGGAATCAGAAATGTTTCTGACATTAAAGCTTCTTTAAAGGAAGCTTTAAGAGTTCTAAAACCTGGAGGAAGATTTATGTGCTTAGAATTTTCAAAAATAAATAATGAGATACTTAATTTTTTATATAAACAATATTCAAAAGCCATTCCATTAATGGGTAAACTAATAGTTGGTTCAGAGGAACCATATAAATATTTGATAAATAGTATTGATCAATTTTATAATCAAAAACAATTAACTGAATTAATGATTGATAATGGTTTTGAAAATGTGGAGTTTAGAAATCTTTCTAATGGCATTTCAGCTATACATTCGGGTTGGAAAATTTAATGATAAAAAGAGTTCTTAAATTATTTCATATAGCTAGAAAATTTTCTATTTCTGGGGCAATCGAAATAATTGATGATATTCACCAACTTCCTACTACGTTACGTTTATTTTTTAACTTTATATCAATTGGTTCTAATCCAATAATTATTAATCAAAAAACTCCAGGAGATAAACTTTGTGTAGCTTTGCAGGGTATGGGAACGACTTTCATAAAACTTGGACAATTTCTTGCAACAAGGCCTGACATTATCGGTGAGGAGCTAGCTAAAAGTCTTGAAAAATTACAAGACAAAGTTCCTGCATTCGATCTTTATGATGCAAAGAAAATAATAAAAAAAGAAATAGGTGAAAATTATTTTAGAGATATTACTGAAATAAGTGAACCTATTGCCGCTGCATCAATAGCTCAAGTACATTTAGCAAAAATAAAACATGAAGGAGAAGAAAAACAAGTAGCTATTAAAATACTGAGACCGGATATTGAAAAATTATTTAATGAAGAACTAGATGCATTAATGCTATTTGCTTATATTGTTGAAAATACTTTCTCAAAAGCAAAAAGACTAAAATTAGTAGAAGTTGTTCATCTGTTAAGAGAGATAACTAATATAGAAATGGACTTAAGATTTGAAGCAGCTGCGGCAAACGAGCTTTATGAAAATACAAAAAACGACCTACGATTTGTTGTTCCTCAAATTTATTGGAATTACACAACTAAAAAAATATTAACATTAGATAAAGTTAATGGAATTTCTATTAGAGAAATCCGAAAAATTAAAGATCTAGGCGTAGATTTAAAAAAACTTGCGGAAAACTTAATACAGTTATTTTTAATTCAAGCAGTAAGAGATGGTTTTTTCCACGGTGACATGCATCAAGGCAATCTTTTTGTAGATCAAAAAGGAAATATAATTCCTGTAGATTTTGGAATTATGGGACGTTTGGATAAAAATAATAGGAAATTTTTAGCAGAAATCTTATATGGTTTTATAAAAAGAGATTATGTTAAAGTTGCAGAAGTTCATTTTCAAGCTGGTCTTGTTCCTCAAAATGCATCTAAAGAAGAATTTGCACAAGCGCTAAGATCAGTTGGAGAACCGATTTTTGGACAATCCATTAAAGATATTTCTGGAGGAAATTTGTTAGCGCAATTATTCGAAATAACTGAAAAATTTAATATGCCTACCCAACCGTCACTACTTTTATTGCAAAAAACGATGGTAGTAGTTGAGGGTGTTGCAAGAAAACTTTATCCAGAGACAAACATCTGGGAAGTATCTAGGCCTGTTCTCGAAGAATGGTTAAAGAATATCAAAAGTCCAAAATCCACTTTTGATACAGCGATTAATACATCCTCAGAAATTATGAAAAGGATTCCAGAATTACCTCAATTGATGGATAGAGCTGATTACGCCTTGAAATTAATGTCTGAAGGTAAATTAAATTTAGGTATTGGAGTTAATAAAAATTTAGAATTAGAACAAATTAAAATTAAGAACTTTAGAAATAACTTAATTATTAGTTTTTTTGGTGTTGTAATTGTCTTTTTATTAGTATTTTAATTAGTTATGTCCTTAAAAAATAAAAAAATACTTATTATTATTGGTGGGGGAATAGCTGCCTACAAATCTTTGGATTTAATCAGATTATTAAAAAAAAGTAATAATGAGATTAAAACGATTTTAACAAAAAGTGGAAAAGAGTTTGTAACTCCCTTATCCATATCAACTCTTACAAATAGTAAAACTTTTGAAGATATTTTTGATGTGAATTCTGAAGCTGAAATAGATCATATATCTTTATCTAGATGGGCTGACTTAGTAATTGTAATACCTACCACAGCTAACTTCATGACAAAATTAAGCTATGGCAAAGCTGAAGATTTAGCTACAACGGTAATATTAGCATCCAACAAAGATGTCTTATTAGTTCCTGCGATGAATGTTAGAATGTGGATACATAAAGCTACTCAACGGAATGTTAAAATTTTAAAGGATTATGGATATTTGTTTATAGGGCCTGAAAAAGGTGAGATGGCTTGTGGTGAATACGGTGAGGGCAAAATGTCAAGCCCAAGACAAATATATTCTTATATCGATAATTATTTTAACAAAAGAAATTTAGTTAAGAGTAAAAATTTTAAAGCTTTAGTAACTGCTGGTCCTACTAGAGAATATGTTGATCCTGTAAGATACATTTCTAATGAGTCGAGCGGTAAACAAGGTTACGAAATAGCTTTAGCATTAGACAGATTAGGTATTAAAACTACATTAATAATCGGACCATCAAATCTTACAATTCAAAAAAATATTAAAACAAAAAAAATAGTAACAGCTAATGAGTTACTGATTGAAACAAAGAAATCTTTACCTGTTGACGTTGCAGTTTGTGCTGCTGCTGTATCTGATTTTAAGCCTATAGTTCAAAATAAAAATAAACTTAAAAAAAATCAAACTAATATTAAATCTATTAAAATAGAAAAAAATAAGGACGTTCTTGAATATTTAGGCAAAAACAATGAACATAGACCAAGATTAGTTGTTGGCTTTTCTGCTGAAACAGAAAATGTAAATAAAAATTCAATAACTAAAATGAAGAAAAAGAACTGTGATTTAATTATAGCAAATGATGTTTCAAAAAAGGGTATAGGATTTAACTCAGATTATAACGAAGTTTCAATTATCGATATTAATGGAAATATCAAAATAATTAAAAAAAATAAGAAAAGTTACGTAGCAAGTAAAATTGCTGAAGTTATTTTAGATAAACTATTAGTTGATGACAGAAGTTTTAATTAAAAGACTATCAAAAAATATCGAGCTACCTAAATACGAGACGAATGGTTCATCAGGAATGGATCTTTCAGCTAATATTGAAAAACAGATAAAAATAGAACCAGGAAAAACATCAATAATCCCAACTGGTATATCAGTGTCTATACCTAAAAATTTTGAGATACAAATTAGATCAAGATCTGGATTAGCTGCTAAAAATCAAATATCAGTTCTTAATTCACCAGGGACAATAGACGCTGATTATAGGGGCGAATTAAAAGTGATATTAATAAACTTGAGTAATAAAACTTTTGTTGTTGAGAGAGGCACGCGTATTGCTCAAATGGTATTATGCCCTATAGTTAAAGCTAAGTTTAAGGAAGTAGATAACCTGGATGATACAGACAGAGGTGTTGGTGGTTTTGGATCTACTGGTTTGAAATAATATATGCAATTAGGAATAAAAGATTTTAAAAGGTTTGAAAAACAAATTATTCTTAAAAATGTTGGGGTAGCTGGACAAAAAAAGATAATTAACGCTAAAGTATTAATAATCGGTATTGGAGGTTTGGGTTGTCCACTTTTGACATACTTAGCAGCATCTGGGGTCGGAACAATAGGAATTGCAGATCCAGATAAAATCGAAATAAGTAATTTAAATAGACAGACGTTATTTACTACTGATGATATAGGTAAGTACAAAGTCTATCAGGCTAAATCTAGTATTAATAAAATAAATAAAGAAATTAATATTAAGACTTTTAAAAAAAAAGTTACTCTTAAGAATATTAACTCAATAATTAGAAATTTTGACATAATTTGTGATGGAACTGATAACTTTGAGACAAGATACTTGATTAATGATGAGTGTAAAAAAATGAAAAAAATACTTATCTCTGCAGCAATAAGTAAGTTTGACGGTCATTTATATAAATTTGATTTTAGAAAAAAAACATCCTGTTATAGATGCCTTATGCCAGATAAGCCTGCTTTAGAAAAAAATTGTGAAACAGACGGGATTTTCTCACCAGTAGCTGGTATTTTGGGATCACTGCAAGCTAATGAAGTTTTAAAATCAATTTTAGGATTAAAGAATAGTTTAGATAACCAGATGATGATATTTAATTCAATTAAAATAAATTTAAGAAAAGTAAAATTATCTCTCAATCCTAAATGTAAAAACAAATGTTAAAAATTATTTATATTGCTTTATTTTTTTGTTTTTCATCTCAAAGTCTTTTTGCAAATGAATACTTCTTAACATTGAGAAATGACAAAGTAAATCTTAGACAAGGACCATCTTTCGAATATCCTATCAAATTATTTTATAAAAAAAAATTTTTACCTGTTTTAATTCAAGATAAATTTGAAAATTTTAGAAAAATTAGAGATCATGAAAATAATACTGGGTGGATTCATATTTCACAATTATCAAAAAAAAAAGCGGCAATCACAATTGAAGACGATAAATTAATTTTTAATAAACCTTCTATTTATTCCAAGCCTTTTGCTATTCTTAAAAAAGGTAGATTATGCAAGATTCATAAATGCAAAGATGATTGGTGTAAGATAAGTGTAGAGAAGTACAAAGGTTGGGTTAAAAAAGATATTTTGTGGGGTCTATTATAAACTATTTTTTGTACTTAGCTGTCCAGATTTTATCTAGAATAAAATACCAAATTGCATTAGCTAATGGTTCTACAATAGCATCAGTAAGGGCGACCATAAAAGACACTTCTGCAATTAACATCAAAACTGTTATTGCAATAGCAAAATGACCGATTGTATATATTATTGTCCTTAGTATAGAACCTTTATTATTCTCGTATATAGTTTTTGATGCTGAGAATATTCCGTGAGTGAATTCTGTCATTTAATTAAAAGGATTCTCTAATACACAAGCTACTAAATGTATTCTATTTTGTTCCCCTCCGTTAAAAAAATTATGGTATTTAGTATTATTAGTAATAGTCACTGACCCGTCAGCCGGCATGTGTCTACAAACCTCTTCTATTACCATCCTGCATCCTTTGTTTGTTATTATTGGTATATGAAGTCTAGGTTCAGGATCTCTATGCCAACTTAGTGTAGATCTAGGTTCTTTTAATAATATTCTTACTCTTCCAAGTTTGAAGTGTTTCCTTAAAGTGTTATAAACTTCCTCAAAGTAGGTTCCTTTAAATTCAGAAACTATTTCAGTATATTTTGTCTCATCGATAGGTTCATCTCTCATAATTTCTTTACCTTTTTCATCGGGTATAGTCCAATATGCGCCTCTAACATTGTGGCCCTCTATAGAACTTTTGTCACCTGGTACTTGGTTTAAAGAGATAGCTCCAAAGTTTTTAATACCTAATGTATTAAATTTCTTCTTTTTCAATACATTATTCAAATCAGCTCTTAATTTATCAATATCGAATTTTAAATTTGGAACAATATAAAAATCGTCTTTTATATTTCGATTTAATGTCTCTAAATTTGGCGTTTTAACAATTTCCATATTAATTCAACTTTTTTAAATTAGGTCTATCCGCATTCATTACTTTTGTCCAAACTTGAACAAAATCTTTTATAAATTTTTCTTTATTATCATCTTGCGCGTAAACCTCTGCATACGATCTCAAAATAGAATTCGAACCTAAAACTAAATCGGCTCTAGAGGCTGTGAATTTAACTCTATTAGTTTTACGATCAATAATATCGTATGAATTTTTTCCAGTTGGCTTCCACGTATATTTCATATCCACTAAATTCACGAAGAAGTCATTTGTAAGTGCTCCAACTTTATCAGTCATAACACCTTTTTCTTTGGCATTTGAATGATTTGTTCCTAGCACTCTCATTCCACCTACTAAACAAGTCATTTCCTTTGCAGTTAACCCCATAAGAGAAGCTCTTTCTAATAGAAGTTCCTCAGGCATTACTGAATAATCAGCTTTAAAATAGTTTCTAAAACCATCATGATGAGGTTCTAACCATTTGAAACTTTTAATTTCAGTTTGATCTTGTGACGCATCACCCCTTCCAGGGTTAAATGGAACTTTTGCTTTAAAACCCCCTTTTTTAATAGCTTTTTCAAGGCCTACATTTCCTGCTAATACTATTGTATCGGCAATTGTAGCTCCAGTTTTCTTAGCAATGCCTTCAAGCACTTTTAAAACTTTTGAGAGTTTTTTTGGCTCATTTGCCTCCCATTGGTTCATTGGTTCTAAACGAATTCTTGCTCCATTAGCTCCACCTCTTTTGTCGGTTCTTCTATATGTTCTTGCGCTATCCCAAGCAGTGGTAATTAAATCACTTGAATTTAATTTTGAAGAAGAAATCATTTTCTTTACTTTTTCCACGTTATATTTCTTTTTAGGTTTTGGAACATTACCTTGCCAATATAAATCTTCTTTAGGAGCCCAAGGTCCAATATAGTTTTCTTTATTTCCCATCGTTCTATGAGTTAACTTAAACCATGCTCGTGCGAAAGAGTCCTCAAAGAATTTAGGATCTTTATAAAATCTCTCTGAAATTTTTCTATACTCCGGATCCATTGCCATTGCCATGTCGGCATCAGTAAACATTAATCTGGCTTTTTTATTAGGATCTCCCAAATCTCTTGGTTTTTTTTCCTCTTCAAGATTGATTGGTTCCCACTGCCAAGCGCCTGCAGGACTTTTTTTACTTTCCCATTCATAATTAAGTAAAAGATCTAAATATTGATGATCCCACTTGTCAGGATTTGTTGTCCAGGCTCCTTCAAGGCCTGATGTAATTTGATTTGCGCCAGTGCCATTTTCCTGGTTCCAGCCAAAACCCTGTTCATGAATATCAGCTCCAGCAGGTTCTGGTCCTAAATTATCAGGATTACCATTACCATGCGCTCTTCCAATAGAGTGGCCTCCAACTGTAAGTGCTGCAGTCTCAACATCATTCATTCCCATTCTTCCGAAAGTTTCTCTTACATCCATCGCAGTTCTTACCGGATCAGGTTTCCCTTCAACACCTTGGGGGTTCACGTAAACTAATTGAAAATGAGATGCTGCAAGAGGTGCTTCTAATGAAGATCTATCTTGTGGATCTCCATATCTGTTAACTGCTAATGGAACTGTTTCTTTTCCCCAGTAAACATCTTTTTCTGGCTCCCAAATATCCTCTCTACCAAATGAAAAACCGAAAGTTTTAAATCCAGCATGCTCATAAGCCATAGTACCAGCTAGCACCATTAAATCTGACCAACTTAATCTATTGCCATATTTTTTTTTAATCGGCCATAAAAGACGTCTAGCTTTATCTAAGTTTGTGTTGTCAGGCCAAGAATCTTGAGGTGAGAATCTATGTGATCCAACATTTGGTCTTCCATCAAATTCTCTATAAGTGCCAACCTGGTGCCAAGTTAGTCTCACCATTAATCCACTGTAAGTTCCAAGATCTGCTGGCCACCACTCTTGACTGTCTGTCATCAACTTTAATAAATCTTTTTTTAAAGCTTTAAAATTTAATTTTTTAACTTCCTTTTTATAATCATATCCCGGAAGAGGATTTGTCTTTGTATCGTGTTGATGTAAAATATCCAAATTTATACTATTAGGCCAAAGTCTGGCAGTATTTGACTCTCCAGCTTTAGTAACGCCACCGTGCATGACTGGACATTTACCATTATTACTTTTTTTATAATCTACACTCATAATCCTAGTTTATAATTATTCTAAAGTGAAAAACAAGCGACAAACTGTCAATTTTTCAAATTTATAAATACCTCAACATTCTTAATTTTTTTACCATTTGGTGCTTTTGGAATTTTTTGAATGACTATATCATTCGCATCAATGTCTATTAATTCTGCAGTTTCACTATCATAAAAATGGTGATGGTTTGAAACATTAGTATCAAAATAAGTTTTGTTTCCTCTTACTTCAACTTCACTTAAATGTCCGGCTGTTTTAAATGCGTGGACGGTATTATAAATTGTA
Source organism: uncultured Pelagibacteraceae bacterium (assembly GCA_902557935.1). Classification (GTDB taxonomy): domain Bacteria; phylum Pseudomonadota; class Alphaproteobacteria; order Pelagibacterales; family Pelagibacteraceae; genus Pelagilacustribacter. The sequence continues at coordinate 12,145 of CACECJ010000003.1, read as the reverse complement.
GCTAGCGCAATTTTAGAAGTTGTTTTTTTTGTTAGAAGTTTGTTTAAACTTTCAACTGTAAAATGGAAAGTTTTTTCTCTTTCAAATAAAAATTTAGCTATTTCAACTCTTTGTTTAGTCGGTCTTAACCCAGAAGATCTTAATTTTTTTAAAATGTCTATTTTTTTCACGTTTTAGTTCGCTTTTTGATCTACTTTATAATCATTCTAAAAACAAAATATATATGAAACTTTTGCTAAATCAAGTAAAACAATTCTAAATCATGCAAAAAAATAGTTACAATTACGATGAGCTAATTTCGTGTGGAGAGGGAAAACTATTTGGTGAAGGCAATGCTAAGCTGCCACTACCTCCAATGTTGATGTTTGATAGAATTACAGAGATTAAAAAAGACTCAGGTGAATTTAAAAAAGGTTTTATAAAAGCTGAGCTTGATATTAAAGACAACCTATGGTTTTTTGATTGTCATTTTAAAAAAGACCCAGTTATGCCAGGTTGTCTTGGCTTAGATGCTATGTGGCAGTTAGTTGGATTTTATTTAGGCTGGATAGGTGAGCCAGGAAAGGGTAGAGCTTTAGGAGTAAATTCTGTAAAATTCACAGGTGAAGTATTAAAAAATATTAAAATGGCGACTTATGAAATAAATATGAAAAGAATTTTAAAAAAAGAGGGTACAGCTGTTGGATTAGCTAATGGTATTTTAAGTGCAGATGGTAAAATAATTTACACTGCGGAAAATCTTAAAGTAGGATTATTCAAATCATGAAAAGAGTTGTAGTTACTGGAATAGGGGTAGTTTCTTGTTTAGGAAATAATCAAGATGAGGTTTATAAATCATTACTAAATGCAAAATCAGGTATCACATTTTCTGAAGAATACAAAGAATACAATTTAAAAAGTCATGTTCACGGAAAACCAAATATTAAACTAGAAGATCATGTAGATAGAAAATTTATAAGGTTTATGGGTCCAGGGTCTGCTTATAATTATGTTTCAATGAATGAAGCTGTAAAAGACTCTGGACTTGAAGAAAAAGATGTAAGCAATGTAACAACCGGAATGATTATGGGATCAGGAGGTCCTTCAATAGAAAACGTTATATTAGCAGCAGACAAGACGAGAGAGAAAAGCCCAAAAAGAATGGGACCTTTTGTAGTTCCACGAACAATGTCGAGTACAGCTTCAGCAACTCTTGCAGTGCCTTTTAAAATTAAAGGAGTTAACTATACTATTAGTTCAGCGTGTGCAACTAGCGGACATTGTATTGGTAACGCTATGGAATTAATTCAACTAGGAAAACAAAAAATTATTTTTGCAGGTGGTAGTGATGAAGTTCATTTTGCAATGACTGCAATGTTTGATGCGATGACAGCTTTATCTTCAAAATATAACGATACCCCTGAAACGGCGTCAAGGCCTTATGATAAAACTCGAGATGGATTTGTTATCGCTGGTGGTGGTGGTGTTTTAGTTTTAGAGGAATATGAACATGCTAAATCAAGAGGTGCAAAAATTTATGCAGAATTGACAGGCTACGGTGCAACGTCAGATGGTTATGATATGGTTGCTCCGTCAGGCGAGGGTGCAATTAGATGCATGAAAATGGCCTTAAGCACTGCAAAAAATAAAGTTGATTACATTAATACTCACGGCACATCAACGCCTGTTGGAGACATTACTGAATTAAAAGCGGTTGGAGAAGTATTTAATGAATACAAACCAAAAATTAGCTCAACTAAATCTCTTGCGGGTCACTCACTGGGAGCTACTTCAGTTCATGAAGCTATTTACAGTTTAATAATGATGAAAAATAATTTTATAGCTGCATCTGCTAATATAAATGATATGGACGAAGAAGCAAAAAAATATCCAATCGTTACTGCAGTTGAAAAAGAAGTAAATTTAAATTCTGTAATGTCAAATAGTTTTGGTTTTGGAGGAACTAATGCTACTTTGGTTTTTGAAAAGGTAAAATAATGAGTTTAATGAAAGGAAAAAAAGGTCTTATAATGGGCGTTGCTAATGAACGCTCTATAGCTTGGGGAATATCCCAAAAACTTGCAGAAGCTGGGGCAGAATTAGCATTTACTTATTTAGGTGATGCTTTGAAAAAAAGAGTAATACCCCTTGCTGAAAAGCTAAATTCAAAAGTCACTTTTAGCTGTGATGTCGAGAAAAAAGAGGAAGTTATAAAACTTTTTGAAGATATAAAGTCGAAATGGGGAGAGATCGACTTTGTGGTTCATGCCGTAGCATTTTCAGATAAATCAGAATTATCTGGGGAATATTTGAGCACCACAAGAGAAAATTTTCTTAGAAGTATGCTTATCTCATGCTTTTCTTTTACTGAAGTATCTAAAGAAGCTTCTAAAATAATGAAAGATGGCGGAAGTTTGCTAACACTTACTTACGAGTCTTCTAAAGCTATACCCAATTACAACGTAATGGGAGTTTGTAAATCTGCCTTGGAGGCAAGCGTAAAGTATTTAGCTAGAGATCTTGGTAAAAAAAAAATAAGGGTAAATGCTATTAGCGCAGGCCCAATAAAGACTTTAGCTGCTTCAGCAATAGGAGACGCAAAATTTTTGTACAAATGGAATGAAGATCATTCCTTTTTAAGAAGAAATGTAGATATTCACGATGTTGGTAATTCAGCTCTTTATTTGTTAAGTAATTTAGCAGCAGGTGTAACTGGTGAAATTCATTATGTAGACGCGGGTTATAATAAAATGGGAATGCCTGATCCTAAAAATATGGTTTAAGCAGAGGCTTGTTTCATTGATAGCTTCACTTTTCCTCTATCGAATCCTACAACTTTAACTGAAACCTCGTCACCCTCTTTAACAACATCTCCAACTTTAGCTACTCGTTTGTCAGCTAACTCGGAAATATGAACAAGACCGTCTTGTTTTCCTAGAAAATTTACAAAAGCCCCAAACTCCATAATTTTTACAACTTTACCTTTATAAATTTTTCCCATTTCAGGTTTAGCGATTAAACTTTTTATAAAATTAATTGCTTTATTTCTTGAAGCTTCATCTGAAGCTGCAACAGTTACTTCTCCAGTATCTTTGACATCGACTTTAGCTCCTGAAGTCTCAACGATTTCTCTAATTGTTGCTCCACCTTTACCAATAACTGTAGCTATGTCTTTCTTATCAACTTTAATTGTTTCCATTTTTGGAGTGTGTTTTGAAAACTCTTTTCTTGAAGTTTTTATAGCTTTATTCATTTCACCTAAAATATGCTCTCTACCTGACTTAGCTTGGTCCAAAGCTTTTTCCATAATCTCAAATGTTATACCTGTAATTTTAATATCCATCTGAAGTGAGGTTATACCATTTTTTGTACCTGCTACTTTAAAATCCATATCTCCTAAGTGATCTTCATCTCCTAATATGTCCGATAACACTGAAAAATCCTTACCCTCTTTAATTAATCCCATTGCAATTCCAGCAACAGGTTCTTTAATTGGAACTCCTGCATCCATTAATGATAATGAAGTTCCGCAAACTGTTGCCATTGAAGAAGATCCATTAGACTCAGTAATTTCTGAAACTACTCTTAGCGTATATGGAAAATTTTCTTTTTTGGGTAAAGATGAGTTAATTGCTCTCCAAGCAAGTTTTCCATGTCCAATTTCTCTTCTGCCAGTGCCTATTCTACCACATTCTCCAACTGAAAATGGAGGAAAATTATAATGCAACATAAAGTTTGATCTTTGCATTCCCTCAAGACTTTCTAATCTTTGTTCATCATCGGTCATACCAAGTGTAGTGACAACAAGAGCTTGGGTTTCTCCTCTAGTGAACAAAGCAGATCCATGGGTTCTCGGTAAAACACCTACTTCACATTTAATTTGTCTAACATCCGCTAAACCTCTTCCGTCAATTCTTTTCTTTTCTTTTAAAATTGCGGTTCTGACAATATCCTTTTCTAAAGATTTCAACTGATTCATTACCTGGTTTTCAGTTAAAGCATCATCTTCCGCAAACATTTCTTTACATTGAGTTTCTATTTCAGAAATAGCTGTAGATCTTTTTTTCTTATCAATTTCTTTAAACGCACTTCTTAAACCCTTTTCAAATTTCCCAGCTATACTCTTTTTAATTTCAGAGTGATCTACTTCTTCAACTTCCCATTTTGGCTTTCCAGCTTTTTTGGCTAGTTTTTCTATTGCTTCAATTACTGGTACAAATTTTTCGTGTCCAAATTTAACTGCGTCTAACATTACTTTTTCAGATAAACCTGAAGTTTCGGACTCTACCATCAAAACTGCATCTTTGGTTCCAGCAACAACTAAATCCAATTCTGAGTCTTTTAATTCCTCTACAGAAGGATTCAATAAATACTTTCCATCTTTATATCCAACTCTACTTGCAGCTATTGGCCCTAAAAATGGTAACCCTGATATTGCTAAAGCTGCAGAAGACGCAATTATTGATAAAATATCTGGTTGGTTTTCACTATCGTAAGACAAAACAGTTGGAAGAACTTGTACTTCGTTCATAAAACCAGATGGAAACAGGGGTCTTATCGGTCTATCTATTAATCTTGAAATTAATGTTTCTGCCTCTGTAGGCCTAGCCTCTCTTTTAAAATATCCTCCAGGTATTTTTCCTGCAGCATAGTATTTTTCTTGATAATTTACTGATAATGGAAAATAGTCTTGTCCTTCTGCAACTTTTTTTGCTCCAACAGCTGTTGCAATAACAACGGTTTCACCAAGCGTTGCAATAATAGCGCCATCTGCTTGACGTGCAACTTTTCCTGTTTCTAAAGTTAATTTTTTACCATTAACTTCTAATTCTTCTTTATTTATTTTAAACATTATTTCCTTAAGTTAAGTTGTTTAATAACTTTTTGGTAGGACTCTGTATTTTTCTTTTTAAGATATGCTAAGAGCTTTTTTCTTTTATTTACTGATTTATTCAAACCTAAAGTCGAGTGTTTATCTTTTTTATATTTTTTAAAATGTTCTGATAATTTTGTTATTTTATCTGTTAAAAGGCCAATTTGTATTTCTGCTGAACCAACGTCTTTAGAGTGTAAAGCAAGTGATTTAATTGTATCTTTTTTTTTCTTTATCATTTTCTTGTTTATTTTTTTTAATTAATCTTTCAATCTTTTCAGCATATTCAAATGAGTTATCTTCTACAAATGTAAGTTTAGGAAGAAACTTAATATCTAGCCTTTTAGATAGCGCTTTTCTAACAAGATGAGAGTATTCCGTCAAGATTTTTACTGTTTCTGAAATTTCAACGCCTCCTAATGGAATTACGTAAACTCTTGCTGTTTTGAGATCTGGCGTCATTCTTACTTCAGTTACAGTAATTAATTTCGAATTTAATTGAGGTATTTTAGCCTCGTTCCTTATGAAAAGTTGACCTAAGTTTTGTTTAACTAATTCTCCTACTCTTAATTGTCTTTGGCTATATGACCCTTTGGCTGAATGGTTATTCATTAAATAGACCTTTGTATTTCTTCAGAAAGATAAGACTCTATTAAATCTTTTTCTTTAAAATCAATATAGTCCTTAATACTTATTCCACACTCAAGACCTGTGCCTACTTCTTTAACTTGATTTTTTTCTCTAAATAGAGATGAAATCTCACCACTGTACACAACCACTCCATCTCGAATTATTCTAGCTTTAGATTTGCTTTTAATTTCTCCGCTAATTACTTTTGATCCTGCTATTTTTCCAGCATTTGAAACTTTAAAAACTTTTTTAATCTCTGCACTTCCCAATACTGTTTCTTTAATATCTGGTTCTAATAATCCTGAAAGTGATTTTTCAATGTAGCTTAGTGCCTCATAAATAATATTAAAAAATTTTATTTCAATTTTCTGCTCTTCCGCTAGTTTTTTTGCCTCCCTGTTTGGTTTTACATTAAAGCCAATTAGCACAGCTTTGGAGGCTTTAGCTAGTGACACATCAGTTTCGTTAATCATCCCGATATCAGATAAAATTATTTTGGCTTCAACTTCGCTATGCTTAATTTTTTCTATTGCCATCTTCAAAGCTTCGCTTGAACCGTGAACATCTGATTTAATAATAATATTTAATTCATCCTTACTTCTGACATTGTCAAACAATGTAGACTTATTATCTTTAGCAAAAATTTTATTTTTTAAATTACTATTTTTTTTAAATTCAAATACTCTTTTTGCCTCCTCCTCATTTTTTGTAACTGTAAACTCGGCTCCTGCAAAAGCAGAACCGTTCATACCCAATATTTCTACAGGCATGGATGGATAGGCTTCATTTATATTTTTACCTTCATAATTTATCATCGCCCTAATTTTTCCCCAGGTATCTCCACAAATAAAATGGTCTCCTTTTTTAAGTTTTCCATTGCTAATTAAGATTGTGGAAACGGGACCTTTCCCTTTGTCAATTTTAGACTCAATTACCACTCCCCTTGCACTATCAGTGAAAGAAGCTTTTAAGTCCAATATTTCTGATTGTAATAAAATGCAATCTTTCAATTTTTCTAAATTTGTTTTTTTCAAAGCTGAGACTTCCACAAAAAGTGTATCACCGCTTAAATCTTCTGCGATTAATTCATATTGCATCATCTCATTTTTTATTTTGCTGATATTTTTTTCTGGTAAGTCACACTTGTTTATAGCAACTATTATTGGAACTTTTGCAGCTTTTGCATGTTTGATAGCCTCGATTGTTTGGGGTTTAATTCCGTCATCAGCGGCGACAACTAAAACCACTATATCGGTTATTTTGGATCCTCTAGCTCTCATTTCTGTAAAGGCAGCATGTCCAGGGGTGTCTATAAAAGTGATTAATTGGTTATTGTTTGATTTTACTTGATAAGCTCCAATATGTTGGGTAATTCCGCCATGCTCACCTGATACAACATCACTATTTCTTAAAGCATCTAGTAATGAAGTTTTGCCGTGATCCACGTGACCCATTATTGTTACGACTGGAGCTCTAACTTTAACTTCTCCAGTAAACGCCTCCTTAATTTTTCCAGTTTCGATTGAAGGCTTATTTTCAACTATAGGCTTATGACCAAATTCTTTAACTATATATTCAGCTGTATCTTTATCAATATTATGATTTATGGTCGCTACAACTTTCATATTGAACAAAAATTTTATTATTTCGCTAGATTTTTCTGCCATTCTGTTCGATAGCTCTTGAATTGTAATTTGTTCTGGAATCTTTACTTCTCTTATTACTTTTTTAAACTCTTTTTTTTCATCTGTTTCAGGTTTATTTTTTTTCTCTTTCAATCGAGCTCTTTTTACTGAGGCGAGACTTCTCTGTTTAATTTCTATTTCTTCTACATTAAGTGCTCTTGATACTGTAAGTTTAAAATCTCTTTTATCAACTGGAGCTTTTAATTTTAGTTTGCTTTTCCCTGCGGGTTTATTGTCCTTTTTTATAAAGTCTTTTGTAGCTTGTTGCTCGATAAATTTACGAGCGTAATTCTTTTTTTTTACATCTTGATTTGAGCTAGGATTAAAAGATGGATTAGATTTGTTAAAGTTTTTATTTTGTCTAAATGGTTTTTTTTTCTCTACCGAAAAAGCTTTTTTTCCACTTGTGGAAATCGATGTTGTATCAATTTTCTTTTTTAAATTAGAAGATATCGTAAGTGTTTTTTTTTTGTCCTTTTCCATAGCATTATTTATAAGCAATTTCTCTAGCAGCCATTATTAGCTCATCGGCTTCTTTTCTTGATAAAGAAAATTCTTCTAGATAACCCTCGATCCTAATTTTTTTTCCTTTAATTTCATCAAATCCTCCAATCAATTCATCTGACGACAAATCAGCAAAATCATTGATTTTTTTAATATTCTTTTGACCAAGTATCACTAGCATTCCTTGTGTCATTCCTTTCAAATTAATAAGTTGTTCATCAACTCCAAGCTCTTTTAACTTTTGAGAGATAGCCTCCCTTTCTTTAATTAATGTCTCTTTGGATCTACTAATTAACTCACTTGCAGTTTCTTCATCAATAGCATCTATTTTAGAAATACTTTCAGCGGAAGAATTAGCTATCTCATCAATTGATATAAATCCTTCAGATACTAAAAGTTGACCCAATGTTTCATCAACTTCTAAGTTTTTTATCAAAGTATCGGTTCTCTCTTTGAATTCAGATTGTCTTCTTTCGGAGTCCTCTTTATCTGTAAGTATATCTATTTCGAAATTAGTAAGCTTTGATGCCAATCTTACATTTTGCCCTCGTCTACCAATAGCTTTGCTCAAATTTTCTTCGGTTAATATAATGTCAATTCTTTTATTATCCTGATCAATTAATACTTTTTGAATTTCTGCAGGAGATAATGACTCGGAAATAAGTGTTGGTAAATCCTCGGTCCATTTTATTATATCAATTTTTTCTCCATGAAGTTCATTAACTATTGTTTGCACTCTACTTCCTCTCATACCAACACAAGCACCAACGGGATCAATTGAGGAGTCTTGAGAGTGAACACAAATTTTAGCTCGGCTTCCTGGGTCTCTAGCCACTGATTTTATTTCAATAGTTCCCTCGTAGATTTCAGGAACTTCTTGAAAAAATAATCTAGCTAAAAATTGGGGATGTGCTCTTGATAGAAAAATCTGATGTCCTTTTAACTCTTTTTTAACCTCGTAACAATATGCTTTGACTCTATCACCTGTTTTCAAAATTTCTCGGGGTATCAATTCGTCTTTCTTAATTACACCCTCTGCCTTTCCTAAATCTACAATTACATTACCGTATTCTAGCCTTTTAATTATTCCACTTAAGATTTGACCTTGTTTATCTATAAAATCTTCGTACTGTCTATTTTTCTCTGCTTCTCTTACCCTGCTACTGATAACTTGTTTTGCACTTTGAGCGGCGATTCTTCCAAAATCTATTTGTGGAAGCTCTTCGTAGATTTTTTCTCCGATTTTAAATTCATCGATTTGTTTTTTAAGTTTTTTTGCATCTTGAAGCGTTATTTCTCTGGCAGAGTCTTCAACCTTATCAACAATCTCAAGAACTTTTTGAATCTTTATATCACCAGACTCTCTGTCTATTGTAACTTCAATATTGTTGTCATTTCCAAATTTTGTTAGAGCTGCTTTTTGGATTGCGCTTTCCATAGAACCAATTACAAGCTCTTTATCTATTGATTTCTCGTTAGCAACTGCCTCTACTATCCTTAGTAATTCTTGCTTATCTAATCCTCTATTCAACATTTCAATGCTCCTAAAAAAAAATGGGCTAGTGCCCATTTTGAAATTTCAATAATTTACAAAGTTTTAAAAGAAAAATATGGTTTTTTCAAGATTACAACTTAAATAAATCTTGTTTATCTGTTTTTTCCCAAGAAAATTCACCTGATTTGCCAGGTTTTCTTCCAAAATGTCCGTATGCGGATGTTATTTCATAAATAGGATTATTTAGATTTAACATTTCTCTGATACCCCTTGGAGACAAATTAAAATTCTTATTAATAATATCTTTAATTTTATCAACTTTTAATTTATCGCCTTCATCTAACTTTATAAAAATTGAGAGAGGTTTTGATACTCCAATTGCATAAGCTAGTTGTATTAAACATTTTTCTGAAACACCTGCAGCAACAATATTTTTTGCTAGATACCTTGCTGCGTAAGCAGCAGATCTATCTACTTTAGTAGGATCTTTTCCTGAAAAAGCTCCACCTCCGTGAGGAGCGGAACCACCATATGTATCAACAATAATTTTTCTGCCTGTTAAACCTGTGTCTCCATCTGGACCCCCAATTATAAATTGTCCGGTTGGATTAATATAGATTTCTTTAGAATTCAACTGATCTAAATAGTTTTCTGGTATAGATTTTTTTATGTATGGGACTATAAGCTCTCTAACTTTTTCTTGATCAATATCTTTAGAATGTTGAGTTGAAATAACAATTGAGGTTACTTTTACTGGTTTGTTTTTTTCGTAAAGCATTGTTACCTGACTTTTAGAGTCTGGCTCAATACCTTTTAAAGTACCATTTTTTCTATCTTCTGCCATTAATCTTAAAATTTTATGTGAATAGTAAATTGGTGCAGGCATAAGATCTTCAGTTTCTTTACATGCGAATCCAAACATAATACCTTGGTCTCCAGCCCCTTCGTCTTTATTGTCTTTAGAGTCAACGCCCATTGCGATATCTTTTGATTGCTCGTGTAAGAATGTTTCTATATTAGCAGTCTTCCAACTGAAACCTTTTTGGTCATATCCTATATCTTTTATGCAATCTCTTACTTTATTAATCAACTCATCTTTATCAATCTTTGGACCTCGTGTTTCTCCTGCTAGAACAACTTTATTAGTTGTTGTTAAGGTCTCGCAAGCAACTCTAGAAACTGGATCTTTAGATAAATAAGAATCCACTACCATATCTGAGATTCTATCGCAAACTTTGTCTGGATGTCCCTCAGAAACAGACTCGCTAGTAAATAAGTAATTGTTAATTGTCATTATTTATTTTGTTAAAATAAAAGATAAAAACATATGTAATTAAAAGAACAAAAAATATCAAATCATTTTTATTTTTATTTTCTGTTTTAATTAACGGTACACTTAATTCAATATTTCCAGCCTCAGTTGGGTTTAGTTTATTAATTATTTGTCCTTTATTGTTTATTATGGCGCTAAAGCCTCTATTGGCTGATCTTACTAAATAAGAATTTTGTTCGATAGCTCTGAATATTGATTTGGAAAAATGTTGGTGTGGTCCAATAGAATCACCGAACCAAGCATCTTCTGATATATTGATAATAAGATTAGTGTCTCTATTTGATTGCTGAACTAATTTAGGAAAAATTATTTCATAACAGATCAAAGGTAAAATATTAATCTCATCAATTATAATATTTTCTTGATTTTCTCCTTTTAAAAATGAGCCATACCCTTCCGTAATTTTTTTTATACCAATCTTATTTAAAAAATTTTCAAATGGTAGAAATTCACCAAATGGAACGAGTTTTTGTTTAAAATATTGATTTTGAATTTCCAATTTATTATTTACAACTACTAAACTATTATAATATCCAATTTTTTCCTTATCCAAATAGTTAATTCCAAAAACGATTAAATGATCTTCTCCAAAATTGTTAAAAAAACTTTTTTTAAAAATCCTTATCTCGTCAAAGCTATAACCACTAAAAACACCCTCTGGCCAAATAAAGAGAGTTTTTACTTTTTTATTAGGTTCACTATAGCGTATTAAACTGTCTAATCTTTTTTTTATTTCATCCATAGAAAGGTCATACTTAAGTTTAAAATCCGGAGAAATAACTTTTATGTTAAAATTTTTATTATCTATATTCCTTATATTTAAATCCTGATTAATAGAGTGGCTTCCATAAATATATAAGAAAAAAAGACCTAATATCATTATTAAAATTGAAATAAACTTTTTAAAAATATCAATTTTTAAAAATAAAAAAGCTGGGGTCATAAAAATAGTTATTATCAAAAGATTAAAAGCAAAAAGTCCTAGTTTAGTTAGAACTTGCAGAATCTCAGTAGCCCAAGAAAAACTATAAGACCATAAATTCCAAGGAAATCCTGTTAATATTTTTGAGCGTATATAATCAGATAAAGCTAGGCTCCCTGAAAATAAAAATATTGACGTAAAGTTTAGATTTAAATGGGGTCCTACAAGTAAGATCGTTAATGAAAAAAATAAACTTAAAAATAAAGGAATCAAAATTAAAGCAAACGGTATTAAAATCCTAAAATTTTCATCGAAAGTAAGTGAATGAGTGATCCAATGCAAAGATCCTAGATAAAATCCAAATCCAAAAGATGTACCAAAAAAAAATAGATTTTTTTTATATGGTTTAACCCTGTAGGTACTTTTAGATTTTTTTTTTATATAAACAATTAAATAAAATAATATTGGTAAAATTAAAAAATTTAAAAAGGTGTAGTTAAAAGGCTGAAAAGAAAAAACGACTATAAGGCCTAAAAATAATGGTAAAATAAAAAGCGTAAAAAAACGATTATTAAGATACCTTTCGATCATTTATTTTAGATATGAAAGAAATTTTTTCTCAACTCTTTGCATGTTATAAAAATCCACATTTTTTTTATGATCGTATCCAAACAAATGAACTAACCCATGTACCCATAACTTGTCTAATTCTAGAATAAAATTT
>CACECJ010000002.1 GCA_902557935.1 uncultured Pelagibacteraceae bacterium | reverse complement strand
TGGATTTTTTGAAAAAAAAAAAAATTAACTTTTATTGCGGTGTGCCGGATAGCACCCTAAATAGTTTTATAAGTCTTTTACAGTCTAAAACAAAAATTAATCACGAAGTTGCAGTAAACGAGGGAAGCGCTGTAGCAATTGGTATTGGATACAATCTTGCAACAAACAAAATACCCTTGGTATATTTTCAGAACTCTGGTTTAGGTCACGCAATGAATCCAATTACATCAATGGCAGACAAGAATATATTTTCAATCCCGATGTTAATTTTGATCGGATGGAGAGGGAAACCAGGTATTAAAGATGAGCCTCAGCATAAAGTAATTGGTCCAAAACTTTTAAAAGTTCTCTCTTCAATTAAATTAAAAACTTTTATTTTAAAATCTACTAACTATAAAAAAAAAATTAAAGAAGCATTAAATTTTATTAAAAAAAATTCATCACCAGCTTGTATAGTTGTTGATAAATTTTTTTTTGAAAAGATTAATATAAAAAAAAATTTTAATTCTTTTAAAGAAAAAAGAATAAATTTTATAAAGGCTCTTTTAAATAATAAAAGAAAAAATGATATATTTATTGGTTCTACAGGATATATAAGTCGTGAATTATTTTATTTAAATGAAAAATTTAAATTAGGACATAAAAACTCTTTTTATTGTATTGGAGCAATGGGGCATGCAAATCAGATTGGATACGCTATTTCAAAATTTAAGAAAAAAAAAAGAGTTTTCATTTTAGATGGCGATGGTGCTATCCAAATGCATACAGGTAATCTTTTTAAAATTAGTGAAAAACTAAATAAAAATATTTACCATATTATCTTTAATAATTACATTCATGAATCGACAGGAAATCATTTTGTTACTAATAAATTTATTTCCTATAGAAAATTGTTTAAGTCTATAAATTATAAAAATTCATTTGAATTCAAAAGCGTGAATACATTTAAAAAATTCTTAAAGAAGAATTATTCTGGACCAACTGGAATAGAATTAAAAGTAAAAGCGGGAACAATAAAAAATCTGCCAAGACCACACCTGTCAACCTTTCAACAAAAAAAATTATTCAATATCTGATATACAAGTGCAATTTTTAATTTTAGCTGCTGGCAGAGGAAAAAGAATAAATAAAATAACATCGAGTTATCCTAAGTGTCTGATAAAGTTTAAAAAAGGAACGATATTATCTAAGTTAATTCAACAATCTAATATTATAAAGGCAAAAGAATTAAAGATATTAACAGGTTACAAGCATAAAATAATCGTTAATTATTTAAAAAAAAAAAAAATTAAAAGAGTTAAAGTCTACAATGTAAAAAGATACACATCTTGTAATAATTTTTATACTCTTTTTAAATTTAGAAGTTTTTTAAAAAATAAAGATTCTTTAATTCTTTTTTCTGACTTAATTTTTGACGATAATATTTTGAAAAAATTTAATAAAATAAAAAAAGATAAAATTTGTGTTTTCGTGGACCAAAGAAAAGTAAGAAAGGGCACTATGAAAGTTTTATGTAAAAATAATTATTTAAATTATATCAACTCTAAGAAAAAAAAAGCTGATGGTAATTTTATTGGCATAGCTTTCATTCCAAAAAAAAAATCTAACTTGATTGTAGAAATGTTAGAGAAAAAAAACCCCGAGTATAACAATAAATATTATGTAGATATTTTTAATGAATTAATAAAGAAAAAAGAAAAAATTAAAATATTAAATATTTTTGATTATTGGACTGAAATTGATACATTGAAAGACTTAAATCATTTAAGGAAAAATTTTAATGAAACTTGATTTATTTAAAGTAGATTTATCATATCCGGTTGTATTTGTTTCAGGTCAAATAAGAACTGGAAAAGTAATTTTAGTAAAATTATTAAGTACCTTACCAAAGTTTGAAAAACCTTTGATGTCCGCTATATTTGAACAAATTTTCACTCTCAAACATATTAATCAAATTAGTAACACCGTCTCTAATTATTTAATTACTAAATTTTTAAACTCTTTACATTACAATCAGGCTATAGGAAGAGATTTAAATTTAAGAACAAACGAAATAACTAGTTTAAAAGAGTATCGAAAACCAGAAAGATATTTAGTAAAGGCAAAACAAAAAAACGCACATTCAACATTCAGAAAATCTTTGAAAGAAAATTTTACAATACCTTTCCTGATACATAATGGGATTTTAGAGGCTCAACTCTTATTAAGTGCAAAAAAAAATTCTAAACTAATTGAAATATTTAAAAATCCCTTCGATTTAGTAATATCTTGGAAAAAAAAAAAATATCAAGGTCCATTCTATAAAAAGCCCAATTCAGAAATTTTATGTATAAGAAGTAAAGGTAAAGTTTATCCTTATTTTCTTAATGATAATAAAATTTTAGATAAATTAAAAAAAAAAAACGATTATGAAAAGCTTTGTGAAATTATTTATTTTATAGAAAAGAAAAAATTAGATATCTATAAAAAACTTCCACAAAATATAAAAAAAAAAATTTTAATATTAAATTTTGAGGACCTGTTAAATTTTAATATATTTAAGAAAAAAATAGAAAATTTTCTAAAAGTAAAAACTAATACTAATACTTATAAAATATATTTAAAAGAAAAAAAAAAGAAAAGAAAAGTTTCATCTCAATCTAAAATTATTATAAAGAAAAAAGTAAATAAAAGTATTTTTGATAAGTTATGCTTGTTAGAAAAAGAAATAATTAATTTAAAAAATTGAAATGAATTATAATCTTATTTTTAGACATTTGGATAGAATGAAAGACTCAACCAATAAGACAAACTACCTATTGTTAAAAAATTATTATTCGAGTGAAACACTATCTAAAAAAGATAATATAGTTTGCTTAGACAATGAAACTTTAATACAAGAAAAAAAAAAAATTTCCGAAGAATATAAAGGCAAAGCTTTTATTCAGATGGTAAATTATTTGAATGTAATTCATAACTTAGATAGGGATGTCAAATATTGGAGCATTTTACTAGGTTCCTGGTTTGAAAGATTTACTGAATTATTTTTTAATAGGTATTTAAATTTAATTAGTTTAGTAAAAAAATATAAAATAGACAAAGTAATAATAAATGAAGATTACAATCATAGCCTAAGATTCAATTCTACATCCGAAATACAATATTTTTGTAGTGACATGAATTGGAATCTAAATTTTTATTCAAAAATGATTAAAAACCTTGATCTACCTATAAAGAATTTAGAAATTATATATATTGAAAGTCAACCTGTTAATTTTATTGATGAAAAAAAAGGAAGTCTTTTTAAAAATTTAAGAGACCTTGTTTTAAGTAATATGAATTTCAGCGGAAATTCCGATTTTATGATTGCCAAAACTGGATTAAAACTTTTCGATGAAATTAAACTCAATTACCTACTAAATAAAAAATTTAATTATTTTTATTTAGAAAAATACGAGAAGCATCTTAAAATTAAGCCATACAATAAAAATTTAAGGTATTCCCAATTTAGTAAATTTGAAATTAAAGATAAAATAGATAAATGTTTTTTTGAATTATTAATAGAATGTATTCCAAATATTTATCTTGAATCCTACAAAGATAATGTTGACAAAGTAAAAAGCTCTTCTTTGCCAAGAAAAGTTAAGAAAATTTTTACTTTATACGGTTACGATGTGTTTGACTTCTTTAAATTATGGACTGCAGAGCAAACTGTTAATGGAGCAAAATATCTTGTGGGTCAACATGGAACTTTTTTTTCTAGAGATTTTAAAAATTCCTTAATTTATAAATCTTTTGATAATTTTTTTATTTGGGAAAATAAAAAAAATAAAAAGAATATCGAATTTTTTAATCCTAAATTAATTTATAGAGATAAAATAAATTTAGATAAAAATGGCGGTATTCTCATTGTTTCAAGGGCGCGAAGGCATGAATGTGAATTTTACAATACAGGCCAGGATTACGATCTATTAATTTACTCTTATGTAAATTTAATAAAAAAAATAAGTAAAAATGTTACGACTGATATAACTTTCAGATTTAGAAACTTTAAATCTCATTATTTTGAGAAAGAAAAAAAAATTTTGGAAAAAAATTTTCCTTTTATTAAATTTGACTATGGAGACAAAAAAATTGAAAAAATTTTGAAAAATTATAGACTTTGTCTTTTTAATTATAACTCTACTGGATTCTTGGAGAATTTATCTTATGGTTTTCCATCAATATCTTATTGGTCAAATTTTTATGTTCACGTCTCCCCAGCATATAAAGAGGTTATAGATGGCATGGTTAAGTCTGGTTTAATTTTCAAAGATCAAGACTCCCTAGTGTCTGAATTAAAAAAATTTTGGAGCAAAGTAGATGTTTGGTGGAACTTTGAGGAAAGAAAAAAGGCTATCGAAAATATAGTAAGAACTTATTCAAAACTACCTTCAAAAAAACAAGCTATCAATGAACTTAAAAACATTTTACTTCAATGTTAACAATTATTATGCAACTTTATAGCACTTAAAAAGATAATGAAAATTGTAATTCTATGTGGCGGGTTAGGTACTCGATTAGCAGAGGAAACTAAATTAATTCCAAAACCAATGGTCAAAATTGGTAAAAAACCTATTATTGAACATCTTATGCAAATATATAAAAAAAATGGGTTTGACGACTTTATTTTAGCCACAGGTTATAAACACCATATAATTGCAAATCATTTTAAAAATCATAAAGTTTTCAAAAAAGTAAAAGTTGTTAATACAGGAAAAAAAAGTTTAACAGGTCTTAGATTATTTAAGTTAAAAAAATTTTTGGATAAAGATAACGATTTTATGCTTACATATGGTGATGGTCTCTCTAATCAAAGCATTAAAAAATTATTAAAATTCCATTTTAAAAATAATAAGATAGCTACTTTAACAGCAGTAAGACCACCAGTAAGATTTGGAGAAATTGAACTTCAAAATTCAAAAGTGATGCAATTTTCAGAAAAACCTCAAGCTAAAAAGGGATGGATAAATGGAGGTTTCTTTGTTTTTAAAAAAAAAATATTTGAATATTTAGATAATTCTAATGTCATGTTAGAAACAAAACCTATAAAGAAATTAGTAAAAAGAAAACAACTGATGGCATTCAAACACTTGGGATTTTGGCAATGTATGGATACCCTCAGAGAAAAAAATTATTTAAATATGCTTTTTAAATCTAACAAACATTTATGGTGAATTTTGCTTTATCAAAATTTTACAAAAATAAAAAAATCCTCATAACTGGAGTTACCGGATTCAAGGGTTCATGGATGGCTCTATGGCTAACAATGTTAGGTAGCAAAGTTTATGGAATTGGTTTTCAACCTAACAAAAACAAAAAATTGTTTTATGATTTGAGACTACAAAAAAAAATTAATCTAAAATTATTCGATATCAGAAATTATAATAAGTTAAATAATTTGATAAAAAAGAATAAACCTGAAATTATTTTTCACTTAGCGGCTCAACCTCTGATATTAGAGTCTTATAAAAAACCTTATGAAACGTTTGATATAAATATAAAAGGAACATTAAACATTTTAGAAATAACAAAAAAAACAAGCTTTGTAAGATCACTAGTGATAGTGACTTCAGATAAATGTTATGAAAGCAATAACTCAACAAAAGGTTTTAAAGAAGAAGATAGGTTAGGGGGCGTTGATCCATACAGTGCATCAAAATCTAGCATGGAAATAATCACTAGGGCTTATTACAAGAGTTTTTTCGAAAAGAAAAAAAATAAAATTGGTATATCTACTGGTAGAGCAGGCAATGTAATTGGAGGAGGCGATTGGTCTCAAAATAGAATAATTCCTGACAGCATAAAATCAATTTTTAATGAAAAAACTGTATTAATAAGAAATCCAAATTTTAATCGTCCATGGCAACATGTACTAGAGCCAATAAAGGGGTATTTAATACTTGCAATGAAGCAATTTAAAAAACCAGACAAATACTCGGGCGCATGGAACTTCGGAACTAAATCAAATTCAGTGACTAGTGTGAAAAAAATTGTGAATCTCATAATTAAATTTTGGGGATCGGGGACTATGAAAACTAAAAATAGTAAATTATATGAGCAAGTAAATTTACAATTAAATATTTCAAAAGCTCAAAGAATATTAAATTGGCAACCTACTTATGATATCAAGAAGAGTGTTGAGTTTACTGTGAGTTGGTACAAACAAATCCTTAAATATAAAAAAAAATCATTAGAAACCTGTTTATTACAAATCAAAAAGTATATGCATGACAGTAAAATCCATTAAATTATATAAATCTGAAGAATATAAAAACTCAAAAGGTAAGATTCAAAAGTATGTTTCAATTAAGAATACATTTTTTTCTGGATTTGGAGAAGTATACTTTAATTCAATTAATAAAAACTCTCATAAAGGGTGGAATCTCCATAAAAAAAATGTTTGTCTTATCAAATGTATTTCTGGAAAAGTTTTATTTCATTTTGTTGATTTAAAAGGAAAAGAGAGAAAGATAACTTTGAATTCCAATAGAAACGAAATATTAAAAATACCTTCTAATATTTGGTTTAGTTTTAAATCTTTAGGAAAAATCTCACTACTAGTAAATTTAATTAATAGACCGCATAAAGATAGCGAGTTAAAAAAACAAAATCTTGTTAAAAACCATTATATCAAGAATTAAATCCAATTTTAATTTGCAAAACTTTAAGATAATTTAAGAAAATTTTATAATTTATCTTCAGTTTCTCGAGAGACGATAAAAAAAAATTTTGTTTAATCCATCTTAATCTTTTTAAATTCTCATAAAAAATTGTAAAATTTTTATGCATTAACCTATTTGTTTCGGTATTTTCATGGTTAAAATTAATTTCCACTAAATATTTATTAATTATATGAATTTCATTTATTAAATATATTTTTAAGTAGAACATGTAGTCTTGAGAATATTTGTAATTTTTTGGGTAGCCGCCTAATTTTTTTATTATTTTTTTTGTATACATTACTGAAGAGTGAGCTATATAATTTTCAAATAATATTTTTCTTCGATTTTTAATTAAATTAAAAGTATCAGTTCTAATTTTAATTTTTCTTTTTTTGTCATTCAAAGTGTAATTAGATGCTAAAAATTGGCACTTATTATTTTTCTTGAAGTAATTAAATTGATTTTTTAATCTATCTTTATCAGAAAAATCATCAGAGTCGTTTATTGCAACTAATTTCCCCTTACATTTTTCTAAGCTAAAATTTAGACAATTTGTTCTTCCAATGTTTTTTTTTAGATAAAATTTTTTAACTCTTTTATCGTTAATAGAATTTAAAATCTTTCTTGAATTATCGTTTGAACCATTATCAACTGCTACTAACTCCCAATTTCTAAATGACTGATTGATAATACTTTGTATGGACTTTTTCAAAAATTTTTCATGATTGTATATTGTCATTATTATCGAAATTTTTGGGTTGACATTTTTCATGAAAAAAAATATTTCAATTTTATCATATAAATAATACTTTCATTCCAATGCCTTGTAAAATATTCATTAATATCGGACTTCCTAAATCAGCTTCAACCGCATTGCAGTCCAATTTTTATCCATATATTCAAAGAATTAACTACCTTGGTAGAAATTATAAAGGAAACTCAAAAATTTTTGACGAATTATATGATTATATCGAAGGTAATAGAATATTACTAGACCAAGATTTACAAATCCTAAGAACAAAATTTAAGCGACAGCTTTCCAAAGATATTAATCTAATTTCACACGAAGGATGGATGGTCCCGCATCATAATAATAGTGATGAAAAAAATATTAAAGTAATATCTCAGTACGATAAAATAAAACGTTTAATCAATTTTTTTTCAGGTTTAAACTTACCTTGCAGATACTTTGTAATTATGCGTGAGCGCTTAGAAGGCACAGTTTCCCTTTTTATAAGTAGACAAAATCAACTAGTAAAATTTTTAGGTCCAGAGTGTGTTTCTCTAGATAAATTATTAGATAAATATGAAAAAAAAGATAAACATGCGTATTTCTTAAATTTATTATTTAGTGTTTATGATAAAGAAAAATTAAAGAAAGTTTTTAAAGAACAAGAATTAAAATTTTTTGAATTTGAAGATTTACAATTTAATCAAAATAAATTTTTAAAGGATTTTTGTCGATTTTTAAATATAGAGGTCGAAAAGTCTTTTTTGCAAAAGATTAAAATAAAAGAGAATGTGACTTTTAAATTAAATAAAAAACCATTTTCATATAGTCCTAACAAAGCTTTTAAAATAATTAAATTTTTATTACCTAGTTTTGTAAAACAAAAATTTAAATTCATAAAAAATTATTATTTATTTAAAGAATTATTTTTAAAAAAAAACTTTATTTCAAATAAATCAAGAGAAAATTTAAAAATGATATTAGATGAATTGAAATAGTATCCTAAATAATTTATTATAGATATCTTTTAAAGGACCGTTAGCTCAAAAGTAGAGTGCTCGCTTGACATGCGAGAGGCAGTAGGAGCGTTACCTACACGGTCCACCAAAAATCAAAATTAGAGAAAGGATTAAAAAGACTTGTTTTTTTAATGCCTTTAGCCTAATTGTTTATTTAAACTTTTATGACCCAAAAAATTTTTGCAAAAGCAAATAGATTATTTTCTTTAGCTGATAAGCTTGTTAAAACACACCAAGTGCAAATAATTTTAGCGCTTCATGAGTATTTTAGAAATTTATATTTAGAAGATCCATTTGTTAAAAAAAATAAATTAACAAAAAAAACAACAACTCCTTTCAATAAAATAAATATTACCCTGGATAATTGTATAAGATATTTAGAAACTGTAAAAAATTTTGGTTATTACCCAGAAAAAACAAAAACAAAAAAACATATTCTAACAAAAAAATTGTTTGGAGTTCTTTGGAAAGATAGGTTGAAAGATAACAAAATTAATTCAAGTAAAATTCTTGACGAATTTTACAAAAATAACAAAAGTCATTTAATTTTTATAAAAAATAAAAAAGTCCTTGATATGGGTTGCGGAAGCGGAAGGTTTTCATTTGCTCTTGCAAAAAAGGGTGCAAAAAAAGTTATCGGAGTTGATCTTGGAGATGATGGTTTAAAAGTAGCAAAAAAATATAAAAAATTAAAAGGAATTAAAAATGTTGAATTCAGAAAAAGTTCAGTTTTGAAGTTGCCTTTTAAAAATTCTTCATTTGATTATGTTTTTTGCAAAGGTGTATTACATCACACAGGAAATTTAAAAAAAGGTCTTAATGAATTTAATAGAGTTTTAAAAAAGGGCGGAAAAGGTTTTATCTATTTATATGGCTCGGGAGGATTATACTGGTATTCAAGAAAAAAAATGAGGGGCATTATGAAAAAAATAGAATTTAATTTGAGTAAAAATATTTTAGATTTTATAAATATTCCATCTAGAAGAACAATTTTTTTGGATAGCTGGTATGTAGAAATCGAGGATCATGTAAGTAAAATATCATTAGAGAAATGGTTTGAAAAAAAAAATTTTTTATTTAAAAAGATAAAAACTAATAAAAATACACATCTAGAAAGTTATGAAAAATTCAAGCATTTTAAATTACTTTATGGGAATGGAGAACTAAGATATTTAATTGAAAAGTTATAAAACTTTTTTTTACTATGCTAAATGTTAACAAAATAAAAAAAGATCTTAAAATAAAAGGTTTTTGTCATATTAAAAAATTTTTATGCAAAAATAAAAATTTTAAAAAACATCAATTAGAAGTAGTTAATTTCCTAAATTTTTATTTTAAAAAAAGATTAAAAAAAATTGAAGATTTTGACCAGATTATTTTTTCTAAATTTAAGAAAAACAAAAAAATTTCTGGTAGTCTTAATGATAAAATTAACCTATTACCAAGTTTACATAATTTACTTAATGATGATATTCAACTTGGAATTATAAAAAAAATTTTGAGTAAGAATAATCCTCTAATATGTAATAATCACAGATTGAGACTACAAATACCAGGAAATGATCGTCTCGCCAATTTGCCTTGGCATTTTGATGAACAGTATAATAAATTTAAAAACGTAAACTCTATAGTGGTGTGGATTTCATTAGTGGATATAACTTACGAAATGGGTCCTTTAGTTTTTAAAGAATCGAGCCACAAAATAAAAAATGTTAAATTTAAAAGATTTAAAAAATCTTCATCAGCTATTGTGCCATCTGTAGTGATATCTCCGATCCTTAAAAAAAAAAGAGAAACCTCATTTGAAACAAAAAAAGGTGATATAATTTTAATTGATTTTAAAACAATACATAAGTCAGGTATAAATCTAGCATCTCACAAAGTAAAATGGTCTGCACAAGCTAGATTTCACTCAATAAATAGGTAGGTTATTTTAATTTTCCTTCTTGCCTCATTTTTTTTCTAATCTCAGTTGCTGAAATTTTTTGTATTGTTTCCTCTAGAACTATCTCTTCAATTTTGTATCCTACACCCCTTCCATAACAAATGTTAGTTATGTTTGGCACCAATGTAATTTTTACTCTCTCACCAAAACTTGATAATGCATTCTCTATATTTTTCTTAACTGTAGAAAAATCAAACGGGTTATCACCAACTCCTTGTACATCTCTCACCATTATGTTTACTTGACCTGTTTTCTTTACAATTTCGTCAAATAATTTTTGATGGCCCTCATGCCACGGTTGCCATCTGCCTAGCATTTGTGCGGTGGGTTTTTTATTATCCCATTTATATTTTTCTATTTCCTCCGCAATTTTCATAGCCCATATTTCTCCATTCTTTTCTTTAATTCTAAAATTAAATTTTTTAGGAGGGACGAAAATTTTATTAGTATCTTCAAATCGACCTTTTTCGATTGTATCCATCCAGATTATTATATTCGCATTAAAATCTATTCTAGTTTTTTCTGTTGGACACACAAAATCAGCTATCACGTGCCTTCCTTCTTCTATTGATTTTTCGGCTAAATCTTTCATTCTTTTAGCTTGTCTCTGTCTTCCTTCTGGACTGAAGTCCCAATCATTTACCTCTTTCCTTACTTTATCAGCGTTAAGCCAGGTGGCGTTAATTAATGGAGCAAGTCTTTCGGCTAAATAAGTTTTTCCTGCACCAGGTAGACCCATTATTAAAATCTTTTTTTTCATGATAATTACATATACTTTCACCAAGGTATATGCAATACAAAATAAAAATCACAAATGTTAAAATTGTCAGGTATTAAAAATTTTAAAAATATTACAAATAAAAATAATTATTATATAAAATTATTATTTTTTATTTCTATTTTAATTTTATATTTTTTAGGTTTTTATTTAAGAGAGAATATTGCTGGTGGCGCTGAATTAGATTTTAAGAAATTTACTTGGCCTGCAATAGAATCATTTAAAAAAGACTTTTTAAATACTTTAATAAACTATGGAAAAATAGGTGAAGGCAGCTTACCACTATTTCATATAATTAATGCTTATTTAAATCCGTTTACTTATAATCAATTTATTTTCCAGTTTTCAATTACAGTTATTTCTATACTAAACGTTTATATTTTTTCTCAAATTTTAAAACTCAAATTTAAAATTTCACAAATTGACTCAATGCTTTATTCTAGCATTTTTCTAATTTTACCTTTTTTTAGATCATCTGCATTTTGGGGGTTAACAGAAAACTTTGGGTGGCTGTTTTTACTAATAGCAATCAAGTTTTTTGTAAAAATGGAAAAGGATAATTTTAAGAATCATCATAAGAATATTCTCTTTATTTGTATATTTTCTAGTTTAGCACTTTATACGAGGCCTTATCTAATTTTTTTCCCAATTTTCTTATCACTATATTTTATATTTAGTAAAAAACTAAATCATTTAAAAATTTCAAGTTTATACTATCTAATTTTTTCAGTTCCAGGATTTACTTTACTTTACCTCTGGGGCGGATCACTTTTTATGGGAGAGGGTTTTGAAAAAACTAATTTTATTTACGAATTTCATCATCCAAGATTTGTTTTAAAGAATTTGATATTTTTTGCTTCTATATTTTATTTCTATTTACTACCTTTTAAGATAATTGAAAAAATTTATCTTTTAAAAAAAAATAAAAATTTAATAGATTTCAAAATTTTAATGATTTTTATGATATTTTTTTTATTTTTATTTTTCTTATATTATTTTAATTTTCTTGAATTTTTAACTATGACCAAACTTGGCGGAGGCTTCTTTTTAAAGTTAAATAACTTAATATTTGAAAAAAATTACATAATTTTTATTCTTTTTTCATCTTTTGGCTTTGTATACATTTTTGAATATATGCAAATGAATAAAAGAAATATTATTTTATTTTTGAGTCTTTTAATTTATTGCTTTCCGAAATTTATTTTTCAAGAATATTTTGAACCATTAGTCCTAATATTATTTTTTACACTTATCGAATTAAAAAAAAGCCAAATACAAGCTTTAAAAAATAGCACGTCTTTTGTTATTGTATTCACTTATTTTTTTTTATTTTTATTTACAAGTTTTTACTACAGATATTTTATATTTTAAAAATTTTTTCTTACTTTTTAAGTAGTATTTTTTCAGCAAAACAATAGATTAATGTAAAAATATATTTTGCTCCCAGCTCCTTAATTTTAAATTTTGATTTGCCATCTTTTCTATTTTTCCAATTGATTGGTATTATCTTATATTCATATTTTCTCGAAATTACTTTTAATGGCAGCTCTAAAAATATATTGAAGCTTTCCGACACAAATGGTCTAAGTTTGATTAAAGTCGTTTTTTTGTAAATTTTAAAAGCATTTGTGAAATCATTATAGTCGCTTAGGAAAATTACCTTTACAAAATAATTAAACAATCTATTCAAAATAAGCTTTGTTAAAGGATAGTTTTCTAATTTTGAGTAATTTGAAAATCTTGTTCCCAAGATTGCGTCGTAATTTGATTCATTTATTATTTCGTAATATTTTTTAAGATCCTCAATATCATCAGAGAGATCCGCCATCATAATAGCTATATAACTTCCAGAAGATTTCTCTACTCCTAAATTTATTAATGGACCCAAACCCTTTTTTTCATTTTTAAAAAACTTTATGCTAGTATTTTCTTTTGAATACTTTTCAGCGATTGCAGATGTCCGATCTTCACTAAAATCATCAATAAGAATAATTTCGTATTTTATGTTATGTAATTGATAGATAATTTTTTCAACAGTCGATTTTATTGCTTCTTCCTCATTTTTGAGAGGTATTATTATTGATAACATCTTAGCTTAATATTATATACACATTATCGATATATATATCTATTTTTATGAAAATATTAATTACTGGTGGTTGCGGCTTTGTTGGATCAAATTTGGCGATCTATTTAACAAAAAAATCCTCAAAATATAAAATCTATAGTTTAGATAACTTACATAGAGATGGCTCAAAAATTAATATGAAAAGACTACATTCTTTTGGGATTAAAAATTATAAGCTTGATATATCGAATAATAACCTTTCATCTCTTCCTAGATTTGATCTTATAATTGATTGTTGTGCTGAAACAGCGATAGAAGACTCTAAGAAAATCCCAAAAAAAGTTTTTTATACTAATTTAGTTGGAACTTTTAACTTATTAGAAAAAATTAAAAAAGAGAAATCCAACGTAATATTTTTATCATCAAGTAGAGTTTATTCGATAAAAAAACTTAATTCTTTGATAAAAAATAAAAAAAAAAAAATTTTGCCGAAAATCAAAATAGATGAAACATTTAGCAACGACTCCCCAATATCACTTTATGGATTTACAAAATTAAGTTCAGAAATGCTTATAAAGGAATATAGTTATATGTATAATTTTAAATATATAATTAATAGGTTTGGAGTAATAAGCGGACCTTGGCAATTCGGAAAAGTAGATCAAGGTTTTATTTCATTATGGGTAGCTAGGCATATTAACAAAAAAAAATTATCATACAAAGGATACGGGGGATATGGTAATCAATTAAGGGATGTAATTCATATAAATGATGTCTGTGAAATCATTTATAAACAAATTAGAAAAATTAAATCTATCTCTAACTTAACATTTGATATAGGCGGGGGTTTAAAAAATACAATAAGTTTAAGAGATTTAACGAAAAAATGTCAAAAAATTTCAAAAAATAAATTAAAAATTTTCAAAGAAAAACACACATCATTATTTGATGTACCTTATTTTGTTTCTAATAATTTTAAAGTTAGGAAATATTATAATTGGAAACCCAAACTAAGCTCTAATGATATAATTAGAGATATATACAAATGGTTAATTAATAATAAAAAAATAATGGAGAAGTATTTTTAATGTCTATAGTTTTAGTAACTGGATCATGTGGTCTAGTTGGGTCTGAATCAGTTAAATTTTTTGCTTTAAAGGGTTATAGGGTAATTGGTATTGATAATAATCGAAGAAAATTTTTCTTTGGAAATGAGGGAGATACCACATCAATTAAAAAAAATTTAAAAAAAATAAAGAAATATCATCACTATAATTATGATATAAGAGATAAAAACTCTATAAAAAGAATTTTTAAAAAATATAATAAAAAAATAAAACTTATCATACACGCAGCAGCTCAACCATCACATGATTGGGCTAAAAATTATCCAATGATAGATTTCGACATTAATGCTAAATCAACGCTTAATTTATTGGAAAATACTCATCACTATTGTCCAAGAGCAGTTTTTATATTTATGTCAACAAATAAGGTTTACGGAGATAACCCTAACAAACTTAAATTTATTGAAAAAAAAACCCGATGGGAAATTAGTTCTAATAATAATTTTTCAAAAGGTATTAATGAAAATATGTCAATTGATAATAATATTCATAGTTTTTTTGGTGTTTCAAAAACCTATGCAGATCTTATCGTACAAGAATACGGTAAAAATATTGGACTCAACTGCGCTTGTTTTAGAGCAGGTTGTATTACTGGACCAGCACATGCTGGAACAAAGCTACATGGTTTTTTATCATATCTAGTAAAGTCATCGATTGAAAACAAGAAATATAGTATTTTAGGCTACAAAGGAAAACAAGTTAGAGACAACATTCATAGTCTGGACTTAATAAATAGTTTTTGGGAATTTTTTAAAAAACCTAAAAAAGGTGAAATTTATAATATAGGAGGAGGTAGTAAATCAAATTGTTCAATTTTAGAAGCTTTAGATTACATTGAAAAAGTTTGTAAAATTAAGATTAAGAAAAAGTTTGTTAAACAAAACAGAACAGGAGATCACATTTGGTACGTATCAGATCTTAGAAAATTTAAAAAACATTATCCGAAATGGAAACAAATTTATACATCAAAAAAAATTTTAGATGAACTAATAAAATTTTATATTTAATTATGGATTTTCTAGAGATAAAAAAAAGATTTCCAAAAAAAAGACCTAGGCTTACAGAACAATATATGAGTATTTACGAGCGCCACTACAAAGACAATAGGGAAGGCAAAGGGTTTTTTAATTTCTTAAGTAGTTATATGGAAAGTTGGGCTCACAAAGTGATTTCAAATAAACAAATTCATAATGAAGAAATTCTTGAAATAGGTGCTGGAACTTTAAATCATTTAAAGCACGAAAAAAATTACTCAGTATATGACATAGTTGAGCCATTTAAAAATCTTTACCAAGATAGCATTGAAATTAAAAAAATTAATAATTTCTATGAATCTTTATTTGAAATTAAGAATAAAAAATACGATCGGATAATTTCAATAATGACTTTTGAACACTTAGAAGATTTGCCTCGAATTACGGAAAAATGCAGAGAACTTTTAAAAAAAAATGGCACTTTACAAATTGCAATTCCTTGTGAAGGTGAGCTGGCCTTTAAATTAGGATGGAAACTAACGACAGGTTTAGGTTTTAGAGCAAAATATGGTTTAGATTATTCAAAAATAATGAGTCATGAACATCTTAATTCACTAAATGAAATTTTAATTGTACTAAGCCATTATTTTAAGATAAAGAAATTTTTAAGAAGCCCGTTTATTTTACCTGTAAAAAATTTATCTTTTTACTGTGTTATAGAATGTTCTTAGTATCTTTGAGATTTTAATTTTAAAATAACCTTTGTAAGCTCACTTAATATTGCAAAATTTTTAACCGAAAAGATTTGAATAGATGAATTTTCATCAATATCATATTTAACAGGGATAGAAAAAAATTTTTTATTAAGTTTTCGATATAAATAAAATATTTCAAGATCTAAGAAAAATTTAAAAGATATAAATTCATAATCTTCAAAATTTTTAATTTTCTTAAATCCTTTAAGCCCTGATTGTGTATCTCCTCCATCTATATTTAAGTTAAGTAATGATCTAATTATTAAACTTACAATATAACCTGCTAAGTATCTTGTTTTTTGATAAAAAGATAAATCTTTTTTCTGTATTGAACTTTTTTTATGCCTTCTGTTAACAAATACAAAATCGTAATCTTTTTTAAAATACTTAACAATTTTTGAAAATACATAAAAATAAGGTAAATCACTGTCAGTTAATATCACATAATTATATTTTGATTTTTTTAAGCCCTTTCTAATTGAGTATGATTTTCCCATATTTCTCTTATTATAATAAATTTTAACATTTTTATAATTCTGTTTAATTTTATTAAGTTTTACAAAGGTTTTGTCTTTACTCCCGTCATCTATAGCTAGAATTTCAAATTTGGCTTTAATAGACTTTAATTTTTTAACCAATAAGATTAGTTTTTTTTCAATAATTTTTTCATCATTATAACAAGGAATTATTATTGAAATAGATATCATTTAATTTCTTTTACCTCGAAAGATTTTAATAGAATCCCTAATTCTCTAGCATCTGGACTTTTACGTAATTTATAAGGAGATATTAAACCAGTTAGTTCAAATTTTATTAATAAATCTTGTTCTAATAAATTTTTGTCTAAATCAACATGAACTATTTGAGAGTCTTTATTGTTATAAAAATTTATTTGCCTCTCCTGATTGTTATTAATATAAATATTTAGCGCATAATTCTCATTTTTATTTAAATTGAAAGGAGTTATATCTAAGGCAAGTTTTAATTTATTTTGAAATTTAGTTTGAGACTTGTTTAAACTTATTAACAAAAAAGCTTGCTTTCCTTCTGTCCAAGCTCCGTATTCCTCAAAAAAATTATGTGTCCATCCTAAACCTAAATATTCTTTTTTAAATTTAACCATATTTTTTTTATTTATATCTACTTTAAAAAAACTAATTTGATCAATTTTTTTTTTATCTGATTTATTCATTAAGTCTTTTTTATTTGGAAGCATAATCCAAAGATCATCTCTGTAGAAAAAACCAACATTTTGGTTTATAAAGTTTCTTTTTAAATTAATTAAATGTCCTTTGTTATCAACAATGTAAGCTGTGTCAGCATCTAAATTTTTTTTAGTAATCTTTTCATAAAAATCATATCTAGTTTTAGCAGCTTTCACTCTATCCATCCCTGCATTTAAAATTATATTAGTTTTAATATTGTTCATACTTCCTAAAACACTTCGCATTCCTCTATAAACGGGGCCATAATTATTAAATAGGTATGTGGTTTTAATTTTTTGAAAATCTTTCTCAATTAAATTCCATATTTGATCTTTTTTCTCAAGCTGGGGTTTTTTAAAAGAATTTATTTTAATTGCAGCACCCGTATCAGCAATTTGAATAAAAAGTATTGATCCAATTATGTACATGGCGTGAGCGACTTTAAATTTTCTGAAAATAGTAACTAACGATGCAAAAATTAGTATATAAATGACTGGCCAAGCAAACCTTCCTGTGGCTCCAAATATACTTAGCATTCCAAAAATATAATCGTGAAGATTTATTTTCAATATTTCCTTACCCATGACAGAAGGATTTGTTGTTATAGACCAAATGAAAAATATTAATATATAAAGATTTTGTATTTTAAATAGATTAGAAATTTCAACTTTATTAAAATTATTTTTAATCAACGAAAATAGAGCGAGAATAAATAAAATAATTAGTCCCAAACCTATATAATTAAAACCCTCCAAATGTGTACCTTCAATATCTGGTAGAAAAATTGACCATGAGTTCCCTGATCCCAGTTTTGGATCAAAAAATCCAAATAGGTCTAACTTAAATTCCCCATAACCTCTGGATATTGAATTGACTGGGGAAGACTCAAAATAGCCTACTAAAAACATCAACGTCAAAACAAATAATAATTTATAAATAACTTTATAAATATTATAAAAGTTATTTTTATTTATAATTTCTGCCAGTAAAAATGAAGAATAGATCACAAACATCATAATAGTAAAATAAAAATGTGTAAGAGTGCTTAAGAAAAATATTATGTACCAATGAAACTCTTTTTGTTTCTCTTGAACAAAGTATGCAGTATAAAATGCATATAAAATTAACCAATGTGCGCCTAAAGAAAAGTGGTGCGATAATCTAAAAAATAAAAAAGGGCACAACAGGAATAAAAAACTACCAAAAAAAGAAAATAAGTTATTTTTAGTTGCTCTAATTAAAAGCAAGTATGAAAAAAAAAGTTGAAAAAAAAAGGTTAGAGTAATCCACAAACTAAAGTATTGAAATTTATTGTAAATAATTCCATCAAATATTTTAAAAAATAAAGCTAGAATAGGAATATTGTCCGTATAGACTATTGAGTTAGAGACCTCTAGTCCGTAATTAGGATTTTTACCAAAAGGGAAACGCCATTCGTCATTTTTAAAATATTCCCAGCTTAGTTGAGAATTTGTTAGATCAGTTGATTCATATAACCATTTGGTATTATCAAACCAATAATTATCGGGGCCTACAAAAAAGATTCCAAGGAAAATGGATATGTTTATAAAGACAAAAATATTTAATGTAAGTTGATTTCTATTAATAATCTTTTTTTCTAGATCCATAATTTACCAAGGCAATTGATAACCAAAAAATCGTTCCAGTCCAAGTACTAAAGATGCTACCTGTAGATTTAATTGGAAAAATTTCAATTAACAAGTTCAACAATAATAGAGATATGATTAGCTTATCTTCATAAATTAAATTTTTTTGTCTAAAATTTTTATAAATTGTATATATGATTGCAAATGAAAAAATAGACAAAGCAAACAATCCTAATAATCCTGCATCATGCAAAATTTCTAAATGATAATTGTGGGGATGAGTTGAACATTTAAAATTTTCATTTAAATTTTCAAATTTACTGCATTTATTTCTAAATGATTTGAGGCCACTGCCAAGAATTTTATTTTCTTTAAAAGATTGAATGGCAGTGAAATATATTTTTCCGTGATTAGTTCTAAGAACCTCTTTATTTTGATTTTCATCGTCAAATATTTCAAAAGCGTGATTTGATAAATTAATAACTTTATTCTTTAATCCATCAAATTTTTTTTTTAAATCATCGTTTTGATCGTAAAGATAAATATATACGGGAACTAAAAATAGAATTGGAATAAGAATTTTTTTTCTATATTCTTTTATAAAAAAAATTAACATAATTAGAGTTAATATAATTAATAAAAACGACATTCTGTTACTGGCAATAAAAGATGCAAAAAGAATTACTATTATTAAAAGAGGGCCAAAAATTTTTTTTAAATGTTTATTTTTATACATCGATAAATAAATTCCAATTAATGAAATTAAAAAGAGTTTTTGGATAAAACCACCAGCTATAGCTTCGGATCCAAATACTCCCGTAATTCTTCCTTCCCAAGGCCTTAAACCAAATATATTTTTTCCATAAAAGAATTGGAGAATTAAATCTAAAGAGACAAAAATTACTAGAAATAAAGTTATTTTACTAAAATTTTTAATATTTAAATTTTTGTTGGATACCAAATTTTCAATTAAAATATATAGTAAGAAAAACTTTAATAAAAAAATTGATTTAAAAAAATTTTCAAATCCAATAACTTTTATATTAACAATAGATGAAAATATTAATATTATAAAAAATAATAATAAAATTTTACTATTGAAGCTAAATATAAATTTTATTTTACCTAAAAAAATATATAAGAATCCAACAATCAAAAATAAAATAATATTAAAGTTTATGACTGTACTACCAATTATTAGAGAAAGAGGGATTAAATAGAACGAAAATTGCACTAATGAAAAAAGATTTTTCTTTAAAAACATATTTACATTCTAAACTAAAAATACTATAAAGCCATGCCTGGTAATTATTGCGAAGGGGCTACACCCGATCCCATACCGAACTCGGAAGTTAAGTCCTTCAGCGCCGATGGTACTTTGTCTTAAGATATGGGAGAGTAGGACGTTGCCAGGCTTTATTAATTATGAAAATTGCTAGCTCATTAAAATCGTTAAAAAAAAGAGATCTTAACTCTAAGCTTGTAAAACGAAGAGGAAAGCTTTACGTAATAAATAAAAAAAATCCAAAATTCAAAGCTCGTCAAGGTTAAAATATGAGTGAGAATGATTTTAAAAAAACTTATAGTGGTTTCACAAAATTTGTATTATGGGGAACTCTTGCAGTCATTGCAATTTTAGTAATACTCGCGATTACGTTGCTTTAAAGATTTAATTTAATAAAATGATAGTAGGCTCAATTAAAGAAAACACAGCATTAGAAAAAAGAGTCTCAATTACCCCTGACTCAGCGAAAAGTATTATTGGTCTTGGACTGAGAGTATGTGTTGAAAAAAATTATGCACTTCATATTGGTATTAATGATGATCAGTACATAAAAAATGGAGTTGAAATAAAGAATTCGTCATCAGAAGTTTTAAGCTCGTGCAACCTTATCACTAAAGTTAATTGCCCGTCTGATGAAGAAATTAATATTTTAAAAGAGAAAACTATTCTAATTGGTATGCTCAATCCAGCCAAAAATAAAAATCGGATTGATAAAATTATAAATAAACAAATAAAACTTTTTTCATTAGAATTGTTACCCAGGATAACCAGAGCTCAATCAATGGATGTTTTGTCGTCTCAATCTAATTTAGCCGGATATAGAGCAGTTGTTGATTGTGTGGCAGAATTTAAGAAAGCTGTACCGATGATGATGACAGCAGCCGGCACTGTACCAGCAGCTAAAATATTAGTTATTGGAGCAGGTGTTGCTGGACTACAAGCAATTGCTACTGCCAAAAGATTGGGTGCAATAGTTTCGGCAACTGATGTAAGAGCAGCATCTAAAGAGCAAGTAGAAAGCTTAGGTGGTAAATTTTTAACAGTTGAACAAAACGAAGATATGGAAACTACTGGTGGATACGCAAAAGAAGCATCAGATGAGTATAAAAAAAAACAAGCAGAGATGATGAAAGAAGCTCTTAAAAAAAATGACATAGTTATATGTACAGCATTAATTCCTGGAAAACCTGCTCCAAGAATACTAACGGAGGACTTAGTTAAACTTATGAAGCCTGGGTCAATTGTTTATGATTTAGCAGCAGAACAGGGAGGAAACTCCGCATTTTCAGAAGCAGGCAAAATTAATTCAGTAGATGGGATAAAGATTATAGGAGTTAAAAGTTTAATGAATAGTTTACCACTCACTGCTTCAAACTTATATGCTAAAAACTTATTTAGTTTTATCCGCAACTTGTATAGTAAAGAGAAGAAAAATTTTAATATTAATTTAGAGGACGAAATAATAGAAAAATCATTAATTAAAAGAGTTTAATTATGGAAATAGATCCGTTTATATTTAGATTAAGCATTTTTGTTTTATCGATCTTTATCGGTTACTATGTTGTATGGAGTGTTACTCCATCGCTTCATACTCCATTAATGTCAGTCACTAACGCTATTTCATCAGTTATTATTGTAGGTGCTATCATTGCAGCTTTAGCAGGAAGTTCCGAGAGTATTTTTAATACATCGAGTATCTTTGGATTTATAGCTATCATTTTAGCAGCAATAAATATTTTTGGGGGCTTCTTGGTGACTCAAAGAATGCTTCAAATGTACAAAAAAAAGAAAGATAAAAAGAAATGATCTCAGCTAATCTAGCAGCAATTTTTTACTTAGTTTCTGGAATATTATTTATTCTTGCGCTTAGAGGATTATCATCACCAGATACATCTAGACAAGGAAACTACTTCGGAATTGCCGGAATGATAATTGCAATCGTAGTGACATTCCTATCAATTGGAAATTTTTCAACGTCTCTAGTTTATGTAGTTATATTCTTAGTAATCGGTGGAGCAATCGGTGCTTTTATAGCTTTTAAAATTCCAATGACTGCAATGCCAGAATTAGTGGCTGGTTTTCACAGTTTAGTAGGTTTAGCAGCAGTTTTTGTCGCGATCGCAGCTTTTTTAAATCCCACGGCTTTTAATCTAGGAAATGTCGGTGATATAAAATTAGCGAGTCTAATTGAAATGTCTATTGGAGCGGCAGTAGGAGCGATAACTTTTTCAGGTTCTATAATAGCTTTTTTAAAGTTAAGAGGAATAATGTCTGGAGCTCCCATTACATTTAGTGGTCAGCATATTTTAAATTTGGTGCTTGGAATAGGTATATTTGTTTTAATTTTTTACCTATGTAAAACTCAGTCTACAAATATTTTTTGGACTGTAATTATAATCTCATTTCTTGTCGGAGTTTTATTGATTATTCCTATAGGAGGAGCAGATATGCCTGTAGTAATTTCAATGCTTAATTCTTATTCTGGGTGGGCTGCAGCTGGAATAGGTTTTACATTAGAAAATACTGCTTTGATTATAACAGGTGCACTTGTCGGATCCTCTGGAGCAATACTTTCATATATAATGTGTAAAGCCATGAACAGATCTTTTGTAAGTGTAATTCTAGGTGGTTTTGGAGCAGACAATTCTACTGATGATAAAAAAGAAAAGAAAGATCAAAAGCCAGTTAAAAGTGGTAACGCAGAAGATGCGGCTTTTTTGATGAAAAATGCTTCATCTGTAATTATAGTTCCAGGGTACGGTATGGCTGTAGCCCAAGCTCAGCACGCTCTTCGAGAGATGGTAGATAAATTAAAAAAAAATGACATTAAAGTTACTTACGCAATACACCCTGTAGCTGGAAGAATGCCTGGCCATATGAATGTTTTATTAGCTGAAGCAAATGTTCCTTATGATGAAGTTTTTGAATTAGAAGATATAAATAACGATTTTGCTAATTCCGATGTTGCATTTGTAATTGGAGCAAATGATGTAACAAATCCTGTAGCAAAAACAGATCCAAAAAGTCCAATATTCGGAATGCCAGTGCTAGATGTTGAAAAATGTAAATCTGTTTTATTTGTTAAAAGAAGTTTATCACCAGGGTATGCCGGTATAGATAATGAACTCTTTTATAAAGATAACACTTTAATGTTGTTTGCAGATGCAAAAAAGATGACAGAAGACATAGTTAAAAATTTAGACTAATGAAAACAAAGATCTTTTGTGACATTGCTGACTATGAGACAATTAAATTTTTTAACAATAAGTCTTTAGTTGATGGCTTTACGACTAATCCGAGTTTAATGCGATTAGCTGGAGCTAAAAATTACAAAAATTATTCTCTTAAAATTTTAAAGGTTTGTAAAAAAAAACCAATTTCTTTTGAAGTATTTGCAGATAATTTTAAAGATATGCTGGAACAAGCCTATGAAATTAATTCTTGGGGTAAAAATGTTTACGTAAAAATTCCGGTTGTAAATTCTAAAGGAGTATTTACAGGACCAGTCATCAAAGAATTAAGTGACAAAGGAATTAAACTTAATATAACTGCAGTTTACACATTCGAACAAACTAAGAAGATTTTTAAAAAATTAAATAAGAAAACAAAATCAATAATTTCAATATTTGCAGGCAGAATGGCTGATAAAGGTAAAGACCCTCTTCCGATTTTTAAAAAAAGCATCACTTTAACTAAGAAAAATAAAAATATTGAAATTCTTTGGGCTAGTACGAGAGAAGCTTACAACTTTATTCAAGCAAAACAATTAAATTGCAATATAATTACAATGCCACCAAAAGTAATAAATCAAATTGCGGGATTTGGTAAGAGTTTCAAATCTATGACACTAGATACTGTTAAAGGTTTTCTAACAGATAGTAAAAAATCAAGATTCAGTCTTTAAGAAGCCTTGGCTCTTGATTGCCTTTTTCTTTCATGAGGATCTAATATTAACTTTCTAAGTCTGCAAGATTTTGGTGTTATCTCTAAAGCTTCATCTGTATTAAGCATACTTAGCTGTTCGGCTATAGCCATTTTTCTTACTGGTGTTAAAACTACATTTTCATCAGTTCCTTGAGTTCTCATATTTGTAAGTTTTTTCCCTTTTAAAACATTAATCTCTAAGTCACCACTTTTTGAAGAAAGGCCTACTATCATCCCTTCGTAAACTGGATCATTATGTGTCACAAACATTTCACCTCGAGCTTGTAAATTGAAAATTGCAAAGGCAACTGCTTTACCATTTTCCATGGAAATTAAAGCACCGTTTCTTCTTCCCTCCATATCTCCTGAGTATTCTCCATAAGAGTGAAAAATTCTATTTATTACGCCAGTACCTTTTGTTAATGTTAAAAATCTACTTGTGTAACCCATTAATCCTCTAGTTGGCGCATGAAAAATTAATCTTTTTTTATTTTTTCCAGTGTCCTTGAGATCAATTAATTTACCTTTTCTTCTATTCATGGAGTCTATAATTCTTGACGAAAACTCTTCATCTAAATCCATTGTTATTTCTTCAATTGGCTCCATTTTGTTACCTTGATCATCTTCTCTAATTAAAACTTTTGGTGGGCTTACGGTCATTTCGAATCCCTCTCTTCGCATCTGTGTTAAAAGAATCTCTAACATCAACTCACCTCGTCCACTTATGACAAAAGCATCTTTATTTTCATTTTCTTCAAAGTTGATCCCAACATTGTTTTCAGCTTCCAAAATTAATCGATCCCTAATTTGAGTACTTGTTAATTTTTTTCCCTCTGTTCCTGCCAAAGGGGAGCTATTTACTGTTATTGTAATGGACATAGTTGGAGGGTCTATAGGTGTAGCATTTATAGGATCGTTTATCTCTAGATCACAAATAGTATCGGCAACATTCGCTTTTTCTAATCCAGCAATAATTACTATATCTCCAGCCTCACCTTGTTCGATAGGAACTTTTTTTGTTCCTTCATATCTAAATATTTTTGTAAGTCTTCCTTCATCAACTTTTTTTCCACTTAAATCTATCGCTTTGATTTGCTGATTTGCTTTTGCAGTTCCTTGAGCAATTCTTCCAACTAAACTTCTTCCAAGATAGCTGTCTGCATATAAAAGAGTTGAAAGCATTGCAAATGGCTTTGTTTTATCAAAAGTTGATGGTTTGACATGATCGATAATTAAATCTAATAACGGTTGAAGGTTTTCTCTTGGTCCATTTACTTCTTTAGATGCCCAACCAGATCTACCACTTGCATATAATACAGGGAAATCTAATTGTTCTTCGTTAGCATCAAGATTTACAAATAAATCAAATGTTTCATCTAATACCTCATTTGCTCTTTGATCAGGTTTATCTAATTTATTAATCACAACGATGGGTTTCAATCCTTGCTTCAGTGCTTTAGATAAAACAAATTTTGTTTGAGGCATTACACCTTCAGCAGAATCTATAAGTAATAAAGCTCCATCTGCCATATGTAAAACTCTTTCCACTTCAGCTGCAAAATCTCTATGACCTGGAGTATCAATAATATTTATTCTGGAGTTTTTCCAATTAATTGAGGTGGGCTTTGCTAGAATTGTAATTCCCCTCTCTTTTTCTAACTCGCCTGAGTCCATTACTCTTTCCTCTACGTTTTCATTCTCCCTAAACGTACCGCTTTGCTTCATCAGATTATCAATCAAAGTTGTTTTACCGTGATCGACATGAGCAATGATAGTTATGTTTCTGATTATATTTGTCATTTTGGTTGCGGGGGTAGGATTTGAACCTACGACCTTCAGGTTATGAGCCTGACGAGCTACCAGACTGCTCCACCCCGCGATAGTTATTTCTTTTTAATATTAATTGCCTGAAGTTTATTTTTTTCTTCTTTTATGTCGTACTTAATAATTTGATCTTCTTTTAAAACTCTTAGTTTTGAGTCTTCCAAAGCTGATACATGAAGAAAGATATCTTTTTTTGTTTTATCATCAGTTATAAAACCGTAACCTTTTTTGGCGTTAAACCATTTTACTTTACCAGATGGCATTATAAATCCTCTCATTTTTAATTTTATTAGTATCTATTTTTAAGTTTCTGAAGTTTTTTTATTCTTTTCATATTTTCCGTCTGAACTCTTTTTTTTCTCTCAGACGGTTTTTCGTAGGTGCTTTTCATTTTCATAACTTTAAAAAAGCCTTCTTTTTGAAGTTTTCTTTTTAAAACTCTAATCGCTTGTTCGACATTGTTATCTTTTACGTCTATTTTAATAAAAACCCCCAGTTAATTTTCATTGGTAATTATCATTTGAGTGATTATTTGTCTATAGAGAAGCTGCAGCAGCCTTTTTTTCCTCTCTTATCTTAGCCTTTTTTTCTCTTTCCACTCTTCTTTTTGCCTTTTCTAAACTTTTTTGAAATGCTTCTTGAGTACAAAGAGATAAAATTACTGGATCTCGAGGTTTTAAATTTGAAAAATTCCAATAGCTTCTCTTCCTTATCAAAGAGACAGTCCCTTTAGTGCTTCCAACTAATTTTGAAATTTGACCATCAGTTAATTCCGAAGCATTTTTGCATAGCCATAAAATTGCATCTGGTCTATCTTGTCTTTTTGACAAAGGTGTATACTTAGGTTTTTTTCTTTCTTTCAACTTAACCTCATCAATTTTTTTCAATAAAGTAAGTTTCTTATTAGAATTTTTTGAACACTCCTCAATTTCATCTCTAGAAAGTTGACCAGCGAGTATAGGATTATAAGCTTTTATGCCTTTGGCTACATCACCATCTGCAATACCTTTTATTTCTAATTCATGCAAATCACAAAATTCTGCAATTTGTTTAAATGTTAAAGTTGTATTTTCAACTAACCAAACAGCAGTGGCTTTTGGCATGAAAGGTGTATCAGTCATAGCTTATTTTTTTGATCTTAAATTACTAAATTTTTTATTATATTTACTCACTCGACCTTTATCTAAAACTTTTTGCGCACCCCCGGTCCAAGCATAATGAGATTTTGGATCTATATCCAATTTTAAAACGTCATTCTCTTTTCCCCATGTTGAACGAGTCTCAAATTCAGTTCCATCAGTCATAACGACTTTGATTTTATGGTAATTGGGATGTATGTTTTTTTTCATGAGCGGTGTTTTATATGAATAATTGTTTTTACTCAATATCTTTTTTTACTAAACCTTTTAAATCCTCGTGAATAAAGGTATTGGAGGCGATAATATTCTTTTTTAAGGGGAATTTTTTATCTTCTTCGAAATAATCAAAAAAACCACCTGCTTCTTTTATCATTACAATTCCTGCAGCTAGATCCCAATAATTTAATTCTCTATGCCAGCACCCATCAAATCTACCACAAGACACATATGCAATATCAAGGGCAGCGCTTCCAAACTTTCTAATTGGAAAATTTATTTTTTTTGAAATGAATTCATACTCTGAAAATATTTTGTCTTTAATTTTACTTGAATTTTTTGGCCCCCCCGTAACTAATAATGCGTCTTTTAATCTTTTTCTATTAGAAACCCGAATTCTTGTATTGTTAAGGTAAGCACCATTACCTTTTTCAGCAAGAAACATCTCATTTTTTATTGGATCAAATATTATTCCACATTTAATTTCATTTTCTTCCTCGTAACCTATAGAAATTGCAAATTGTGGTATACCATTTAAAAAATTTGTTGTTCCATCTATTGGATCTATTATCCATTTATTATTTAAGTTTGAATTATTTATCACACCAGACTCTTCGGTAACAATGCAATGATTTGGATGAGCCTTAAGCAGTTCTTCGATTAAAATTTTCTCAGTTCTTTTATCAGCAGAAGAAACAAAATCACCTGGTCCTTTTGCAGAAACTTGTAAATTTTCTATTTCTCCAAAGTCACGAATTAAAGACCTAGAAGCTTTAAGACAAGCCTTTGTGATTAAATTTATTTGTGGAGAGTTTAGTCGCATCAGTTCACTCTTTTCACATACTCTAAAGTTCTTGTATCTATAATAATTTTTTCCCCACTTTCAATAAAAGGGGGAACATTAATTTTTATTCCGCAATCTAGTGTAGCCGGTTTATACGATGATGATGCAGTTTGGTTCTTTATAGCTGCATCAGTGGTTTCTATAGTACATTCTATGTTATTAGGCAACTCCATTGAAATTGGTTTTTCCTCCATAAATGAAATTGTAACTTCTAAATTCTCTTTTAAAAGCTTGTATTGTTCACCTGCAATAGTTTTTGAAATCTCAATTTGTTCAAAAGTTTTATTATCCATGAAGTGACAGTTTTCTCCATCGATGTATAAAAAATTGAATTTTTTTTCATCAACTTCTGCTTTTTCAACTGTTTCGTTTGACCTGAACCTCTCATTTAATTTCGTTCCCTTAATTACACTTTTTAATTCAACTTGATTAAAAGCCCCACCTTTTCCAGGTTTTACATGCTGAGTTTTTAAAACGTTCCAATAATCGTTTTTATGCTCAATAATCATTCCCTGTTTAATTTCATTAGCAGTTATTTTCATTTGAATTTCTTTATAGCAAACTCAGGTTTTAACTTTGGGTTATCCCAAATATAACTTGATATTGCAATATATTTTGCTCCAGCATTAATTAATTTTCTGTAATTTAAATTATTAATACCTCCTATAACTACTATTGGCACCTTTATCTCTTTTTTAGCCCATCGCAATATATCTATATTTGCTTTTGTGGCTTTAGGCTTAAGTTTCGATTTAAAGAAAGATCCGAAAGCAACGTAATCTGCTTTATTTATTACAGCATTTTTTGCAAGAATTTTTGAGTTATGACAAGTAACTCCAAGAAGCTTATTTTTTAGCCTAGTTCTTGCTTTAGAAAAAGGACCGTCAAGCTGGCCCATATGACACCCGTCAGCTTTAATTTTAGAGGCTAAGATATAATCATCATTTAATATAAATTTTACTTTGTGTTTTTTTGTAATTTTTTTGATTTTATTGGCTATTTTCAAAAAATATTTAGGCTTTTTTTTAATTCTAAATTGAAAAAACTTAACATTTTTGAAAGAAAGCACTTTATCTAAATCACTATAAAAATTTTTGTAAATTTTATTTGGTGAAATTAAATAAACTAATTTCTTCAATGTGATTAAGCAGCGGTTTCTTTTTCTAAATCTTCAGACCACTCTCCTTTTGATGAAAGACCATTCATCCTTGCTCTGTGATTAAAGGCCTTTTGAATATTTAAAATATTATCTTGATTTTTTCCAAATTCCCTCAAAGCACTTGCTTGTAAACCTCGACCATATGAGAATGTAATTAAAAAGTTGCTATCGTTAATTTTATTTATCTCATTAAGGTTTTTAGTCGACTCAATTTCAGATTGACCGCCTGATAAAAAAGCAATTCCAGGGACAATGCTTGGTACGTTTTTCTTTAAACAATCCAGAGTTTTTTTGGCTATTTCCTCTGAACTACATTTATCTTTACAATCAGTGCCAGGAATTACCATATTTGGTTTTAAAACTGTTCCTTTTAAATCGACTTTATGAATTTCTAGTTCATTATAGCATTCATTCAAAACATCAGTTGTTACTTGATAGCATTTATCAATAGTATGAAAACCATCCATAAGAACTTCTGGTTCTACAATAGGCACCATCTTAGCCTCTTGAACTAAAGAGGCATATCTAGCTAATGCATGCGCATTTGATTTGATCGATTGAGATGAAGGAAATTCGTTTGAGATTTTATAAACAGCTCTCCATTTTGTAAATCTAGCACCTAATTCATAATACTCTTTTAATCTTTCACGTAAGCCATCTAAACCTTCTGTAACAGTCTCATTATTTGAACCAGCTAAAGCTTTAGCACCTTTGTCAACTTTAATACCTGGAATAGCACCATGCTTAGAAATTAATTCCGGAATAGAGGATCCTATAGTAGTCTTTTGTCTGATTGTTTCATCAAATAGGATCACTCCTCCGATACAATCTTTCATTGCGCTTGAACTAAAGAGAGCTTGTCTGAAATTTAATCTATTCTTTTCTAAGTTTTCCACATTTATACTTTTAAATCTTTTGGCAATTGTACCAGTGCTCTCATCTGCGGCTAAAATACCTTTACCTCTAGCGCACATTTTTTTTGCGATTTCATTTAGCGTCATATCGATTATTTATTTTAAAACTCTTATGCCAGGCAAGTCTTTTCCTTCTAAGTATTCTAAAAATGCACCTCCTGCTGTTGATAAGTGCGAAAAAGAAAGTTTAATTTTACTTTTTTTAATTGCCGCTAAAGTATCTCCACCTCCAAGGATAGAAATTAATGATTTTTCGGCAGTATTTTTTGAGATATTTTCGGCAATTGATAAAGTTCCTTTAGAAAAATTGTCATTTTCAAAATATCCAGCTGGCCCGTTCCATAATACCGTATTTGATTTATCAATTTTTTTATTAATATTTTTAATTGTATTAATACCTATATCTAAAATTATTTCGTCATCTCTAATTTCATCTAAATTTTTGTTTGATCCTTCACCACCAAAATTTTTTCCGACGATACAATCTTGAGGTATTAATATTTCACAATTATTAGCTTGAGCTTTTTTATAGATATTTTCTATTATCTCTTCTACATTTTTCTCTATTAATGATTTACCTACTCTTAAATTTTTATAAACAAAAAAATTATTAGCCATTGCACCAACTATTATTAGATTATTAACATTACTAATTAGATTTGAGATTACATTGATTTTTGTTGAAATTTTAGACCCCCCGATTATACATGTTACCGGTTCTTTTTTATTCTTAATAACTAAATTAACTGCCTCTATTTCTTTTTTAAGAAGTGGGCCAGCGTAATTTTTTTTTACAAATTTTGTTATATTATGCACTGATGCTTGTTTTCTGTGCGAACATGAAAAAGCGTTATTGATATAAATATCACCTAATGAACCTAATATTTTTGAAAAATTTTCGTCATCTTCAGTTTCTTCATTAAAATATCTAATATTCTCTATTAACATTACCTCACCCTCTTTAAGGTATGAGAATTTTTCCTTTATTTCGTCATCAAAATTTCCTGTAAAAAAATACACATTGGTATTAAGGGCATTTTTAAGATATTTATAAATTGGTTTTAAAGAAAGCTCGGGATCTTTTACACCTTTCGGTCGACCTAAGTGACTAATTATTATTATTTTAGCCTTTTTTTTTATTAAACTTTTAATAAAAGGTAAACACGCTGTAATCCTAGTATCGTCTGTTATGATTTTATTTTTTATTGGTACGTTTAAATCTAATCTTAAAATTATTTTTTGATTTTGAACTTTTAAATTATCAGGAAAGAAATTTATTTCACCCATTAAACACTATTTTCTTAATTTTTTTTGGATGAAACTTGTTATACTTTCCTCTGATAACTCAAAATGATTATAGACCTCTTTATAAGGAGCGCTCTCTCCAAATTTATCTATTCCTATATTAATACCATCATTATTTTTTATATACTTTTGCCAACACATTATACTTCCCGCTTCTAATGTAACTATTAATGAGCCTTCATCTAAAATATCTTTACGGTAATCTTCAGATTGTCTATCAAAAATCTCCATGCAAGGCATAGAAACAACTTTTGAATGAACATTATTTTCTTGAAGTTTTTTTTGTACCTTTAATGCAAGTTCCACCTCAGTCCCAGAGGCAACTATTGTAACAACGCTTTCATGCGAAGTTATATTTATTACATACGCTCCTTTTTCACATTTATTTTGTTTTGAATTATCAGGATTAATATAAGGAACTTTTTGTCTAGATAAAGCAATAACGCTAGGTGTATTTTTATTTTTTAAAGCTATTTCCCAACATTCCAAGGTCTCATTAATATCTGCTGGCCTAAAAACATTAAGATTTGGAATAGCTCTTAATCCTGAAAGCTGTTCTATAGGCTGGTGAGTTGGACCATCCTCTCCGAGACCAATTGAGTCATGTGAAAAAATATAAATCATTTTTAGACCCATTAAAGCAGAAAGTCTAATAGATGGTTTACAATAATCTGAAAATATAAGAAATGTTCCTCCATACGGAATAATTCCTCCGTACAATGATAAACCATTCATGATTGCCGCCATACCATGTTCTCTAACTCCATAATGTATGTAATTTCCATTAAAATTTTTATAGTTTATGATTTTGGAATTATTTGTTTTTGTATTATTAGAGCCACTTAAATCTGCTGAACCACCTATCAGTTGAGGAATAAAAGCAGAAATCTTCTCGATAGCCGCCATAGAACATTGTCTCGTTGCTAAACTTGGTTTAGTTTCAAAATATTTTTGTTTTTCTTTTAGAATTAAGTTTTCTAAGCCATTAATATCAAATTTATTGATAGTTTTATCAAGCTCGCTTTTAATATTAGATTTTTTATTGATTGTCTCAAGCCACTCATTTTCTAATTCTTCACCCTTATTTCCAATTTTCCTCCATTCATTTAAAATTTTATCAGGAATTTCAAAAGGTTCATTGTCCCATTTAAGTTTTTTTCTTACCAAGGATATTTCTTCCTCTCCTAAAGGAGATCC
Organism: uncultured Pelagibacteraceae bacterium; assembly: GCA_902557935.1. Taxonomy (GTDB): domain Bacteria; phylum Pseudomonadota; class Alphaproteobacteria; order Pelagibacterales; family Pelagibacteraceae; genus Pelagilacustribacter. The sequence goes on along the minus strand of CACECJ010000002.1, from coordinate 61,961 downwards.
ATGTGACGAAGCTTTACCAGATTTGTTAGGCGAACCATAACCTATAACAGTTTTACAAGATATTATCGTTGGCTTTTTTGATTTAGATGCTTTTGAAATTGCCTTAGTTATTTGTTTTTCATTATGACCATTAATTTCTAAAAAACTCCAACCATATGACTCAAATCTTTTTTTATAATTATCTGAAACGCTTAGAGCAGTTGAACCATCTATTGAAATTTTATTATTATCAAAAAAAACTATGAGGTTTTTTAATTTTAGGTGACCCGCTAAACTCATTGACTCATGACTGATGCCTTCCATTAAATCACCATCACTAGCAATAACATAAGTTTTATTATTAATTATACTTGATCCAAATTTTTTTCTATATATTTCCTCTGCTATAGCCATACCGACTGCATTTCCTAAACCTTGTCCTAATGGGCCCGTGGTAGTTTCAATTCCTGTCCCATTTTGATACTCTGGGTGGCCTGCGCAAATAGAATTTAGTTGTCTAAAATTTTTTATATCCTCTAATGAAATAGAATTATAACCAGTCAAATAAAGTAGCGAGTAAAGAAGCATCGATCCATGTCCGGCAGATAAAATAAATCTGTCTCTATTCGCCCAACTAGGATTTTTAGGATTAAACCTCAGGTGGTATTTAAATAAAACCGCCGCAACATCTGCCATGCCCATGGGCATCCCAGGATGGCCAGAATTTGCTTTTTGTACAGCGTCAATTGATAAAAATCTAATTGCGTTGGATAATTGATTAAATTTTACAGTCACTTTTAATTACCTATATAGACTTAAACTAACTATATCAATATTATGGTATAAATCTTTATGAGTAGTTTTGAAAAAAAAGAACAAAATCTAAACCACCTTATTGATAAATTAAATTCAATGTCATTAAGTTATTCACAGCCAAATAATGAATTAGAAAAAATTAAAACTGAAAAAATTGAATTAGCTAATCAAAAAAAAGAAATTGAAAAAAAAAATGAGGAACTAATGAGGGAACATAAGTATTTAAAAGAAAAAATAAGAAATCTTCAATCAGCAATTAATAAAAGCACTGAAATGGAGGAAAAGTTTAACCAAGATATTGAGGAATTAAGTCAAGAAACTGAAAATTTAGTAAGTGAAATAGATAAATGGCAAATGTAAATATAAAATTTAATAATAAGGATTACCTACTCTCATGTGACGATGGCCAAGAAGAATCGTTAAAAAAATTAACTAAGTTTTTAGACAAAAAATATTCAGAATTAAAAGATAAATTAGGGAATATAGGAGAAAATAAGCTTTTACTAATTACTACTATTCAATTAATTGACGAGTATTTTGATTTAAAGCAGAAAGTAACAAATCAGAAGAAAAAACTAGACGAAATATCAAATAAATTTAAAGAAATAAGATCTTTGGCGATCAAATATAAAGAGAGTAAAGATATTGAGATACAAAATCTAAATAATGAATTAGATAGCTTTAAAAAAACTATTGAAGAAAATAAATCTTTATATGAAGCAATGCTTGATAAAACTACCAAATCTTTGGAAAAAATAATATCAAACACAGAATCGCTGTCTAAAATACAGTAGATGTATCAAAAAACTCAATTAAGGAAAAAATATTTAATTTTAAGAAAAAAAAAATATTTTGATATCGATAAAAAATTCTTCTTACCTTTAATAAAATTAATTCAATTTAAATCGAAAAAAAAATTTACAAAAATAGCTATATATTATCCCTCTAACTTTGAATTGAATGTTCTTAAAATTTTAGAATTTAACCATATTTTGACAAAGGATATATTGCTTCCTGTAATTGACAAAAATAATCTAATGAATTTTTTTTCTTGGAAAAAAAATGAAGCATTATTTGTGAATAAATTTGGTTTACTTGAACCAGCTAAAAGCCACGCTAAAGTTCCTGATATAATGATAATTCCCATATTAGCTTTTGATAAAAATAAATATAGATTGGGATATGGTAAAGGGTTTTATGATCGTTATCTAAATAAATATTTAAAAAAATTTAAGAATATTTTGACCATTGGTGTTGCTTTTTCGTTTCAAAAACATCATAAACTTCCGGTGAGTCAAAAAGATGTTAAATTAGATTTTATTATAACAGAAAAAAGAATTTATAAATGAACTTACTAATTTTAGGAGATATTATGGGAGCTTCTGGTAGAAAAGTTTTATACAACAAACTTCCAGAGCTTATTAAAAATAATAAAATTGAGTTTGTAATTGTTAATGGAGAAAATGCTTCTGATGATGGCAGAGGCATTACTAAAGAAATCTCAGAAGATTTTTTTAGATTAGGAGTCGACGTAATTACTTCTGGAAACCATATTTGGGACAAAAAAGAAACAGCAGATTTTATAGAAAAAGAAAATAGGCTTTTACGACCTGCCAACTTAGCAAATGGTTCTCCAGGCAGAGGATATAAAATATTTATTTCAAAAGATAAACATTTTAAAGTAGGAGTAATAAATCTAATGGGAAATGTTTTCATGAGAAAAACAGAAGATGTATTTAAAACAGCCAAAGAAATTCAGAATAAAATGCGATTGAAAAAAGAGGTAGATTTTTTAGTCGTAGATTTTCATGGTGAAATCACAAGTGAAAAAATGGCAGCTGGTCATTTTTTTGACGGTCAAGCTACTTGTGTGATTGGAACCCACACACATATTCCTACTGCAGATACTCGTATTTTAGATGGTGGAACAGCTTATCAAACAGATATAGGTATGTGCGGTGATTATAACTCTGTAATTGGAATGAATAAAGAAAACTCAATAAAAAAATTTTTAAAAGATAAAGATGCAGTTAGTCATTTTCCAGCGGAGGGTGAGGGAACTTTATCTGGAGTAATTATCGAAACTGATTTTGAAACTGGCTTAGCAAAAAAAATTACAAGATTGATACACGGAGGAAGTTTATCTAATTAATTATGGCAGGACATTCGCATTGGGCAGGTATTAAACATAAAAAAGGCAGAGCAGATAAACAGAGATCTAAAATTTTTTCTAAATTATCAAGAGAAATAACCGTTGCGGCGAAGTTAGGAGATAAGGATCCCGATATGAACCCGAGATTACGAACTGCAATTCAGGCAGCTAAACATGCCAACATGCCAAAAGATAATATTTTAAGAGCGATCAGCAAATCAGAAATTAGTGGAGAAAAAAATTATGAGAGTTTAAGGTACGAGGGGTTTGGACCATCAAACACTGCTTTAATAATAGAGACTCTGACCGATAATAAAAATAGATCTGCATCGAGTATCAGAACAATTTTACAAAAAAATGGGGGAAGATTAGGGGAGACAGGATCAACTACCCATATGTTTTCTAATTGTGGAGTGATCCATATTGAAAAAAATAAAATTAACGAGGAAGAAATATTTGAAATTACAATAAATGCTGGAGCAAAAGACTGTATTATTTTAGATAATATTTATGAGATCCTGACTGAGAAAGAGGATTTTTATAAAATAAAAATGGAACTTGAAAAAAAAATTGAAACATTGCACTATTCTTCGATAGAGTGGAGGCCTATTAATTTTATTGATTTAGCTAAAGATAAGAGTGAGAAATTTATAGAGGTTTTAACCGCGTTAGAGGAATTAGATGATGTTCAAAAAATCTTTACCAATGCCAACATTAAAAATTTACAATAATGAAAATTATAGGAATAGATCCCGGTTTAAGTGGAGCAATAGCAATTCTTGAAAATAACAAGGTCCTGAAAATATTTGACATACCTGTAATGTCCGAGGGAAAAAAAAATAAAAGACAATTAAATAGCGCACTACTGGTAAGCCTACTAAAAGAAAATATCATAGATAGTAATGAAGTATCGGTTGTTGTTGAACAAGTAAATGCTATGCCTGGCCAGGGTGTTACAAGTATGTTTAATTTTGGTCAAACTTTTGGAGCTATTAAAGGTATTTGTGCTGCTCTAGATCTGCCAATTTTCTTTGTTCGACCATCTAAGTGGAAAAAACATTTTGAATTAATTAATTCTACCAAGGACTCAAGTAGAACTAAAGCAATTGAGATGTATCCCAAACTATCTAATCAACTATCAAAAAAAAAAGACGTTAATAAATCTGATGCCATACTGATCGCAAGATTTTTCAGTGAAACAAGATTAACCGAAGAAAATTGAACCCAAAATAACTATTAACGCCAAATTCATGACACAATCTAAAAGTAATTAACCACTATGGAGCAAGATATAGCATCTCAAGTAGTGGGATTGGGCGGAGCATCTGAGTTTACTTTATGGAGTTTATTCATGAGAGCAGACTTTGTTGTTAAATTTGTTATAATACTATTAATTGCAAGCTCAATTTTTTCATGGGCTCTAATCTTCGATAAATTTAAACTTTTTAAAACTATCAATAAATCAACAGATGATTTTGAAAAAAAATTCTGGAAGGCTAAATCTGCTGAAAGTTTTAATAACAACCTCCCTTTAAATTCAAAAGATCCAGCAACGCTTATTTTTAAAGCAGCAATGGCTGAATTAATTAAAACAAAAAGGCAATCTGCGTCTATTCAGTCAGCAAGAGTTGAAAGAATTTTAGAAATAGCTACAGATACTGAATTAAAAAAGGTAGAAAAAAATTTTACATATTTAGCAACTATTGGATCCACGGCGCCATTTATAGGATTATTTGGCACAGTTTGGGGTATAATGAATTCATTTCAGTCAATAGCTATCTCAAGAAATACAAGTTTAGCAATAGTGGCTCCTGGAATAGCTGAGGCTTTATTCGCAACTGCTTTAGGACTACTTGCCGCCATACCTGCAGTTGTTGCTTATAATAAATTTAACAGTGACTCTAGAAGATATTTTTCTAAAATCGAAAATTTTTCTAAAAGATTTTTATCGATTATTTAATTCATAATGGCATTTAAATTTAACCGCTCAAAAAACGAACCGATGAGTGAAATAAATGTTACTCCTTTTGTGGATGTAATGTTAGTTTTATTAATCATTTTCATGGTTACAGCACCGCTCCTAACCGTTGGTGTGCAAGTGGATTTACCTGAGTCTGCAGCAGACTCATTGCCAGATGATCAAGAGCCTTTAACAATCAGTATAAATTCAAAAGGTGAAATTTTTATTCAAGAGCATCAAGTTACTTATCAAAAAATGGTTCCCAAACTACTAGCTATTGCCAAAAATAGAACAGATACAAGAATTTATGTGAGAGGAGACAAAAATATAAATTATGGAAGAGTACTTGAAGTTATGGGCACACTTTCTGGAGCAGGTTTTTCAAAAGTGGCGTTAGTTTCAGAGCCATATAAAAATTAGGATGGATTATGATAAGAAGTTTAATTTACTCAATAGGATTTCATTCTTTAATGATAATTCTTACAGTTTTGAGCTTACCTTTTATGCTTAGAGAACCAGTAGATTTACCTCCTATAGTTTCAATGGAATTAATTCAAATTTCAGATAGGACCAATATTCCATATGCTCCAAAAGCAAGAAAAATAATTGAAGATAAAAAGAAAAAAGAGGAAGAGAGGGTGGTATCAGAGCAAGCTCCTCCATCAGCTAAAGCAAAAGAAAAACCTGACAGAATTCCGTTACCAGACGAAAAAAAAGAAGATAAACAAATAATCAAAAAAAAGCAGAATCCTGAAGAAGTAAAACCACAAATAAGACAATCGTCAGAATTTGAAAAAAAAGAACTAGTTGATACTAATCAAATAGCAGCTTTAATTGATAAAGCTAAAGAGGTCGAAGCAGTTCAAAGCAAACAAAATGAAAAAGTTACTCAAAGTAGCAAAAAAAATTCATTTGCATCTGGTCTTACTTTGTCTCAAGAGGACGCTTTGAGAGCCCAAATATTTGGTTGTTGGAGTGTTCCACTTGGATTACCTTATGACCAAAATCTACTGGTTAGGGTCAAATTGCAGCTTAAAAAAGATGGAACAATTATGAAATCAGAGATATTAGATCACGAAAGGATGAATAAACCAGGGCAAAAATTTTATAAAGTTTTGGCTGAAAGTGCACTAAGAGCAGTTAGATTGTGTCAGCCTCTTAAAGTACCACCAACTGGTTATGAAAAGTGGAAAAATATACAATTAAATTTTAACCCAGCTGAAATGTTAAAAGGTTAAAAATGAAAAAAATTTTCTTTATAATTTTATTCAATTTATTTTCTTTAAAAAATCTACACGCATTAATTGAGATCGATATTACGCGAGGTAATTTAGATCCTTTGCCGATCGCAGTATCACCGTTGCATGTAGATATTAGTTCTGAAAAAGTTGAAAATTTGAAAATAAAAGACTTGGGTTTAAATATATCTGAAATAATTGAGAAAAACTTTAAAAGTACAGGTTTGTTTAATCCATTGAAAAGGGATGCGTTTGTTCAAAAACCAGACATCGCACATCTTAAACCGAGATTCGAAGATTGGAGATTGATAAAAGCACAAGCGTTAGTGACTGGGAAACTTTTAATTAAAAACGGTAAATTAAAAGTTGAGTTTAGATTATGGGATTTAACTGCTGCTCAAGAAATGACAGCCTTAGCGTTTACGACCACTCCTTCTAATTGGAGAAGGGTGGCTCATATAATTTCAGATAAAATTTATGAGAGACTAACAGGTGAGGAGGGTTACTTCGATACAAGAATAATATATGTAGCCGAAAGTGGACCAAAAAATCAAAGAGTTAAAAAGCTTGCGATAATGGATCAAGATGGATTTAATACAAAATATCTTACTTTAGGTAATGAACTAGTTCTCACACCAAGATTTAATCCAACTAATCAAATGGTTACCTATATGTCATATTTTAGAAATATGCCAAGAGTTTATCTTTTAGATATTGAAACCGGTACTCAAGAAGTTGTTGGTAATTTTCCAGGAATGACATTCGCTCCAAGATTTTCACCAAACGGAAAAAAAATTATAATGAGTTTTGCTAAGGATGGAAACTCAGATATCTATACAATGGATTTGGACACTAGAGTTGTAGAGCGAATAACCGAACATTCATCTATAGATACCTCTCCTTCATTTTCACCAGATGGTAAATTTATTGCCTTTAATTCTGATAGAAGTGGTTTACAACAAATTTATGTTATGAGAAGTGACGGGAGAAATGTAAAAAGAATTACATTTGGTAAGGGAATATATGGAACACCGGTGTGGTCACCTAGAGGGGACTTAATAGCTTTTACCAAAATGCATAAAGGAAGATTTTTTATTGGCGTGATGAGAACTGATGGAACAGGTGAAAGATTACTTACCGAAAATTACTATCAGGAAGCTCCCTCGTGGTCTCCCAATGGAAGAGTTTTAGTGTTTTATAGAGAAACAAAAGCGGGGGAAAAAGGAGAGGGATTTTCCGCAAAATTATGGTCTATTGATATAACAGGATACAATGAAAGAAGGCTTTCTACGAAAACTGACGCTTCAGACCCATCTTGGTCCTCTTTATTATCTAAGTGAGGTTGAATTTTATGCAAAATATACTTGAATAATTTCTAATAATTTGAAATAACCACAATAAACCTAGGGGATAAAATGACATTGAAAACGAATTTAAAAAACATATTTTTAGTAATATTTACTACACTTTTACTAAGCGCATGTTCTACGGCAAAAAAATCAGGTGATATTGACGGAGATGTGTATACTGGAAAAGAGACAGTTGAGTTTTTAGCAACCGGTGTTCCTGACAGAGTGTTTTTTGCAACTAATAAATCTTCTTTGACAACTGCTTCAAGAGCAACATTAAGAAAACAAGCTACGTATTTAAGAAAAAATAAAAATCTTAATGTTACAATCGAGGGTCATGCTGATGAAAGAGGAACAAGAGAATATAACTTAGCATTAGGCGAAAGACGAGCAAATGCAGCTAGAGATTATTTAATGACTTATGGAATATCGGGTAAACGGATTTCAGTAATTAGTTACGGAAAGGAAAAACCAGTTAATCCAAAATCTTCGCCATTATCTTGGTCACAAAATAGAAGATCAGTAACAGTCAAAGTAAATTAAATAACTTACAAAACTTAAAGACCCTTTAATATAAGATATTAAAGGGTCTTTTTTTTGCCATTTTGTGAAATTAAAAAGAACTATGATTTTCATCAGAGAATTTAAAAAAATAAATTTTTTGGTATTTGCGATTCTAACATTCTTTACATTTTTAAATGCCGAGGAAGAAGAAATTTATCTAAAGTCTATTTCTGATCAAATACAAGTAATAACTAAAGATCTTAAAACTTTAGAAAAAGCAGTTTATAATAAATCCGATGTTACAGCATCTTCTGCACTTAAATCTTCATTAAAATCGGATGGATTAAATGAAGATATTCTAACTAAACATCTTTTAAAATTAAATAATATAGAAGATCAATTTCGTGAATTGACGAATAAGTTTGAGGAAGTTAATTTCAAATTAGATAAGTTGTCAACAAGAGTTACAAAGATACAATCTGATACTCAGCTTAGATTTTCAGATTTAGAGTCTGGATCAACTCAAATCAAAGAAAAAAAACAAGTTCAACTTCCTGGCACAAGTAAACCACAGGACTTTGGAGCTAATCCTGGGTATAAAACTCAGAACTTACCTGCTAATCAAACATTAAATTCAGTTGAGAGTGCTCAAACAGTTATAACTGAAGAGCCAGAAAAAAAAGAATCATTACTTCCTAACAAACCACCTAAAGAGCAATATGATTTTGCAGTAAGCTTTATGAAGATAGGAGATTATGAAACTGCTGAGTTTGCACTAGCAGAATTCATAGAAAAAAATAAAGACCATGACTTAGCCGGTAGTGCACAATATTGGTACGGGGAAACTTTTAGAATAAGACAACTTTATTCTGACGCCGCTACAGCATACTTGGACGGGTATCAAAATTATCCGAAAAGTATTAAAGCTCCAGATAATTTATTAAAGTTAGGTATCACCATGGTTCAACTAGGCGAAAAAGACCAAGGATGTAAGATGATATCTGGTATTAAAAAAGAATATCCAAAAGCTAGCAAGTCTGTGTTACAAAAAGCTCAATATGAGCAAAAAAAATTCAATTGTAAATCTTAAAAACAATTTTAAAGATTTTAATGATCTTAGAATAATTTATTTAGATTTTAAAAAAAAACTTAAAATTTTAAAACAAGAAAAATTGATAATTGCAGTTTCTGGCGGTCCAGATAGTCTAGCCTTAGCCGCCTTGGCAAAATCTTTTAGTTATGAGCACAAAACAAAAATTTATTATGTTTTGATAAATCATAATATTAGAAAAAATTCAGGGAAAGAGGCCTTACAAGTTAAAAATCTTTTGAAAACGAAAAAAATTAAATTGAAAATTTTTACCAATAGAAAAAAAATTAAAAAAAACATTCAAAATGAGGCTAGATTAATAAGATATACGAAATTGCAAGAGTATTGCTCCAAACAAAAAGCCAAAGTTATACTAACTGCTCATAATTTAGAAGATCAAGTCGAGACCTTTTTAATTCGTCTTTCAAGGGGAAGTGGATTAAAAGGTTTATCAGCTATGAAAACACTTAGTAGTTTTAATAACAAAGCTAAGATTTATAGGCCATTGCTTGATGTAAAAAAAAATCAATTGATAAAAATTTCGAGATTAGTATTCGGCAAATATATTAAAGACCCATCTAATTACAATTCGAAGTATTTAAGAACTAATATAAGAAAACTAAAAAAACCCTTAGAGCAAAGTGGAATAAATTATGATCAGATTATAAGATCTATTAATAATTTAGCCTCTAGCAGCTCAACTTTGGAGAGTTATTTTAAAAAAACTTTTAAAGAAATAGTAAGGAAAAGAAAAAATTTATTACTGATTAATACCACAAAATTTAACTGTTTAAATAATGAGACAAAAATGACTTTAATCAATAATTCAATTAGAACTCTTAAAGGCAACTATTATAATCTAAGATCAAAAAAAGTTATGAATTTGATAAATAATTTAAGTAACAGAAATTTTTCTAGATCTACTCTCGGGGGGTGTTTATTTATAAAGAAACCAGGTTATTTGACCTTAAAATTGGAAAAAAAGTAATATTCCTCTAAAATTGTTATATTTTGTCTTATTTACAACTTAATATTTTTTATTAGTATACTTGTTAATCAATTTTTAATGATTATTTATTAAATTATGAATGTAAAAAATTTAGTCATGTGGGTCATAATAGTCTTATTATCAGTAGGATTATTCAATATGTTTCAAGATCCAGAAAAAATAAACAGACAACAAAACTCCCTTGCATTTTCAAATTTCTTAAATGAGGTAGAGGCTGGGAGAGTTGTTGAAGTTCAAATTCAAGGCAATAACATTAAAGGTGTTTTAGCCGATGGAAATAATTTTACAACATATTCACCTAATTATCCCGAGCTAGTTGATAAACTTTCATCAAACGGAGTAAGTATTGTAGCTTCGCCTCAAGAAGATAAAATGCCATCATTATTAGGTATTCTATTATCTTGGTTCCCTATGTTGTTATTAATAGGTGTTTGGATATTTTTTATGCGTCAAATGCAAGGAGGAAAAGGTGGTGCAATGGGCTTCGGAAGATCTAAAGCAAAACTTTTAAATGAGGCTCAAGGCAAAGTTACCTTCAATGATGTTGCTGGTGTTGAGGAAGCAAAAGAAGAAGTAGAAGAAATAGTTGAATTTTTAAAAGATCCAAAAAAATTTAGCAGATTGGGAGGTAAAATTCCAAAAGGTGCACTTTTAATAGGTCCACCAGGTACAGGTAAGACACTTTTAGCTAAAGCTATTGCTGGAGAGGCTAATGTGCCATTCTTTTCAATTTCCGGATCTGATTTTGTCGAAATGTTTGTAGGAGTTGGAGCATCTAGAGTAAGAGACATGTTTGAACAAGGAAAAAAACATTCACCATGTATAATTTTTATTGATGAAATAGATGCGGTAGGTAGAAGTAGAGGAGCTGGATTAGGCGGAGGTAATGACGAGAGAGAACAAACCTTAAATCAGCTTCTTGTAGAAATGGATGGTTTCGACACTAATGAGGGTATTATTTTAATCGCAGCAACTAATAGACCAGATGTTCTTGATCCCGCTTTATTGAGGCCAGGTAGATTTGACAGGCAAGTAGTTGTAGGTAATCCTGACATAATAGGCAGAGAAGCTATTTTAAAAGTTCACGTCAAAAAGGTAAATGTAGGGCCTGATGTAAAATTAAGAACAATTGCTAGAGGAACCCCTGGTTTCTCTGGTGCTGATTTAGCAAATTTAATTAATGAGTCTGCTCTACTAGCAGCTAGGAAAAATAAGAGAGTTGTAACAATGTCTGATGTAGAAGAAGCAAAAGACAAGGTTATGATGGGAGCAGAAAGAAGATCAATGGTAATGTCAGAAGACGAGAAAAAATTGACAGCTTATCACGAAGGTGGCCATGCAATTGTTGCGCTTAATGAAAAAGCATCTGATCCAATTCATAAAGCAACTATTATTCCAAGAGGAAGAGCTTTGGGAATGGTAATGAGATTGCCAGAGAGAGATCAATTATCAGTTTCTAGAGAAAAAATGCATGCAGATATTGCTGTAGCTATGGGCGGAAGAATAGCTGAAGAAATAATTTTTGGACATGATAAAGTTACTTCTGGCGCATCTTCAGATATTGATATGGTTACAAAAATGGCAAAAAACATGGTTACAAAATATGGGATGAGCACAGAACTTGGTACTATAGCATATGGTGAAAATGAAGAAGAAGTTTTTTTAGGTAGGTCAGTAACTAAACAACAAAATATGTCAGAGGACACGGCTAGAAAAATTGATGCCGAAGTAAAAAAAATAGTAGATAAAGGCTACGAAAGAGCAAGAAAAGTTCTAACAGACAAAATCGATGATCTTCACAAAATTGCTAAAGCTCTATTAATTTATGAAACTTTATCTGGTGATGAAATTAGAGATTTAATTTTGAAAAATATTAAACCGACAAGATCTTTCAAAGAAGAGGAAAGTGATGACAATAAATCATCAGCACTAGGATCGTTAGGATTAAAACCTAAACCAGCAATCTAAATTCATGATAAAATATTACACTAGAGCGTGTAATTTTTACTATGGAGAAAAAGCAAAAAAGCTTATTAAAAAAAAAGTCGCACTACCTCTTTGCGGTAATAAAAACATAGCATTTGATAACTTAGAAATCATTTCGAGAAAAAAAAACAAAATCAGCTACAAATTAATAAATATTCTTGACGTTGGAAAATTAGAAAAGAAAAAAAAAGAAAAAGTCAAAAAAGATATAAAAAAAATTATTTTAAAAAGAAAAAATTTCTTAAAAAATGTAAATTTTTCGAAACCATCAATTATGGGAATTTTAAATCTTACTCCAGATAGTTTCTCAGATGGCGGGAAATATAATAACAAAAAAAAATCTATTAAACATATTAATAATTTAATAAATTCTGGAGCAGATATAATAGATGTTGGTGGTGAGTCGACAAGACCAGGTGCCAAAGACATAGACCCAAAAATAGAGTGGAATAGAATAAAATATATAATAAAAAATTTTAAAAATAAATTTAAGAATACCTGTCTATCAATCGATACTAGAAAATCTGAATTGATGCAAAGAAGTACGAGATATGGTGTAAATTTGATAAATGATGTCTCTGGTTTTAGTTATGATAAGATGTCTTTTCATAAATTAAAAAACTTAGATATTCCTAAAGTTCTTCATCATATGAAGGGTGATCCCTCAACAATGCAAAATAATCCAAAATATAATAATGTATTACTAGATGTTTATGATTTTTTTGAAAAAAGCTTAAACACAAAATTCAAAAGTAAAAAAGTAGTGTTGGATCCAGGAATAGGTTTTGGAAAAACTTTGAAACATAATTTGACTTTAATTTCTAAAATATCTTTATTTCATAGCTTGGGACTTCCGATAATGATTGGAACTTCTAGAAAAAGGTTTATAAATCAGATATCAGGAAAATTTGATAGTAAAGAAAGAGTAGGTGGAACTTTAGCTTCAGTAATTTTTTTATTGTCTCAAGGAGTTCAAATTTTTAGAGTGCATGATGTTAATGAGATCAAGCAAGGTATTTTAATCTACAACGAAATGGTAAAGACATATGAAAAATAAATATTTTGGAACTGATGGCATTAGAGGAACTGTAAATCAAGGAAACATTACAGGAGAAAAATTTTTTAAATTTGGCTTAGCATCTGGAACATACTTCAAAAATCAAAAAAAAATAAAACAAATTGCAATTATAGCAAAAGATACTAGATTATCTGGATATACCTTAGAGCCAGCATTGGTTTCTGGACTTGTTTCAGGTGGTATGCACGTTTTTACTTTGGGTCCTTTACCGACGAACGGATTAGCCATGTTGACCAAATCAATGAAAGCTAACATGGGTATAATGATCACAGCTTCTCATAATCCTTATTTTGACAATGGGCTTAAATTATTTGGCCCAGATGGTATGAAATTATCTAACAAAATTGAAAAAAAAATAGAGAAACTAATAGATGCCAAAAATTCGAAACAACTAACTAATCCAAAATACTTAGGTAGAGTTAAAAGATTAGAAGATGGTAATGAAAAATATATAAAAATCCTAAAAAATAATTTCCCAAAAAATTATAATTTGAAAGGGACTAAGATAGTTTTAGATTGCGCTAATGGAGCTTGCTATAAAGCCGCGCCCAAATTACTTAGAGAACTTGGAGCTAAAGTGATTGCACTTGGAATTAAGCCTAACGGTTTAAATATTAATGAAAAATGTGGATCGATGTTTCCATCTAGAATTAAATCTGCAGTCAAAAAACATCAAGCTCATATTGGTGTTTCATTTGATGGTGATGCTGACAGGGTAATAATGTGTGATGAGAAAGGAAAAATCATTGATGGTGACCAAATCATCGGAATGCTCGCCCGTAGATGGAAGTCTAAAGGTATATTAAAAGGAGGTGTAGTAGGCACACTAATGTCAAATCTAGGATTAGAAAACTTTTTAAAAAAAGAGAGAATAAAATTCTCTAGATCAAAAGTAGGTGACAAATATGTTAAAGAGAAAATGAAAAAATTAAGTTTTAATTTAGGCGGTGAGCAATCTGGACATATAATCTTAGGAAAATTCGCTACAACAGGGGACGGACTACTTGTTGCATTAGAGGTTTTATTTTCTTTAAGAAAAAGAAAAAGAGCGAGCTCCTTATTAAATGTTTTTAAGCCTTTACCTCAAATCTTAGAAAATGTGACGGTTAGAGATAAAGAAATAATTAATAAAGCTAGTTGTAGAAAGGCCATCAAACTAGCTAACTCAATTATGGGAAAAAAAGGAAGAATACTAGTAAGAAAATCTGGCACTGAACCTAAGATTAGAATTATGGCAGAGTCTAATAATAAAAGTTTAATTTTAAAATGTATAAAAATTATAAAAAAATCAATAAATTAATTTGAAACCAAAATCAAAAATTTTAATCATCGCTGGATCTGACTCTTCAGGAGGGGCAGGTATTCAGGCGGATATAAAAACTGTTACAGCTTTAGGTGGATATGCAATGACCGCAATAACAGCCATTACTGCACAAAATACTAAAGGAGTTTTTGGAGTAACCCCATTAAGTCCCAAAGATATTGAAAAACAAATTTTAGTTACCTGTGCTGATATGAAACCTGATGTGGTTAAGATAGGAATGTTGCACTCATCACAAGTAATATTATCAGTTTTGAAAGTTATAAAAAAGATAAAGAGAAAAATTATATTAGATCCAGTTATGATTGCCAAAGGGGGGTCAAAATTAATTAATAAGTCTGCAATTAAAACTTTAAAAAAAAAACTATTAAAGGAGTCATTTTTAATCACACCTAATATTCCTGAAGCTGAAGTTTTAACAGGGGTAGAAATTAAGAATACGAAAGATATGATAAAAGCTGCAAAATTTCTTATCAAAATTGGCGCAAAAAATGTACTGGTAAAAGGGGGTCATAGTAAGTCAAATCTTTTAGAGGACGTTTTTTTAAATAATAAGGAATTTAAAATATTTAAAAATAAAAAAATCAAAACTAAAAATACTCACGGGACTGGATGCACTTTATCTAGCGCTATTGCAACATTCTTATCATGTGGAAAACCATTAAAGAGATCTTGTGAGTTGGGGATTAAATATGTTAACCAAGCAATAAGATCAAATTTAAACTATGGTAAAGGTCATGGCCCAATCAATCATTTAAATTCAATAAAAGTAAAACAGAAATTTTTATAATGAATAATGTTGTAGTAGTAGGATCACAGTGGGGAGATGAGGGTAAAGGCAAAATTGTAGATTGGTTGTCGAGTGAAGCAGATGTAGTGGTACGTTTTCAAGGTGGCCATAACGCAGGACACACACTTGTAATCGATAAGAAAATTTTTAAATTAAGACTTTTACCATCTGGCATAGTAAGAAAAGGAAAAATATCAATACTTGGCAATGGTGTTGTAATTGACCCTTGGGCACTTTTAGATGAAATTGATGATATAAAGAAAAAAGGGATAAATGTAGAGCCCGAGAATTTTATAATATCAGAATCTGCTTCACTAATTTTACCATTTCATCAAGAAATGGACGAAATTAGAGAGGATGCTGCCGGAAAAGGAAAAATTGGCACTACTCGAAGAGGTATAGGCCCTTGTTACGAAGACAAAGTTGGCAGAAGATCGATAAGATTAATGGACTTAAGATCTGAAAGTAATCTAGAAAAAAGGTTAGAAAATGTTTTATTACATCACAATGCAATAAGAAAAGGTTTAAAAAAAACGATTTATAAAAAAGATGACATCAAAAATGAGTTATTGAAAATTGCTCCAAAAATATTAAAATTTGCAAAGCCAGTATGGCTTAAACTAAGCCAATTCTCTAAAGATAGAAAAAAGATTCTTTTTGAAGGTGCTCAAGGGATTCTTTTAGATGTTGATCATGGAACTTATCCTTTTGTAACATCCTCTAATACTGTGCCAGCAACTGCAGCTACTGGCTCTGGTCTTGGCCCGGATAAGATTGGATACGTTTTAGGAATTACAAAAGCTTATACTACAAGAGTAGGAAGCGGACCCTTTCCTACTGAACTAAAAGATAAAATAGGTGAAAGCATAGGAAAAAGAGGAAAAGAATTTGGGACGGTAACTGCGAGAAAAAGAAGATGTGGTTGGTTTGATGGAGTTCTTGTAAGACAATCAATTCAGATTTCTGGAATAAATGGAATAGCCTTAACAAAACTTGATGTATTAGATGACTTAGAGGAAATCAAAATGTGTATAGGATATAAGTTGAACGGAAATGTAATAGATTATTTACCCGCAACCTCAGAAGATCAATTTAGCATAAAGCCAATTTATAAAACTTTCAAAGGTTGGAAATCTAAAACTCAAGGTATAAGAAATATGAAAGATTTACCTGAAAATGCAAAAAAATATATTTATGCATTAGAGGATTTTATTGGAGCTAAAATTTCAAGTGTTTCTACAAGCCCAGAGAGGGAAGACACTATTTTAATTCAAGATCCTTTTAAGAATTAATTTGCAGTTAGTAAATTTTTAGATTTACTTGCGCTTATCATTGATTTTTGAAGTTTTTCAAAAGCTTTTGTTTCAATTTGTCTTATTCTTTCTCTGCTTATATTATATTTTTTGCTTAACTCCTCTAAAGTTTTAGGTTCATCTGTTAATCTTCTTGCGTAAATAATTTCTTTTTCTCGCTCACTTAAAATTTTCATTGAACTGTTTAAAAGTTCTTTCTTATCATTGTATTCTTGTTGTTGTGATATTAATAATTCTTGATCTAAACTGTCGTCAACCAACCAGTCTTGCCATTCATCAGCTTCACCACTTTTGATAGGATCATTTAAAGATTTTTCTTGCCCCATCATTCTCCTATTCATATTTACAACCTCATTGGAGTCCACATCAAGTCTTTTAGATATCTCTTTTACCTGCTCATCTTTTAAATCTCCATCTTGCTCTGGTGCAATTTGACTTTTAATTTTTTTTAAATTAAAGAAAAGTTTCTTTTGTGCAGTTGTTGTGCCCATTTTAACCAAACTCCATGATCTTAACACATATTCTTGAATTGCAGCTTTGATCCACCACATCGCGTAAGTCGCTAATCTGAATCCTTTATCTGGATCAAATTTTTTTACTGCTTGCATCAAACCGATATTACCCTCTGATATAAGTTCATTTACTGGTAAACCATAACCTCTGTAGCCCATAGCTATTTTTGCTACTAATCTCAAATGGCTTGTTACTAATTTATGGGCCGATTGTAGACTCCCATTTTCTCGCCAATTTTTTGCAAGCATGTATTCTTCCTCCGCATCAAGCATTGGAAATTTTTTTATTTGAGCTAAATAA
Source organism: uncultured Pelagibacteraceae bacterium (assembly GCA_902557935.1). Taxonomy (GTDB): domain Bacteria; phylum Pseudomonadota; class Alphaproteobacteria; order Pelagibacterales; family Pelagibacteraceae; genus Pelagilacustribacter. Next base: position 44,563 of record CACECJ010000002.1, on the reverse strand, counting down.
ACTGACAAACCCCCAACTGCAGGTGACGGAAAGTTAGTTATGCGATTTTCACTATCCATATTTAAGAAAATATATATTAAAATTTATTTTTCAACTAGTTAGATTTTCAAGCAAATGTAACAGTTTTTTGAATTCATTTGGAACATTAGAACTAAATTTCATGTGTTTATTAGTCGAAGGATGAGTGAATTCAAGAGTTTTTGCATGCAAGACCTGTCCATTTAATTTCTCTAAACTCTCAAGAAAATCTTGATTAATTTTTTTAAATTTTAATTTATTCTTACCGTATTCTTTGTCACCTAATATTGAAGTTTTTTTGTATTTTAAATGAACTCTAATTTGATGAGTTCTTCCTGTTTCTAATTCGCATTCAATAAAACTTATTTTAGGAATTTCATTAGAATAAAACACTCTTAAAGTTTTATAATTGGTTATAGCTAATTTTCCATTTATGTCACTTACGGTCATCAATTTTCTGTTTTTTTTATTCCTAGAAATTAAAGTTTTTATAGTCCCCTGCATTGGGCGTAAGACACCCCAAACTAAACAATTATATTTCCTTTTAATTGAGTGATTAGCAAACTGTTTACTTAAATTCGAATGAGATAAATTATTTTTAGCTATCACTAATAACCCACTAGTATTTTTATCAATTCTGTGAACTATCCCGGGCCTTAGATTTCCACCTCTATTTGACAAATTATTTTTATACTTAAACTTAAGGGCATTTGCTAACGTATTTTCTAAATTTCCTGCCCCAGGATGCACAACCATCCCTTTAGATTTATTGACTATTAAAAGGTCTTTATCTTCGTATATTATTTTTAAGTCAATTTTATTAGCGATCAAATTATCAGTATTTTTTTGAATTACTTTAACTAAAATTTGATCGCCCTCTTTTACTTTGGTAGAGGCAGATAGTAAAATTTTACCGTTTAATTTAACATTTCTAGCAGTAATCAGTTTTTTGATATATGACCTGGTAAAATCTTTGATATTTTTTGAAAGAAAGACATCTAATCTCTCACCAACATTTTTTTTCGTGATTGAGAATTTTATTGCGTTATTCATAAATTAAATTAAATTATCAACTATGCGCCGGTAGCTTCAACTGGATAGAGCGCCGGATTTCGGCTCCGGAGGTTATGGGTTCGACTCCTATCCGGCGCGCTTATATTTATAAAATCCATGCTTTCAATTTATCTTTATTTTTAATGATAAAATCAGGAAAAGTTGAGTCTAAATTTATCTTTTTGTAAACAAAATCTCTGTCAAGAATATCTCTTTTCTCATCAACTCTTTTTTGAATTAAATCAATATTATTATAATTTGAATTATTATATTCTTGATGTGCGTAGGACATAATTTTTTTCGAAATTCCTTCTGATGTTTTCAAAAAACTGAAATGCCATCCACCTTCTAAAATTAATTGAGGAGGCTTTGGTTGAAAAAATTTCCAAAAATTTTTTTTTTTAATTTTTATATTCTTCAACCACATGGGAGATTTAATAAATTTTTTTACACAAATTCTAGTACCGTACCAATTGGGCTCAGAAGTATTCAATAAATTAATCTTAGATTGAAAGTTTTTTTGGACAAAACAGGCGTACTTATTTTTTTTTTCAAATTTATTTATCATCTTTGGATTAGGAATTTCATCAATATCTGATATCATTATTAAATCATTATCATCACTATCTTTGAAACCTTTAAGTAAGCAGTTTCTTTGGTAGTTTTCTCTAATCCAATTGGGAGAGTTTCTCCATGATTTTGAAAAAATTTTTTTTTTAACCGGTAATTCCTCCAAGACGAAATATTCTATTTTATCTTTAAATTTAGTGAAATTATTAATATTGAAATTTAATTTTTTGTGATTTCCAGCATGATCAATTTTCGATTCAACTATTACAAACTTATCAACTATACTATTTAAAATATTTAATCTTAGATCTAAGACAAGATCTTCATCAAAGTACATAAAACAATCAATTATTTTCATATCTTATTCACCCATATTCATTAATGTTCCTCTTTTCTTTGCACCAAAGTAAGAAGTATAAAAAATCAATATACCAATTAAAAAATAAATTATCGAAATTATTATTGACTTGAAAATATTTTGATAAACCACCTCTCCAACTACAAGAATATTTCTCATCTCTTCAAATATGTGCACTAGAGGTAGACCCTTAGCAACAATTTGTAGTGAGGAGGGTAAAATTTCGATCGGATAATAGATGCAACCTAGTGGAGCCAAAAAGAATAAACTGGCCCAAGCAATATTTTCAAATGATGGTCCAAATCTTAATAATCCCGATGTTACAAGCAATCCTAAACTTACACCAAATAAATACAAAGCTACCAAAAGAAATAATAACGGTAAACCTAGACTTAAAACTGAAACGCCAAATAGAGGTATTGCTATTAATACAGCTGGAACCAAACCGATTAAAGTTCTTAATATTGCTGTAATTGTTAAAGATGTAATAATTTCACTTACTTTGATTGGGGCAATAAATAAATTAGTAAAGTTCCTGCTCCAAATTTCCTCTAGAAACATCATATTAAAACTAATGCTTGCTCTAAATAAAAAATCGTAAAGTATTGCAGCCGTAAGTATTACACCGACTGTGTCGCTATAATAATTTGAATTTATTGTAAAAAATTTTGAGATAAAACCCCATAAAAAAATCTGAACTGTTGGCCAATAAATTAAATCTAAAACTCTAGGGAATGAATTCATTATTAAATATAAATGTCTCAAACCAAGGGCATATATTCTATTAAAACTCATCTTTACTCCTTACTATTTTTAAAAAAGTTTCTTCCAAGTTGCTTCTGCCATGTTTTTTTATTAACTCTTCACATGTTCCCTCATCTACTATTTTACCACTTCTCATCATTATTACACTGTCACACAATCTCTCGACTTCATTCATGTTGTGAGATGCTAGCAAAATTGTAATTTGATTTTTTGATTTATACTCTTGTATATAACCTCTTATAAAATCACCAATGTCTGGATCTAGGCTAGCGGTGGGCTCGTCTAGGAGAAGGATTTCCGGCTTGTTAATTAGAGACTTGGCTAAAGAAACTCTATTTTTTTGTCCAGATGATAACTCTCCAGTTTTTCTATTGAAAAAATTTTGAATATCTAAATCTTGTGAAATTTCTCTAATTCTTTTCTCCAAATTTTCAACTCCATACATTCTACCGTAAATTTCAAGATTTTGCTTTACAGTAAGTTTTTTTGGCAGCTCCACATAAGGAGATGCAAAATTTACTCTAGATAAAATTTCATTTCTTTTAAATTGGCTTAAGTTTTTTCCATCAATTATTATTTCACCTTCTGTTGGTGTTATAAGTCCAAGTAACATACCAATAGTTGTAGTTTTTCCACAACCATTCGGGCCGAGCAAACCTAAGGTTTTATTTTTTTCGATTTTAAAATTAATTTTGTTTACTGCAAAATATTCTTTATAAATTTTAGATAATTTTTGTACTTCTATAAACATTATGAAGCAGACCTTTTTAAACGATCATTAATAGCAATTCCTAAACCACGATTTGGAATTTTAGAAACAAAAATTTTTTTATAACCTTTTCTCTTTATGTTTCGCATTATTTTATATAAGTTTGATGCTGCTTCACTTAAGTTTGATTTTTTGCTTAAACAAAAATAATTTTCTTTTTTTTTGTATTTTTTTCCAAAAAATATAAATGCGTGTTTTTGATTTGTGGGTTTTTTATTTAATATTACTGGAATGCCAGGTGAGTAATGTTTTTTTAACATTCCGGGAGACTTAATTTTTGTTTTTTTATTTGAAAGATTTATTTTTAATGTTTTTTTAATTTTATCAGAACTAATTATTCCAGGTCTTAAAATTCTAGGAATACCGGTTAAATCTATAACTGTTGACTCTATTCCAAACTTAGATTTGCCTCCATCTATAATTATTTTCAATTTATTTTTAAACTCATCAAATACGTCAGAAGCATTGACTGGACTTAAGCCAGAAGAAAGATTTGCGCTTGGCATAGCCAATGGAAAATTTAAACTTTTTAAAACTGCTCGTGCAATTTTGTGTTTAGGAAACCTAATTGCAACCGTACTCAAATTTGCTGTTACTAAAGAGCCTATCTTAGAATTTTTTTTTTTTCTTAAAATAAATGTTATTGGTCCCGGGCAAAATTTTCTGTATAATCTTCGAAAATATTGATTAACTAATATATCTCCATGTATAAATTTTAAGTCATAATAGTGGACTATTAAAGGATTTTTTTTGGGTCTTTTTTTTAATTTAAAAATCTTTTTAACTGCGCTTTTTGAATATGCGTTACCAGCTAAGCCGTAAACAGTCTCTGTCGGTAAACCTGCAATATTTCCTCTCTTCAAAGAATTAACAGTTTTTTTGAGCATCTTATTATTAAAAGAATAAATATTTGAATAAATGTTTCCCATAAAGTAATTATTATTAATTAAATGAAAATTGAAAATATTCCAGCTGATATAAAAAGTAAATCATTAAAAGAGGCTAAGGATGAGATAAATAAGATATTAATAAAACTTGAAAGCGAAAATTTAGATTTTAATAGTATTGATACTGATTATAAAAGACTTATTCAACTCAATAAACACATTGAGAGTATTTTTAAACTAAAATCAAAAAAAATATTAAATTTGAAAAACCAAAATGATTAAAATTAAAAGCAAACTCATTAAAAATGCAAAAAAAGTAGACCTTTTTTTAGTCAACTACTTAAAAAAACAAAATAATTCTCTTCTGATCTCACCTATGAAATATGGGATTATTTCAGGTGGAAAAAAAATAAGATCAACAATTATTTTTGACACAGCAAAATTATTAAATTTAAATATAAAAAAAGTAATTCATGTATGTGCTGCAGTAGAGTGTATACATTCATACTCCCTAATTCATGACGATCTACCTTGTATGGATAATGATTCGATAAGAAGGGGCAAACCTTCTACACATATAAAATATGGAGAGGCAACAGCTGTTTTAGCTGGAAATTCATTACTAACTTTAGCGTTTGAGATAATTTCTGATAAAAGAAATTCACTCTCACCAAAACAAAAAAATGAGATAATTAATTTGATGGCCAATTTTTCTGGGCATACTGGTATAGCAGGAGGCCAGGAACTTGATTTAAAATACGAAAATAAAAAAAAGAAGTTAAATCAAATTATAAGTATGCAAAAAAAAAAAACTGGAAAATTATTTAATTTTTGTCTTCAATCAGTAGCGATAATTGCAAATAAAAATAAAAAAGAAAAAACCTCACTTGGTAAGCTTGGTGAGGACATTGGCTTATTATTCCAATTAGCAGACGATTTTTTAGATGTCAAGGGAACTAAGACACTGGTAGGAAAACCGATCAAAAAAGATAAAAAAAAAGGTAAATCTACATTAATTAATCTTATTGGTTATAATAAGGCATTTGTGTATGCTGATGATCTAATGAAAAAAATATTGTTTAAAATAAAGAAACATGGAAATAAATCTGATAACTTAGAAGATACAATTAAATTTATATTGGGAAGAAAATTTTAATGGCAAGACTTATAAAACAGGTAAATTATCCATCTGATTTAAGAAAGCTAAAAAAGGAAAATTTAAAGCAAATTTCAGATGAATTACGTGATGAGCTTATAGACGTAGTTTCAGAAACAGGAGGACATCTTGGAGCAGGACTAGGCGTTGTTGAATTGACTGTTGCATTACATTATGTGTTTGACACACCAAAAGATAAATTAGTATGGGATGTTAGCCACCAATGTTACCCTCACAAGATTATAACTGGTAGACGAAATCGTATTAAAACATTAAGAAAAGGTGGAGGATTATCTGGTTTTACCAAAAGAACTGAGAGTGAATTCGATCCGTTTGGAGCAGCTCACAGCTCTACCTCAATTTCCTCTACATTAGGTATGGCAGTTGCAAAAAAGTTATCTAATAACAAAAATAATGTGATTGCAGTAATTGGAGATGGAGCAATGAGCGCTGGTATGGCTTATGAGGCAATGAATAATGCAGGAGCTCTTAAATCTAATTTAATAGTTGTTTTGAACGATAACGATATGTCAATAGCTAGACCTGTTGGCGCTATGAGTAATTATCTAGCAAAATTGTTATCTGGAAAATTATATTTTAGTTTTAGAGAAACTTTAAAGATGATTATATCTGCATTTTCAAAGAGATTTAGTCAAAAAGCCGGTAAAGCCGAAGATATGTTAAGAAATATAGTAACTGGTGGTACTTTATTTAGCGAACTTGGTTTTTATTATGTTGGACCGATTGATGGACATGATGTAGAAAATTTAGTTCAAATCTTTGAAAATGTTAAAAATTCAAGTCATCAAGGACCAGTCCTAATACATGTCAGAACTCAAAAAGGAAAGGGGTATAAACCAGCGGAGGACTCAGGTGATAAATACCATGGGGTTTCAAAGTTTAATGTGTCTACTGGCGAACAATCAAAATCTAAATCTAATACACCTTCTTATACTAAGGTTTTTGCTGAAACTTTAATCAAACATGCTGAACAAGATACTAAAATTATAGGTATTACAGGAGCAATGCCATCAGGCACGGGTCTAAATTTGTTCGAAAAAAAATTTCCAGACAGAACTTTTGATGTTGGTATAGCGGAACAACATGCTGTTACATTTGCAGCTGGATTAGCTACTGAGGGGTACAAGCCATATGCTGCAATATACTCCACATTTTTACAAAGAGCATATGACCAAGTGGTTCATGATGTTGCTTTACAATCTTTACCAGTGAGATTCGCAATCGACAGAGCAGGCCTAGTTGGTGCGGATGGACCAACACACGCTGGATCATTTGATATAACATATCTATCAACTTTACCTAATTTCATTGTGATGGCTGCTAGCGATGAGTCAGAGCTAGTAAAAATGATTAATACCTCAGTAGAAATAAATGATAGACCTTCTGCTTTTAGGTATCCAAGAGGTAATGGTACAGGAGTCCAGTTACCTGGAATAAAGGAGATACTTGAGATAGGAAAAGCGAGAGTTATAAAGGAAGGAAAAAAAGTAGCATTATTGAATTTTGGAACGAGATTAGAGGAATGTTTGAAGGCATCAGAAAACTTAATTACAAAAGGTATTAATTGTACAATAATTGATGCAAGGTTTGCTAAACCTTTAGATGAAAAACTTATAATGGAAATAGCTACAAATCACGAAGTTCTTATAACAATTGAGGAGGGGTCAATAGGAGGTTTTGGATCACATGTAATGCAATTACTCTCTGATAGAGGTGTTTTTGATACTGGATTAAAATTTAGATCTATGATTTTACCTGATGTATTTATCGATCAAGATACGCCAGAAAAAATGTATGAAAAAGCAGGTTTAGATAGTTTTTCAATTGTTAATAAAGTTGAGCAAACTTTAAATTCAAATATAATTTTAGCTAAAAATAAAAATAAGATTTCTAATTAATTGCATTGAGCTCTATGCATTAAAAAATGATCTAAAATTACACAATTAATCATAGCTTCACCTATAGGAACTGCTCTTATACCGACACAAGGATCATGTCTTCCTTTAACTGATATTTTTGTATTATTGCCTTTTTTATCAATTGTATTCCGGCTAGTTAAAATTGAAGATGTAGGTTTGACAGCAAATGAGGCCACAATTTTTTGACCTGAGGAAATCCCACCTAAAATTCCACCAGCTTGGTTAGATTTAAATTTTACTTTTCCAGATCCTTTACTTATTTCATCAGAGTTTTCTTCACCACTTAAAAAAGCTGCATTCATTCCTGCTCCAATATTTACACCTTTGACAGCGTTAATACTCATTAATGCTGCAGCTATATCTGTGTCAAGTTTAGAATAAATTGGAGCACCTAATCCGATAGGAACTCCAGATGCTCTTAATTCTATTATTGCACCACAAGAAGAACCAGCTTTTCTAACAGCTAAAAGATATTTTTCCCATAGTTTGACAGATTTTTTATCTGGACAAAAAAATGGATTTTTTCTTATTTCACTATTTTTCCAATTTGATTTATCACAAGACATTAATCCTAATTGAGTAACAGCTCCAATTACATTAAAATTAGGACCAATAATTTTTTTTAAAACAATCTTTGCCACAGCTCCAGCAGCGACTCTACATGCAGTTTCTCTAGCGGACTGTCTTCCGCCTCCTCTATAATCTCTAATTCCATATTTTTTAAAATATGTATAATCGGCATGACCAGGTCTAAATTTATTTTTAATAGTTTCGTAGTCTCTAGATCTTTTGTCCTCATTATATATAATTATTGAAATCGGCGTTCCTGTGGTTTTACCCTCGAAAACCCCAGATAAAATTATAGCTTTATCTGACTCTTTCCTCTGAGTAGTGAATTTTGACTGTCCAGGTCTTCTTCTGTCCATATCTTTTTGAATGTCTTTCTCAGATAGAGATATGTTGGGCGGACAGCCATCAATTACGCAACCAATAGCTGGACCGTGGGATTCTCCCCATGTAGTGAACCTAAAAATTTTTCCAAAAGTATTAAAAGACATAGATAATTAATGTATAAATTATTTTATAGAAATTATGAATCAAAAAAATGGCAAAAATTTACTAGGTTTAGACGCTATCTTTGAAGATATAGATAATCCTATAGAATTGTTCAAAAAATGGTTTTCTAAAGCAGAAGAGACTGAAATAAATGACCCAAATGCCGTTGCTGTTGCAACTTCAAATAAATATAATCAGCCTAATGTTAGAATGGTTCTTCTCAAAGGTTTAAGTGATAAAGGATTTGTTTTTTATACTAATTTTAACAGTAAAAAAGGAAATGAACTTAAAGAAAATCAAAAAGCCTCAATGTGCTTTCATTGGAAAAGTTTAAGACGTCAAGTAAGAGCTATTGGAAAAGTAGAAGAGGTTTCAACTAAAGAAGCCGATGATTATTTTAACTCACGACCGTACAAAAATAGAATTGGCGCATGGGCTTCATCGCAATCGGCAATTTTAGACCAAAGAAAAACATTTACGAATAAGATTAAACAATTTGAAAAAAAATTTCCTGATGAAAAAAATGTACCAAGGCCCCCTTATTGGTCTGGGTGGAGGTTATTACCCGAAGAAATAGAATTTTGGTTAGATGGTGAGGGCAGAATACATGAGAGATTAAACTATAGAAAAAGAAACGGAAGTTGGAAAAAAGAACTTCTTTATCCTTAGAAGGATCTATTTAGACTAAAGCTAGTTAAATTCTGTAAAATTCTTTTATCATCTGTATCAGGAAAAATAGCCAAAGCATCATAGGAAACATTTACAAAGTACTCTGCTTTTTTAAATGTAGACTCAACCGTTTTATATTTATTAATTAGAGTTAAAATTTGATTAAAGTCTTCTTCAGTTCTCTTTTCTTTCTTCATTATCTCAGTCAAATGACTTTTTTCTTTATCGTTCCCTTTTTGAAAAATTGAAATTAACGGAAGTGTAACTTTTCCTTCAAAAAAATCTTTACCTATTTTTTTTCCAAAAAATTTTTCTTTTGCGTAATAATCGAGAGCATCATCTGCAATTTGAAATGCTAAGCCCAAATTTTTTCCATATGATTCTAACGCTTTTTTTTCTTTTTCATTACTTTTAGATAAACAAGCGCCTGTTTTTGTTGCAGCAGCAAATAGAGAGGCTGTTTTTAAATTAATAATTTCAATATAAGTTTCCTCTAGAAGATCTGCCTCACCTTTATGCTGAAGTTGTAATACTTCACCTTGAGCAATTCTTGCAGATGTAGACGATAACAATTTTAAAATTTCTAAGTCACCATCTTCTACCATCATCTCAAAGCATCTACTTAATAAATAATCACCTACTAAAATTGAGGATTGATTTCCCCAAATTGAATTGGTTGTTTGAGATCCTCTTCTTAATTTACTTTCATCAATGACATCATCATGTAACAATGTTGCTGAATGAATTAGCTCAACGCAAGCTGCTAAATTTATGTCTCTAGCTTGCTCATTGAAACCTGTTAATTTAGCAGATCCAAGTGTTAATAACGCTCTTAATCTTTTTCCACCCGAGCTTAAATGGTGATTGCTCATTTTCTCAATAAGGTCTACATCACTTTTTAGCTTTAGTTGAATCAGTGTTTCAACTTCATTAATTTTTTCACTCAGAAGATTTTTCAATTCTAAGTAAGCCGAATTCGCTGATTTTTTTATTGGTACAACTAATCCCATTAGTAATATTTATATTTGTTTTTTGATGATAATAAATTTTTTATTAGTAACGTGGTGACGCACCCACAATTCAACTATAAGTAGCGTAATTATTAATTAAAATTTAAATTTTTGCTGTTATAAGAATATATAATCATTGTAAATATATGTTTTCATTTTTTAAAAAAAAAAAAGTAGTGCCACACGTTAGACTCACTGGGATTATTGGCTCAGGCGGAAGATTTAAACAAGGCATGGAATTAGCTAACCAAAGAGATATTTTAAAGAAAGCTTTTTCAGTAAAAAAAATATCTCATGTTGCTATTTCTATCAATTCACCAGGAGGATCACCAGTTCAATCACATTTAATTTATAGTTACATAAGACAACTGGCTGAAAAAAATAAAGTTAAGGTAATTGTTTTTGCTGAAGATGTTGCTGCCTCTGGAGGATATTTTATTGCTTGCGCTGGGGACGAAATATACGCAAACTCTAGTTCAATTATTGGTTCTATAGGGGTGATCTCCGCTTCCTTTGGTTTCAAAGATTTAATTCAAAAAATTGGAGTTGAAAGAAGAGTTTACACCGCTGGAAAAAATAAAAGTACACTAGATCCTTTTAAAGAAGAAAAAGAGGAGGATATAAAAAGATTAAAAACTATACAATTAGAGCTACATGAAGATTTTATTAAAATTGTAGAAAAAAGTAGAGGATCCAAGCTGAAAGACCCTGAAAAAAACAATATTTTTACCGGGGAGTTTTGGACAGGCAAAACATCGCTTACTCTTGGGTTAATTGATGGAATCGGTAATGCCGATCAAGTTTTAAAAGAAAAATTTGGAGATAAGGTAATTATAAAAACATTTGAAAAACCAAAAGGTTTCATTGCAAGAAAACTTTCTTCATCAACTCAAGATCCTATTGAAAAATTAGCAAATATTATTGAAGAAAAATCGATGTGGCAAAAATTTGGTTTATAAATGCCAGTTAAAAAAAAAGTTAAACAAAAATTAAACTTTCTATCTTTTCAAGAAATAATTATGAACCTTCAGAAATTTTGGGGAAAAAATGGATGTGTTATTTTACAACCCTATGATATGGAAGTTGGCGCAGGAACTTTTCATCCAGCGACTACTTTAAGATCTCTTGGCCCTAAACCTTGGAGGGCTGCGTACGTACAACCGTCCAGAAGACCTACAGATGGCAGGTATGGTGAAAATCCAAATCGACTACAACATTATTATCAATATCAAGTAATCATAAAACCCTCTCCAAAAAATATTAAACAACTTTATTTAAAAAGTTTAGCAGCTATAGGTATTGATGTAAAAAATCACGATATTCGTTTTGTTGAAGACGATTGGGAAAGTCCAACATTAGGAGCAGCAGGATTAGGATGGGAAGTTTGGTGCGATGGAATGGAGATTACTCAATTCACTTACTTTCAACAAATGACAGGTATACAGTGTAAACCTGTTCCAGTTGAAATTACTTATGGTCTAGAGAGACTATGTATGTTTGTTCAAGGAAAAAATAATGTTTTTGATCTGGATTGGAATAACGATGGCGTGAAGTATAAAGAAGTTTTTTTTCAAGCTGAAAAAGAATTTTCTGCTTATAATTTTGAGTTTGCAAATACAGATACTTTACTAAAAAGTTTTGAAAATATTGAAAATGAGTGTAAATCCTTACTCGAAAAAAAACTTTCATTACCAGCTTATGATCAATGTCTAAAAGCTAGTCATATTTTTAATTTATTAGACGCTCGTGGAGTAATTGGTGTCGCAGAAAGAACTGGCTATATTACCAGGATAAGGGAGCTTGCAAAAGGTTGCGGAGCCTTATGGTTAAGCTCGCAATCTTAAACTATGGCAGAACTATTATTGGAATTGTATAGTGAGGAAATTCCACCTCAATTACAAATAGCAGCAAGGTCTCAGATAAAACAATATATTGAAAACTCTTTTAAAGAGAACAGTATAGAATACAAAGAATTATCTGTTTACTCTTCACCAACAAGACTAACAATATTTACAAAAGTTCTTGCTGAGAAAATTAAAATAGAGGCTAAACAAATTAAAGGACCTAAGGTAGGTTCTCCAGATAAAGTAGTGCAAGGTTTCATAAGATCTAAAAATGCAAATGAAAAAGACTTAATTAAAAAAGGCACTGATAAAGGAGAATTTTATTTTATTAAAACACAATCGCAATCAATCGAAGTTGAAAATCTATTAATCAAGCTTATTCCAAAAGCAATAGGATCAATTAACTGGAAAAAATCAATGAAATGGTCAGACCACAATTTGATGTGGGGTAGGCCGCTTAGGTCAATTTTGGCAAAGTTTAATAATAAAAAATTAACATTTAAATTTGAACATTTTGATACTACCGATGAGGTTATTATTGAACAAGATCTCACTATAAAAACTAAAAAAATAAAAGATTTTAAAGATTACTTAAACTTTTTAAGAAGTAACAAAATAATTGTAGATCATAAGGAAAGAGAGGAGATCATTCTTAAAAAAATCAACTCATTTTCTCAATCAAAACAGTATAAAGAGAATTTAAATCCAAAACTTTTGGAAGAAGTCGTTAATATTGTTGAGGATCCAAATTTACTTCATGTTAGTTTTAGTAAGGATTATCTAGAAATACCAAAAGAAATTATAATCTCTACTTTAGAGAAACATCAGAGATATTTCCCGATATTTGATAGTCGAGATCGATTAATTAATTATTTTTTTGTTGTAGCGAATAAAAAAGACGAAAAAAAATTAATTACCCAAGGAAATAAAAGAGTTGTGGAAGCCAGACTGGCAGATGCCAAATTTTTTTGGGATAAAGACAGATCTAAAAATTTGATAAAACAGATAGCCAATCTTAAATCAGTAACTTTCTATGAAAAATTAGGGACTATCTACGACAAAACGCAAAGATTAAGACAGTTAGCTGGTTTATTATCTGATGATTTAAATATCAATAAAGAAAAAGTCCAAGTTGCAGCCTCCATTTCTAAATCAGATTTATGTTCTGACTTAGTCGGAGAATATCCAGAGCTGCAAGGCGTAATGGGAAAATATTTTGCATTAGCTCAAGGTTTTGATGAAGATGTGGCAAATTCAGTAAGCGATCATTATTTGCCTACTGGTCTTACTTCAGTAATACCCAAAAAACCTTTTAGCTATTCTATTTCAATTGTAGATAAGATAGATACGTTAGTTGGCTTTTTTGTCATTGATGAAAAACCAACGAGTTCAAAAGATCCTTTTGCTTTAAGACGGGCTGCGATCGGATTGCTTAGAATAATTATCGAAAATAAATTATCGTTTAAACTTAGAGATTTAATTAGTTACGCTATAAGACTTTATCAAGAACAAGGTATTAAAATGATAAATGAAAAAACAGAATATGAAATTTTGGAATTTATTAAGGAAAGAATGCGAAACGTATTAAAATTGAAAAATATTAAAACTGATATTATTGAGGCCTCTATAAGCTCTCACGCTGGGGATAATTTCTTAGCTCTTTATATAAAAACAATTTTAATGAATAAATACAAAAATAAAGGAATTGGACTTAATGCAATTAGTTCTTATAAAAGAGCTTCAAATATTTTAGAAAAAGCTGGAACTGGTGTCACTGGTAGACCCGATGCCGTATTATTTAGAAAGGATGAAGAAAAAATTCTTCATGAAAAAATAAATGAGATTCGTAAAGCTTTTACAGTTAAAGATGATAATAAAGACTATGAAAGCTTGTTGATAAAGCTTTCTGATACAAAAGAAACTACAGATAATTTTTTTGACAATGTCGTAGTAAATGATGAAAATCTAGATATAAAAAATAATCGATTAGAGTTGTTAAAAATGTTCTGTAATACATTTGATAACTTTATTGATTTTTCTAAATTAGAGGGACTATAATGGCAAAAATTATATTTAGCTTTAATGATAAATCCGCCAAAAAGTTAAAGAACAAAAAAAATATTTTGGGTGGAAAAGGAGCAAACCTTGGTGAAATGGGTAGATTAGGCTTACCTGTTCCCCCTGGATTTACTATTACGACTGAAGTTTGCGATTTATTTTACAAGAATAAAAAAAAATTACCCAAAAAAGTAATACGGAAAATTGAGTCAGAGCTAAAGAATATTGAAAAGAAAACCCAAAAAAAATTTGGTGATCTTAAAAATCCATTATTAGTTTCAGTTAGATCAGGTGCTAGAATTTCAATGCCAGGCATGATGGATACAATTTTAAATCTTGGTCTCAATGATAGAACAGTAGAGTCGCTGAAAAAGAGAACTTCTAACGGAAGATTTGCTAAAGATAGTTATAGAAGATTTATCCAAATGTACAGTAATGTAGTTTTAGGTGTAGAAGGACATTTATTTGAAGAGCTAATTGATAATTACAAATTTACTAAAGGAGTTTTGCTAGATACAGATCTAGACGAGAGCGATTGGGATGGCTTAATTATTAATTTTAAAGAATTAGTAAAAAAAGAAAAAAAAATTAATTTCCCTCAAGATGTCAAAGAGCAATTATTAGGAGCAATAAACGCAGTATTTTTATCTTGGGACAGCCAAAGAGCAAAAACTTATAGAAAATTAAATCAAATTCCAGATCATTGGGGAACAGCTGTGAATATTCAAGCTATGGTTTTTGGAAATATGGGCGAAGATTGTTCAACAGGTGTTGCCTTTACAAGAAATCCTTCAACAGGAGAAAATTCATTTTTTGGAGAATTTCTTATTAATGCGCAAGGTGAAGATGTGGTGGCAGGCACTAGAACTCCTCAATATATTACTAAAAAAGCAAAAAAAGATTCAGGATCTAAAGATCCTTCAATGGAAGAGGCTATGCCTAAAGTTTATAAAGAACTTGCAAAAGTATTTCTTAAGTTAGAAAGGCATTATAAAGACATGCAAGATATCGAATTTACAGTTGAAAATAATAAACTTTGGATGTTGCAAACAAGATCAGGAAAAAGAACAGCCAAAGCAGCAATTAAAATTGCAGTGGATATGGTTAAAGAAAAATTAATTTCAAAAAAAGAAGCAATCAAAAGAATTGATCCAAATACTTTAGATACTTTATTACATCCCACTTTAGACGAAAAAGTTAAGAAAGAGGTAATTGCTTCGGGTTTACCGGCGTCACCAGGAGCTGCAAGTGGTAAAGTTGTTTTCACTGCTGATGAAGCAGAGAAATTAAATGGAATGATGCAAGATACAATATTAGTGAGGTTAGAAACTTCACCAGAAGATATACATGGAATGCATGCAGCTAAAGGAATTCTTACTGCAAGAGGAGGAATGACAAGTCATGCTGCAGTAGTAGCAAGAGGAATGGGAAGACCATGTGTTTCTGGTTCAAGTGAAATAACAATAGATTACGAGTTAAAACAATTTAAAGCTGGGGATGTAATTATTAAGGAGGGAGATATAATTACTATCGACGGTGGAAGTGGAAAAGTAATGAAAGGATTAGTTCCGACTGTTCAACCTGAAATTTCTGGATACTTTTCTACAATAATGAAATGGGCTGATGAGTTTAGAAAATTAAAAGTGAGAACTAATGCAGAAACAGAAGCAGAAAGTAAAACAGCTAGAGAGTTTGGTGCTGAAGGAATTGGCTTATGTAGAACAGAGCATATGTTCTTTGATGAAGAACGAATCTTATCTGTCAGACAAATGATTTTGTCAAAATCAAAAGAGGATAGAAATAGCGCGCTAGATAAACTTCTTCCCCATCAAAAAGAAGACTTTAAAAAAATATTTAAAGTTATGTCAGGCTTACCTGTTACGGTAAGACTATTAGATCCACCACTTCATGAGTTTTTACCAAAAGCTGATAAAGACATAGAGGAAGTCGCAAGATCCTTAAATTTATCAGCGAAAGAAGTTAAAGATAGAATAGCAGAACTTCATGAAGAAAATCCTATGCTTGGACATAGAGGATGTAGGCTTGGTATTTCTTTTCCAGAGATTTATGAGATGCAATGCAGAGCAATATTTGAAGCTATAGTAGAGCTAAAAAAGCAAAAAGTAAAAGCAGCTTTTGTAGAAATAATGATACCTTTGGTTTCAACTGAATCTGAATTAAAAATTTTAAGAAATTTAGTTAATAAAATAGCTAAAGAAATAGAAAAAGAAAATAGATTAAAACTTGAGTATATGGTAGGCACTATGATTGAATTACCAAGAGCCGCTTTACAAGCGAAGTCTATTTCAAAACATGCTGATTTTTTTAGCTTTGGAACTAATGATTTAACTCAAACTACTTTTGGAATAAGCAGAGATGACTCAGGAAAATTTTTAAACGATTATATTGATAATAAAATTTTTGATGTAGACCCATTTGTTAGTATTGATCAAAATGGAGTAGGGGAGCTTGTAGAAATAGCGTCTTCAAGGGGCAGAAAAACAAACAGAAATATTAAATTAGGTATTTGCGGTGAACACGGTGGCGATCCAAAGAGCATTGAATTTTGCTCTAGAACAGGTCTTAACTATGTTTCCTGCTCTCCATTCAGAGTTCCAGTGGCAAGATTAGCTGCAGCTCAAGCAGAATTATCTAAATAATAAAGTAGTATCAAATGATTTGGCGCTATGAGTAAGCGCGCCAACTGAAATTCTATTTACACCTGTTTTTGATATTTGTTTAATATTTTTTAAAGTAGCATTTCCGGAGTACTCTGTTTCATATTTATTTTTGCAAAGTTTTAAGCAATTTTTTAATTGTGAGGAGTTCATATTATCAAAAAGTACTCTTTTAAATTTTAAGCCTAAAATTTGTTTAAGCTGATTTATATTTTCAACTTCAACTGTAACAATTTTTTTTGTTTTTATAGCTTTTTTAACTAATTCTCTAAGATTATCAGATGTACTAATGTGATTATCTTTAATAAGAATTTCATCGCTTAAATTATATCTGTGATTATGACCACCACCTTTTTTGACAGCATATTTTTCTAGTGCTCTTAAGTTAGGTGTAGTTTTTCTTGTACAACAGATCTTAGTTTTTTTACCAATTTTTTTTACGAATTGATTAGTAATAGTAGCGATACCTGAGGCATGATTTAGAAAATTCAAAGCAGTTCTTTCAGCGGTCAAAATTGTTTTTGTTTTAGCCTTTATATTTGCGATTATCTTATTTTTTCTTATTTTTTTCCCATCAGAGACTTTCTTTGTAAAAACGGTTTCTCTTCCGATTAATTTAAAAGCTACCTTACAAAACTCTAGACCTGCTATCATGCCATCCTGTTTAGCTATTATCCTAGCTTTAATAATTTTATTTTTTGCACTAACGATGTTTGTAGTGATATCACCTCTTGGCTTCAGGTCTTCCTCGAGAGCCTTTCTTACAACTGATTTTATATAAAATTGATTTAATACTTGCACTGATCTAACGACCGATCTCGGTCATTCTTATTACAGATTTTCTCGCAGCCTCTATAGTTTTACTATCTAAAATAATCTCATTAGTTTCATTTTCTAAACAATCTAATATTTTTTTTAAATTAATTTTTTTCATATAAGGACATAAATTACATGGTTTGATAAACGATACTTTCGGATTATCAGCTTCTACGTTATCACTCATTGAACATTCTGTAACTAACATAACTTTTTTAGGTTGCTTATTTTTTACATAATCAATCATTCCGGACGTTGATCCTGCAAAATCAGAAGCAGCAATGACATCTGGCGGACATTCAGGATGGGCTATTATTTTAATTCCAGGATTTTGGGATTTTATCTCTTCAATTTCTTTTCCTGTAAACTGTTCATGCACTATACATGTTCCTTTCCAAGAAATTATTTTGACCTTAGTATTTTTTGCTACATAGTCTGCTAAATATTGGTCAGGTAGAAAAATTACTTTATCTACATTTAAAGACTCAACTACTTTTACTGCGTTAGCTGAAGTACAGCAAACATCAGTCTCTGCTTTAACGTCTGCAGAAGTATTTACATAAGAGACAACAGGAACGCCCGGAAACTTTTGTTTTAGTAATTTTACATCTTCACCTGTAATAGAACTAGATAAAGAGCAACCTGCTTGCATATCAGGAAGGAATACTTTTTTTTCTGGACACATTAATTTTGCTGTTTCTGCCATAAAGTGCACCCCACACATTATAATTTTATCAGCTTTTGTTTTAGAAGCTTCTATTGCTAGCGCTAATGAATCTGCAGATATATCTGCTACACCATGGAAAATTTCTGGAGTTTGGTAATTATGAGCTAAGATAATTGTATTTTTCTCTTTTTTAATCTTATTAATTTTTTCTATTAGTGGAGCGTGAATTTTCCATTCAGCTTCAGGTATAAATTTTGAGATTTTTTTATAAATCTCTTGAGTAGAGCCAAAATTTTGTTGTTGTACGGACATACTAATTCCAATCTACCAACTTGAGATTAAATTGTCATTCATTTATTGTCGCATTATTATTGCGGTCGTGCTGAAATTGGTAGACAGGCACGCTTGAGGGGCGTGTGGGTTTTCCGTGAGAGTTCGAGTCTCTCCGACCGCACCAAAAGCGTTATATGATTGAATATTTAAAAAAAAATAAGCGTATAGTGTTAATAATTTTGATAATAGCCTTTATCGAATTAAGTGGTTATGGAATTTTGGCTTCACTTTCAAGATTACTTAACGCAATTTAAGATTTCTAATTTTATTACTTATTAATAATTATTGAAACAGATAAAACTATTAAATTTAAGATCAAATATTAACTTAACTTTTAAAAGTCACATAAATGTATTATTATAATCTATGGATAAGTCTCAAAAAAAATATTATTTAATTTCATTATTTCTTTTTTTAATTCCTATCCTTTCTTTTTTGAATGAGATAAATTTACCGCAAATTCTCAAAGAGGACTTTTACATAATTCTATTTTCCCAAATAAGTTTTTTTTCAATTATATTTATTTTAAGTTTTTTAACTTATACATTTTTTATAAAAAATTTATCTTTTGGAATATTTCTTTTAATTAATTCTTTATTCTTTTATTTAACTTTTTTTTACCAGAATTTAAAAGGAATGATTTATGATAAACAAAATTTTTTATTTGATGATTTTTTAATTTTATTTTTATATATTGGTGCATATATCATAACCCTAAAATTTTCAAAAAAAATTATAGAATTCATGGTACGATTTTTAATAATCTTTACCTTTTTACAATTGGCCAATTTTCTTATAAATTTTTATAACCATCAAATTGATCATGAAAGTCCATTAAAAAAAAATTTGAATAACGAAAAAAATATTTTTAATCCTTCTTTAATTAAAAAAAGTGAAAACAATGAAACAATTTTTTTTATAGTTTTAGATGGAATGATGAGTTTAGATAATGCTGAAAAACTAGATATTATAGATAATAAAGAAATAGAGAAAAAATTTTTAAAAAAAAATAAACTCAATTATATTGAAAATTTTGTAACAAATTATGATGTAACTTATTTAAGCTTGACTTCATTATTACAAGGAGATTATCCTGTCAATGAAAATTCAAAAAAATATAATAATAGAAAAAATTTTTTTCCATCTTTTATACTAAATCAATCTAAGGATAATAACTTTTTTAAAATTTTAAGATCTTCGGAAAAAAAATTTTTTTGGGTAGGAAACTATTGGCATGGATGTAAAGAAAATATTTATATTAATTGTTTGAGATCTAATAAAAATAGTAAATATCTTTCAAAGATGAAATTATTTTATTTTAATAGCATTCTAATTTATCCACTTAATATTTTTTCAGATATTGATGATAATAAATTTGCTATAAATTTTTTATTAAATGACAAATACCAATATGAAAAAAATTCTATTTATTTTATCCACGTCTTAAGTCCTCATCCTCCCTTTTATTTTAGCGAAGACTGTAGTTTAGATAAAAAAATAATTTATAGAGAGAATGACCATTTAGCTGAAAAAAAATATTATAAATTTGCTTATAATTGCCTACTGAACGTTGTAAAAAACTGGATAAGAAAAATAGATGAAAATAACTTAGTATTTATCTTAGGCGACCACGGCTGGACCTTTGAAAAAAATATTATGAAAAAATATAACTTAGACCCTATCGAAAGTAGATTTGATATATTTTTTTCATATAAAGCTCCTAATAGATGCAACGGAATTAAAACCCCTAAATCTACCGTAAATATAATGAGATATGCTTTTAATTGCTCGGGTAATAATGAGATCAAATACTCTAAAGATACAAAATATAAGACTTTTTATGAAAGCGAGGAAAATTACGGAAAAGTTTATATAAAAAATTAAACAAACTTAATTTTTGTTAAACTCGTAAATTTTTCTATTAGTTGAAGTTACATTCGAAATATTTTTTATTTTTGCGTACTTTGATAATAAAGTTTCAAATTTTTTTTCCTCATAATCTTTAAATATGTCACCTTTTAGACTCATCATAATTTTAGCAGTTGGATCCTCTTTAGGCACGAATTCAATTAATCCTGAGGGCGCAAAAGAGACTATCCATTTTATCACATCTTCGAGTGGAATATTTTTTGCTATTACCAAATGGTGAATTAACGCTAACGCAATAACACAATCAAAATTTGATCTTTCTTGAAGACCTTTTCTTTCACTGCCTGCCCAACCTAAATTTGAACTTGGATTAGAAAAATCAACATACATAGGAAAAAAATTTGGATTATTTTTTTTCGACTTAATGTAAGCTCTATCTAATACGTTTAGGTCGAAATCAATTCCTACCACTTTGACATTTTTTTGTTTAGATGCATACTCAGAATATTTACCTTCGTTACATCCTAAATCTACCAAAAAACTAGGATTATGTTTATCTACAAAATTTTTAATTACGCTTAATTTGTCCTCCTCCTCTTGGACCTGGTAGGTATTATTTTCTTCATATGTATCCCAATCTGAAATTTTTTTCTTTGACTTTAATTTGCTTATAAAATTTCTCATTTGCGAAAGAAGATTTATGAAAGATTTTTTTGAAAATTTTTTGGAGAATTTCACTTTATCACTCGCTTTTTTTGGATTTATTTTAGATCTTTCATCTAATTTATTCATCATGAAAACATTTATAAAAACTGATGGTGATGTAAAATCAAAAAAATTAAGAAGAGAGTTTAAGTCACTTGTTTGTATACCTTCCAAATTACCTCTAAACCAATTATTAAAACTTACACCTTTTCTTGAAGATAATAAAAGAGGATTAAAAAAATTTTCACAAAACTGTTTGTGAGCATACCAAAACTCTCCATCTTTATATTCGTCTATGGATAATACATCAATGAATATTGGTTTATTATCTTTAAATTGAATATTATAAGCACTAGCATCAATGAGTTTAGCATTTTTGTTTAACAAATAGATTTGAAAATCCAGATGAAATAAAGCTGCATCTTTTAATTGATTAAACGTCCATTCGAATGGATAAGAAATAAAATCAATTTTTTCGTGTTCTAAAATCTTTTCACCTTTCAATTTATCGTCTATTTGTCTTCCATTAGTTTCTGAGGTTTTGACGATGAATTCTTTTTTGATTAGTTCTTCTAAAAGATTATCTTTTTTCAAGTAGTCAAATCTTTTGGCACCTGTTTCAGATAATTTTCGGTATACTTTTCCATTCTTATAAAAAATTTTACCGGCTGGATCTCTGAATGAACCAGGTTCGTAATATAAGTTAGTCAATCTTTTTTCTTAACTTTAAAAATTTTACTTAATAAATTTTTAAATTTCCTCCAATATATCGTGATATAAGCGCCAATCGCAGCTATAGCTCCGAGAAGAGCTTGAAGTAATATCCCACCTGTTCCTGGATCAATATAGGCATATGAATTAGTACTCATCAAAAAAATAAAAACAATTATCAAAAAATGTTTCATAGTTATTTAATACTGCTTTAAGCTTAATATAACAATTAAAATTATATTCAATTATTAATTAAGGGATATTGATTATTTTAACCTTGCTACTATTAGCATCTATATCCTCATATCTAAATTTTGAAAAATCTGGGTCAAAAAGTTTTATTAAAGCAAAAGGATAAGGTCTATCAATTAATATTTTTCCAATCACAGACTTATTAAATATTAGTTCATCTCCAATTTTTAATTCATCTTTAGATACTATTGGAAGCAATTTACGTCTCACCTTGTTTTTTAACTTCATTCTGGCAGTATTCTCTTGACCAATAAAACATCCTTTTTTGAAATCTATAGCCTGAAGCTTTTCAAAATTTGCCTCTAGACCAAAGATTCTATCTTTTAAATTGTGCAGACCTGTTTCTGGAATGCCCAATTTATAGGCAAGGGAGTAATACTCATCACTATCAATAATTTTAAGGTTTAATTTTTTTATGGTTAAATATAATTTTTCCAAACTTGAAAATATCCTAGCTCCAAGCTGTTTATTTCTTAAATCAGAAAAAATAGGAGTATTCCTATAATTAATTGTATTATCTGTAGATCCTAGTTCTTTTTGTAAATCTTGATATTTTTTATGACTTATAACTCCTACCACATATTCTGAAGAAAGGTCCTTAATATCAACTTTTGATCTCAATTTGTACTTAGATAAATTTTTCAATAGTTCTTTAGCAGAATTTTCACCGCAATCTAATAAATACCCAGTAGAATTTTTTATAATAAAAAACTCGTTTAAGTACTTGCCTTGAGGAGTTAATAATGCTGAAAAAATAGAATTTTTGGGAGTAACCTTATTAATATCATTAGTAATAATATTTTGAAGAAAATCTTTAGCATCATCTCCAGTTATTAAGAGTGTGCCTCTTTTTTCTAAAATTACTACTTGATCTTTTTTCATAATTAATACTTATACAATATATTATATATTAAAAATATGTCTGATAACTATACACTCATAATTAAAAATGGCTCTTGTTATATTGATAGAAAATTGATTAAGACAGATATCGGGTTGTCTGGAAACAAAATTAAGAAAATAGGCAATATAGACGTAAACAAAGCAAAAGTTTACGATGCTACTGATAAGGTAGTTTTGCCAGGAATAATAGATACTCAGGTGCATTTCAGAGAGCCTGGTTCTACGGATGCAGAAGATTTAGAAAGCGGAAGTAGAGCAGCAATATTAGGCGGAGTAACCTCTTTATTTGAAATGCCTAACACCAATCCGCCTACAGCTAATTTAATTGAATTTGAAAAAAAACTTCAAGCAGCAAAAAATAGAATGCACAGTAATTATGCATTTTATTTTGGAGCTACTCCTGATAATACCGATCAGCTTGCTCAATTAAAAAATGTTAAGGGCTGTTGTGGTGTAAAACTTTTTGCCGGTTCCTCTACTGGAAATCTATTAGTCGATAAAGAGGCTGATATTGAAAAAGTAATATCAAGTAGTGATAGAATAGTATCAATTCACTCTGAAGATGAAGATATCATTAAATTAAGAAAAAAATTTATTAAAGAAGGGGATGTTCATTCTCATCCCGAATGGAGAAATGTTGAATGCGCAATGTCTTCTACTCGTAGAGTTGTAAAAATTGCTGAAAGATATAATAAAAAGATCCATATACTACATGTTACTACTAAAGAAGAGGTAGATTTTTTAGCTATGCATAAAAAAAATGTTACCTTTGAAACCACTCCTCAACATTTAACTTTATATGCTCCAGATTGTTACAATAAATTAGGGACTTATGCTCAAATGAACCCACCATTGAGATCCAAAGATCATTACGACCGTTTGTGGGTAGCAATTAAGAATAATGTTGTTGATGTTCTCGGGTCAGATCATGCACCCCATTTAAAAGCAAATAAGGATAAAGTGTATCCAAAAACTCCTTCAGGTATGCCAGGCGTCCAAACAATTTTTCCGGTAATGATTGACCATGTAAACAATAGAAAGCTAACTCTTAATCAACTAATAGATTTAATGTGCGAAAATCCATGTAAAATTTTTGGAATTAAAAATAAAGGATACATAAAAGAGGGTTTTGATGCAGATTTGACAATAGTTGACATGAATAAAGAAGTTGTAATTAAAAATGAGATGATTGCCAGTAAATGTGGATGGACACCTTTTCATAATTACAAAGTAAAGGGATTTCCAATTGGAACGATCGTCAATGGTATTTTAGTAATGTCGAATGGAAAAATTTTAATTAAGTCAAAAGGCCAACCACTAGAGTTTTAAAATATTATTATCTTTAAGATCTTGTTTAATTTCATCTAAAATAACAGGGTCATCTATAGTTGCTGGCATTTTATATGGCTCATTATCTGCGATCTTTCTTACTGTGCCTCTAAGCACTTTTCCAGATCTAGTCTTTGGCAATCTTTTAACAACGATAGCTATTTTAAATGCAGCAACAGGACCAACTTTTTCTCTTACCATTTTAACACACTCACTAATAATTACTTTTTTGTCTTTTGTGACGCCAGCTTTAAGCGCAAGTAAGCCTATTGGTATTTGACCTTTAAGCTTATCAGCAATTCCAATTACAGCACACTCAGCAACATTTGGATGTTCAGCTAAAACTTCCTCTATTGCCCCGGTAGAAAGTCTGTGACCAGCAACATTAATTATATCATCTGTTCTTGACATTATCCAAACGTAACCATCCTCATCAATATGCCCTGCATCATAAGTCTGATAATATCCAGGGTAAGTTGTCATATAATTATCTTTATATCTTTTATCAGCTCCCCACAAAGTTGGAAAAGTTCCTGGGGGGAGAGGAAGTTTCACTACAATATCTCCCATTTTACTTGGACCCACTTCTTTTCCATCAGAGTTTAAAACTTTAAGATCATATCCCGGTACTGGCTTGAAAGCAGACCCGTATTTTACAGGAAAATTTTCTATTCCAGTACAACTTGATGTAATTGCCCAGCTTGTTTCGGTTTGCCACCAGTGATCAATTACTGGAGAGCCCGAGAGTTTTTCAAACCACTTAATTGTATCTGGGTCAGCTCTTTCACCAGCAAGAAAAAGTTTATCGAACCTACTTAAATCATATTTTGTAAAGAATTTTCCATTTGGATCCTCTTTTTTTATTGCTCGTATTGCAGTCGGAGCAGTAAAAAGAGATTTAACCTTATGTTCTGAAATAATTCTCCAGAAAACACCTGCGTCAGGTGTACCTACTGGTTTACCCTCAAACAAAACTGTTGTGCAGCCGTAAAATAACGGGCCATAAACTATATAAGAATGCCCGACAATCCATCCAATGTCACTTGCCGACCACCAAACATCGTCTGGTTCAATATTATAAATATTTTTCATAGTCCATTTTAAAGCAACAATGTGCCCACCTATGTCACGTACTATTCCTTTTGGAAGACCAGTAGTTCCAGAGGTGTAAAGGATATAAGCATAGTCATTTGCATTCATTTTTACACACTCAGTTGGCTTAGCGTCTTTGTGTGCTTCATCCCAAGTTATATCTATTTTTGGATCTAACTCTGCTTTATCTTTTTCTCTTTGGAATATAATACATCTATCAATTTTATGATTAGCTAGCTCTAAAGCTTTGTTAACTAATGGCTTGTAATGAACTGTGCGACCAGGCTCATAACCACATGAGGCAGTGACTAGAATTTTAGCTTTAGAGTCATCAATTCTACTTGCAAGCTCATTTGCAGCAAAACCTCCAAATACTACAGAGTGAATTGCACCGACTCTTCCACATGCCAACATTGCTATAACTGCTTCAGGTATCATAGGCATATAGATTATTATTCTATCACCTTTATTAATTCCTTGTTTTTTCAAGGCACCAGCAAACAAAGAGACTTTTTCTTTTAATTCATTGTAGGTAATATTTTTTTTTGTTCCAGTAATAGGACTATCGTAAATTATAGCAAGTTTATCACCTTTTCCATTATCGACGTGAAGGTCTAAAGCATTATAGCAAGTGTTAGTAATTCCATCCTCAAACCACTTGTAGAAAGGGGGATTATCTGAATTGAGTATTTTTGATGGTTTTTTGTACCAAAAGATATCATCTGAAACTTCTTTCCAGAAATTTTCTCTATTTTGAATAGATTGTTCGTATATATCCCTATATTTTCGACTCAACTGACACTCCTTAAAATTACCTAATTTTTGAGAGTATTTCACAAATATCCCCAAAAAAAAATAAAAAAACCTTTAAAAATGGGCTTTTTTGATGAAAAAAAGACTTCACTGTAACTTTTTTTTTTACTATGGTTCCCGACAAGTTATTCGGTAGTGGGTACAATTTCCATTTGTCCGAGTAGTTTATATATAAACTAAACGAAAACTAAACAAACGAGGGAGGTTTTCATGAGAAAATTAGGTCTATTTGCTTTAGCAGCTGTTGCCTTTTTAGGTATCACAAGCTCAGCTAACGCAGCGACTGCATTGTTACAAACAAATGATTTCGTAGGAATTTCATTCTGGCTTGTTTCAATGGGAATGATCGCAACAACTGTGTTTTTCTTTGCAGAAAGAGGAACTGTTGCTGCATCATGGAGAACATCTTTAACAGTAGCTGGACTTGTAACTGGTGTTGCATTTGTTCACTACATGTATATGAGAGAAGTTTGGGTGAGTACAGGTGACTCTCCAACGGTATACAGATATATCGATTGGTTAATCACAGTGCCACTTCAAATGATAGAATTCTATCTAATCTTGGCAGCTGTTAGAAAGGTGCCAACTTCTATATTCTGGAAACTATTAATTGGTTCATTAGTAATGTTAATTGGTGGATACTTAGGTGAAGCTGGTTATATTCAACCATTTGTAGGTTTCGTAATTGGAATGGCTGGATGGATTTACATCTTGTTTGAAATATTCTCAGGTGAAGCAGGAACGATGGCGGCAAAAGCTGGTAACAAAGCTATGTCTACAGCGTTCAGCGCAATGAGAATAATCGTAACTATTGGTTGGGCAATATATCCTTTAGGATATATTTTCGGTTACCTAACTGGTGGTGTTGATGCAAATGCTTTAAACGTAATTTACAATTTAGCTGACTTTGTTAACAAGATCGCTTTTGGTCTAGTTATTTGGGCAGCAGCAATGCAAAACACAAGATTATCATCTAGATAATAGATAAACTAATTAGAAAGGGCGGGTATGTCTCACATACTTGCCCTTTTTTTTTGATATTAATAAACTATGGAAATATCTAAGCCTTACAAAGGAAAAGGAAAAAGAAGATTAAAAAAAATGCCCTTCACTGTTAAAGGGTATATACTTTATTATGCTTTCTTCTGGGTAGTAATAATTTCGATTTATTTAGCATACTATTAAATTATGCCAAAAATTACTTACAAAGATTGTCAAGGTAATTCTAAAATAATAGAAGTTGAATCAGGTCTATCGGTCATGGAGGGCGCAATTCAAAATGAGATACCAGGCATAGATGCTGATTGTGGGGGATCAATGGCTTGTGCGACATGCCATGTTTATATAAATGAAAATTGGTTTAATAAAATTCCAAAAGCAGAGGATGCAGAGGTTGATATGATTGATATGGCTTTTGAACCAAAAAAAAATAGTAGATTAAGTTGTCAAATTATTGTTACTGATGATTTAGAGGGTTTAGAAGTTTCAACACCAGAAAAACAAACTTGATGAAAAAAACTGATGTTATAATTATTGGCGCTGGACCTGTTGGCTTATTCGCAGTACATCAATTGGGCATCAAAGGTCTCAACGCTGTCGTTATTGATAATCTAGATAAAGCCGGCGGACAATGCATTGAACTTTACCCAGATAAACCTATATATGACATTCCTGCAGTGCCGGAATGCACTGGTGAACAATTGACCACAAGACTGCTTGAACAAATAAAACCATTTAAAACCGAAATATTTTTAAATGAGAGAGTTGAAGAAGTTCACCAAGAAAAAGAAAATTGGGTGGTAAAAACAAATAACAAAAAAGAATTTATTGCGCCTAACGTTTTAATTGCTGGTGGAATAGGTTCATTTGAACCAAGAAAGATTTCTCTAAAAGAAGCAGAGAAACTCGAGGGAAAATCAGTATTTTACTCAGTGAGAAAAAAAGATCAATTTAAAGATAAAAAGATCTCAATTTTTGGTGGAGGAGACTCAGCTTTAGACTGGGCTCTAGAGCTTTCGAAATTCTCAAAAATAACACTAATACATAGACGAAACGAATTCAGAGGAGCACAGCATACTCTCTCAGAAATTAAAAAATTAGAAAATGAAGGGAAAGTTTCAATAAAAACTCCTTGTCAAATAGAGGCTTTAGACGATGAGAAACATTTAAAATTTATCACTATTAAATTTGATGATGGGAAAAAAGAAAAAATTCCTACGGATATAATACTTGGATTTTTTGGTTTAATAATGAAATTAGGCCCAATAGCTGAATGGGGTTTGAATATGGACAAAAAAACTATTGAGGTGAATCCAAAAAATTTTGAAACTAGCAAAAAAGGAATATTTGCAGCTGGCGATATCTGTTCTTACCCTGGAAAATTAAAATTAATTCTTTCCGGCTTTCATGAAGTTGCGCTTGCTTCTGTTGAGTGCTTCAAAAGGGCAAGACCAAACGAAAAATATAGGTTTGAATTCACCACTTCCTCTAAAACAATACAAGATAGACTTGGAAAAAAATGATCGAATTACTTACCGCCAATACTCCAAACGGTAAGAAAATCTCTATTATGCTTGAGGAGATTAATTTTAAATATAAGGTTACAAAAGTAAACATAAATAAGGACGAACAATTTAAACCAGAATTTGCCAAACTAAGTCCATTCAGGAAAATTCCGGTGATAATTGATCATGAAAATAAGCAAAGTCTATTTGAGTCAGGTGCAATATTAATTTATCTAGGTGAAAAAAGTGGAAAGTTTTATGATAAAAAAGAACGCACAAATATAATTCAATGGTTAATGGGTCAAATGGCTTATGTTGGACCCATGTTGGGACAACACCATCAATTTCATCATTATAATCCAGGCAAAAGTGATTTTGGAGAAAAAAGATATTTTAAGATTTCAGAGAAAATTTATAATGAACTTGATGAAAGATTAGCAGTTTCTGAATTTCTCGCTGGAAAAAATTATACAATCGCAGACATAGCAACTTTCCCATGGATCGCAAGACATGAGTGGCATGATATAGGTCTAAAAAGATTTTCTAATTTATCTAGGTGGTATAATCAGATATCTGAAAGAGAAGCTGTAATTAAAGGTTATGATTTGTTAAAAAAAGGCGAGGAAATTCCAAAAGTTTAATCATCTATAAAAATCTTTTCATCTCTTTCATGCCTTTCCTGAGCCTCAATTGATAATGTTGCTACAGGTCTAGCCATTAATCTTTTTAACCCAATAGGCTCACCGGTTTCTTCGCAATAACCGTATGTTCCGTCCTTTATCCTTTGTAATGCTGAATTAATTTTAGAAATTAATTTTCTGCTCCTATTTAAAGCTTTCATTTCTACAGACTTATCAGTGTAAGAAGAGGCCTGATCTACAATGTCAGCTGAGGACACATTATCATCAGATGAGTTCAAAATATTGCCTAAATTATTAGCTTTTATTATATCATTTTTCCACTTAAGCAATTCATCTGTAAAGAATTTTTTATGCTTCGCGCACATATATTTCTCTTTTGAATTTGGAGTGTATTTTTTTTTAATAGTTGCTTTTTTTACCATTTTTCGAATTTGGCGAGTATATGTTTGATTTTAGTCGTGTCAATAGCTTATAAATTGTAATAATTCTTAATATATGATTGCAAAAAAAAGCGTAAAAAATTTTTTTTATTTATTTATTTTAATCCATTTATTTATTTGGACACTAATTCCATCAATCTCAAATATGAACCTACCTCTAGATACTATTGAGGCATTAGCATGGGGAAGTAATTTAGATTGGGGTTTTAACAAGCATCCACCTTTTAGTGCATTTGCAGTTGAAGTTTTCTATAAAATATTTGGAAATCAAGATTGGGCTTTTTATTTATTGAGTCAAATTTTTGTAATTACTGCTTTTATTATAGTCTATAAATTGGCTTTTGAGCTTTTTGATAATATAAATTTTGCATTTTTATCTTTATTACTGTTAGAGGGAATATTTTTTTTTAATTACACCAGTCCAGAATTTAATGTAAATATTTCGCAACTTCCTTTTTGGGCTTTAAGCGTTTATTTTTCTTGGCGGTGCCTTAAAAGTGATAAAGCCATAGATTATATATTGTTAGGTGTTTTCTTAGGTTTAGGAATTCTCTCAAAATATATTTTCTTATATTTGATAATAGGTATTAAATTATTATTTATATATTTTTTAATTCAAAAAAAAATAAAATCTTTCAATTTTTTGATTACTGGAGTTGTGTCTTTAATAATTATTTTTCCGCACATAATATGGCTGATTGAAAACAATTTTATTACATTTACTTATGGAATGCAAAGAGCAAGTGGTATCGGCAAAATTACGGATCATATATATTTGCCATTAATTTTTATTTTAAAACAATTGGCTATTTTAATCCCATTTTTTTTGATGACTTTTTTTTTAACCAAAAAAATAAACCTTAAAAAGATTAAGATAAATCAAAAGAGAATATTTTTATTTTTTACATTCTTTGTTCCAATTATTTTCATAATTTTGACTTCTATAATAATGGGTGTAAAAATAAGGACTATGTGGATGACTCCTTTTTACCTTTTAGCTGGTATTACATTCATTGAATTTTTTAAAAAGTTTTTAAATTTTAAAAATCTGAAAAAATTTTATATTATATTTATATTTATATTTTTTTTATCTCCAATTATTTACTTAATTGACTCTTTGACTAATGAATTTAAAAGAACAGACTATCCTGGCAAGGAAATTGCAAGATTGGTTCAAAATAAGTGGGACAATAATTTTAAAAATGAGATTAGTATAGTTATTGGAGATGAGTGGTTTGCTGGAAATTTGTCTTATCATTTAAGATCTCGCCCACAGTGGATGATTGAACTTAATGAAATATCTAAAGAAATGAAAAATAATGAGGGTATTATTTACACCGGTAATCCAAAAATATTGAGAAGTGTATGTCCTGGAGTTTATGGAACTATCAAGCCTGTTGGATATTGCATGATTGGAGTTAAGTGAAAAGAGTTATAATTTTAATACCTATTTTTAATGACTGGGAATCCTTAAAAAAATTAATAATTGATATTAACGATAATATAAAAGACTTAAAAGACTTCTTATTTGATTGTTATGTAATTAATGATGCATCAGAAATACCTCAACCAAAATTAATAAAGCCAGTAAAATTTAATTCTTTTAAAATTCTAAATATGTTCAAAAACAAGGGTCATGCAAGATGTAATGCATTTGGTATAAGATATTTAAATGAAAATGAAGTATTTGACTATTTAATTTTGATGGATGGAGATGGAGAAGATAGGCCGGTTGAAATAAAAAGTTTGATGAATAAGATCAAAGATGATCCAGATAAATCTGTAGTAGCAAAAAGAGTTAAAAGATCAGAGAATATATTTTTTAAATTTTTGTATTTTTTACACAAAGTAATTACATATTTATTTACTGGAAAAAATATTAATTTTGGTAATTACAGTTGTCTACCAAAGAAGGATGTAAATTCAATTTCGTCATCAGCATCCTTATGGAGCAGCTATTCTGGTACAATAAAAAAAATCTTAAAAAATTATAATGAAATAGAATCTATAAGAGGTAGTAGGTATTTCGGACCATCACAAATGTCTTTATTAAGTTTGATACTACATTCTTTTGCTATAATTGCTGTTTTTAAATATCAGGTATTACTAAGATCTAGTGTACTAATAGTGTTATTTTTTTTCTTAAATGATTATTTAGGATTTATATCAATTTTTTCCCAATTAGCTTTAATAATTTTTTGTATAACTATATTTTTTGTGTCTCTAAGAGAAAAAAAGGAAGCGTTACTTAACAGTAAAGAAAATCTTAATAGCATAAAGGATATAGCACACTAAAAAGTTGCAAAAAGAGTCTTAATTGGAGTCAAAGAGGAATCAAAAGGTGAACATTTTTTGTATATTTTGGACTATTGTGGATACCTTCAAACATAGATAGTCTTAAGAAGAAAATATAAGTGATTATGAAAAAACTCAGGTGCCATTGTGGACAGTTTGAAGCTGAAATACAGATTAACGATTTAGGCAAAGTTTTAAGATGCAACTGTTCTATATGTAAAAGAAAAGGCGCAATAATGTCTATGGTAAAAAATGAGGATTTTAAAATATTAAAAGGGGAGAGCAATTTAAAAATTTACCAATTTCATACAAACGTAGCGAAACATTATTTTTGTTCTATTTGTGGAATTTACACCCACCACCATCCTAGGTCTAACCCATCAATGACAGGTTTTAATATTGGTTGTGTTGATGAAATAGATATATTTAAGATTGAAGAAATATCAATTAATGATGGAAAAAATCATCCTCTAGATAAAAAATAACCAATGTCTGATAAGATTGTGAGCTATCAAAGAGTAAAAAAAAAATATCTTAATTTTTTAAAATCCCAAGAAGCTTTATCAGAGCCATTTAGAGACAAAATCGGTCAATTTGAAAATTATTATTTCCCGGTAAGTAAAAAAATTTTTACAGATTTTTCCAAGGACAAAAAAACAAAAATAATTGGCCTCACGGGAGGACAAGGCTCTGGAAAATCGACTATTTCAAGCATTTTAAAAATAATTTTAAAAGAAAATTTTAATTTAAATACAGTAATTTTTTCTATTGATGATTTCTATAAAACTTTAAAAGATAGAAAAATCATGTCTAAGAAAGTGAGCCCATTGTTTTTAACTAGAGGAGTGCCTGGAACACATGATGCAAAATTGTTATATAAATGTTTAAAACTTCTAAAAAAAAAAAAATTTAAGAAAGTTTTGATCCCAAGATTCGATAAATCTTCAGACGACAGATTATCAAAAAATAAATGGCAAAAGGTAAAAATAAAACCAGATATTGTTATATTTGAGGGATGGTGCGTTGGTGTAACGCCCCAAAGAAAAAAAGAATTGATAGTATCTATAAATACTTTAGAAAAATATGAAGACAAAAAAAAAATTTGGAGAAATAAGGTGAATAATGAATTGAAAAATGCATATAAAAGAATATTTAAACTAATTGATAAAATGATATTTTTAAAAGTACCAAGTTTTAAACATGTATACAAATGGCGACTTTTACAGGAGAGAAAATTAAAAATCACTTCAAAAGGAAAAAAAATAATGAATGCACTTCAAGTTAAAAATTTTATAATGCATTATGAAAGATTAACAAAACATATGTTAAAATCTTTTGACAAAAAAGCTGACATGGTAATCAAAATAGATGAAAAACATAGATTAAAGTCAATTAAATTTAATTAAATGAAAAAAATATTTTTTTTGTTAATACACTTTTCTTTATTTTTTCAATTGCAAGCGGGAGAAAATTTAGAATATTTTATTAAAAATGCAATTAAAAATAATCTTCAATTAAACGCAGAAAGAAAAAATTTTGAATCATCTAAACAATCTGAAAATATTTCAAAAAGTGAATTTTTACCCAATATAACAATTACAGGTGATCAAACTAGCTCTACCTCTACGAACAGATCTGATCAAACTGGCTCAAATTTACCAGACTCAAATTTAGATACTGAGAGTAAGTCAATTTCTCTTGAACAAAAAATTTTTTCTGGATTTAAAGGAGTAAATACTTTTAAAAAATCAGAATTGGAAATCCAGAAAGCCAGTTTAAAACTCAAACAAGTTGAGCAGCAAACTATTTTAAATACAGCAAATGCTTATTATGATTTTATTTTTAAGTCAAAAAATCAGGAATTTAATTTTTTAAATGTAAGCTTATTTGAACGACAGGTTGAAACAGATAATGCTAGATTGCAAAAAGGAGAAATTACTTTGACCGATCTCGCTCAGTCTGAATCTTCTCTTGCTGGAGCAAAAGCTAAATTGATCAAAGCTGAAACTGAACTACTTTCGTCAAAGATTATCTTTGAAAGAGTCACAGGCGAAAAAACGCCTGATTATAAAAATTTGAATGAAAAAGTTATTTTAAAACTCCCCACTTCCTTAAACTCATCTTTAGAGTTATCAAATTTAAAGAACCTAAGTCTTTTAATAGCTAAACTAGAATATGAAATAGCTGTCAAAGATTTAAAAATTGAAAGAGCGAGATTGTCACCTACGGCATCCATCAAAGTTTCCAAAACTGAAAGTCAAGATGTAAGTTCTACAATTGATGAAAAAAATGATGAAACCATAAAAGCAACTATAACTTGGCCAATTATAAAAGGAGGTGAAAACATTTCTTCAATCAAAAAGTCTTCCTTTGATAAACAACGATCACAATTATTATTAAGAGATATCAAGAATAAAATCACCTCCGAAACTTCTAATTCTTGGTCTATATATCAATCCTCCAAAAGTGTGATGGAGGCTACAAAAGCTCAGTTAAAAGCAGCAGAAATAGCTAACGAGGGGATCACTCTAGAATATGACTCTGGAAATGCTCGTTCAACATTGGAGGTAATTCAATCTAGGAGTTTATTGCTAGATGCTCGAATTTCCTTTGCCAAAGCTGAGAGAGACTTTATTATCTCACAATTTGAGCTGTCTATGCAGTTAGGGACTCTTTCACCAAAATCAGTTAAATAAACTTTATTTATGTCTTAAACTTAAATTTCTTGATAAAAAGAACAAAATGTGTACATTTATTGTAATGATTCGTGTAATAAAAAGGATAAAATATGACAAAAAATAACTTAAAAGTAGTGAAGACAGATAACAAAAAACAACAAGAAATAAAGGAAAAAAACAAGTCTTTAGAAGCAGCAATCAGCCAAATTGATCAAAATTTTGGAAAAGGCTCAGTAATGAGACTTGGACAACAAAAAGCTTTGGATGTCGAGGCTATATCGACTGGTTCGCTAAGTTTAGATTTAGCGCTAGGAATTGGAGGTTTACCTAAGGGCAGAATTATTGAAATTTATGGTCCAGAATCTTCAGGAAAGACAACTTTAGCACTCCAAGTAGTAGCTGAAGCACAAAAAGCTGGGGGTATTTGCGCTTTCGTTGATGCAGAGCATGCAATGGACCCAGTCTATGCTAAAAAATTAGGAGTTAAAACTGAGGAATTGTTAATTTCTCAACCTGATACTGGTGAACAAGCATTAGAGATAACTGACACATTGATAAAATCAGGATCTGTATCTGTTTTAGTAGTAGACTCCGTAGCAGCATTAACCCCTAAAGCAGAGCTAGAGGGAGAAATGGGAGATCATCACGTTGGTTTACAATCAAGATTAATGAGTCAGGCTTTGAGAAAGATTACCGGTTCAGTATCTAAATCAAATACAATGGTTATTTTTATAAATCAAATAAGAATGAAAATAGGTGTAATGTTTGGTAATCCTGAAACAACATCAGGCGGAAACGCACTTAAATTCTACTCATCAGTTAGAATGGATATTAGAAGAATAGGAGCGATTAAAGAAAAAGATCAAATAATAGGTAATTCAACTAGAGTAAAAGTAATAAAGAACAAGGTTGCCCCACCATTTAAAGTAGTTGAGTTCGACTTAATGTACGGTAAAGGAATTAGTAAATTAGGCGAATTAATTGATTTAGGAACAAAAGCAGGCGTAGTAGAAAAGTCGGGCGCTTGGTATGCCTATAAAGGAGAAAAAATAGGTCAAGGTAGAGAAAATGCAAAAATTTACCTTCAAAAAAATCCCGCTGTAGCCGCAGAAATAGAAAAAGTTATAAGAGACGAAGCTTCAGCAATCAGTAAAGAGCTAGAAGGCAATCCTTCAACAAAAGAAAAAATTAGCGATAAAAAAGAAGAAGAATAATTCTTCTGCCATCATTTCAACGGGAGGTTTAAACCAAACCTCCTGTTTCTCATGAAACTGCAACCTAAAATTGATTGAATCTACATTTGGTGTTTAAAAAAATCAGGCCAAAAAAACAAGTGTACAATCTTGCTCATATTGGTTTTAATAAAAAAAACACAAAAGGGGGAAAAATGAGTACACAACAAGCAACAAGCTCGAAAGTGTCTTCATCTTTAGATACCTCTCATTTGAAGGTTAAATTTCCATTTAAAGCAAAATATGGAAACTACATTAATGGAAAATTTGTAGAACCTAAATCTGGAAAGTATTTTGATAATACTACTCCTATCACTAATGAAGTTATCTGTAAGGTGCCACGATCGAACGAAAAAGACGTTGATTTTGCTCTAGACGCCGCTCACGCAGCATTTCCTGCATGGGGAAAAACATCAATCACTGAGAGGTCAAATATACTCTTAAAGATTGCTGATGTTATAGAGAAAAATTTAAACGTTTTAGCAACAGCAGAATGTTTAGACAATGGTAAGCCAATAAGAGAATGTATGGCTGCGGATTTACCTTTAGTAATTGATCATTGGAGATATTTTGCAGGAGTAATAAGAGCAGAGGAAGGTTCAGTCGCTGAAATCAGCAACAGTGAATATTCTTACCATATACCAGAACCATTAGGTGTGGTTGGTCAGATTATTCCTTGGAACTTCCCGTTATTAATGGCTACATGGAAACTAGCTCCAGCATTAGCTGCAGGAAATTGTGTAGTATTAAAACCAGCTGAGCAAACACCAGCATCAATTATGCTTTTAATGGAACTAATTGGGGATCTGTTACCAGCAGGTGTTGTTAATGTTGTTAGCGGATATGGTCTTGAAGCAGGTAAACCATTAGCTTCTTCAAAAAGAATTAAGAAGATAGCTTTTACAGGTGAAACTACTACTGGACGTTTGATAATGCAGTACGCATCTCAAAACTTAATACCAATCACATTGGAATTAGGTGGAAAATCGCCAAATATTTTCTTTGAAGATGTTATGGCTAAAGATGACGACTTCTTTGATAAGTGTCTAGAAGGTTTTGCAATGTTTACACTTAACCAAGGAGAAGTTTGTACTTGTCCAAGTCGAGCTTTAATTCAAAAGTCTATCTATGATAAATTCATGGAAAAAGCGATTGCAAGAACTAAAGCTGTGAAACAGGACAATCCTTTAAAAATGGAAACTATGATTGGAGCTCAAGCTTCATTAGAACAAATGGAAAAAATTAAGTCTTATTTAGACTTGGGTAAAAAAGAAGGTGCCAAAGTTCTATGTGGTGGTAGTGCTGCAAAAATTAATAGTGGTCTTGAAAAAGGAAACTATATCCAACCTACTATTTTCGAAGGTAAAAACAATATGCGAATATTCCAAGAGGAGATTTTTGGACCGGTTGTATCAGTTACAACGTTCAAAGATGAGAAAGAAGCATTAGAAATAGCTAATGATACACTTTATGGATTAGGAGCAGGTGTTTGGACTAGAGATGGAAACATTGCTTACAGAATGGGTAGAGGTATTGAAGCAGGAAGAGTTTGGACAAACTGTTATCATGCATACCCAGCTCACGCAGCGTTTGGTGGATACAAACAATCTGGTATCGGAAGAGAAACTCACAAAATGATGTTAAATCATTATAGACAAGTGAAGAACTTACACGTGTCATACAGTGAGAAAAAATTAGGCTTCTTTTAACCAATAATATATAATGGCCCATGATTCTAAATCATGGGCCGAAATATACAAATGAAAGTTTCATTCACATTATCCGCAAAAAAATTACTCAATGAAATTAAAGAGGTTCACGGTGATGATCTTCTATTTCATCAATCTGGTGGATGCTGTGATGGTAGCGCACCCATGTGTTTTCCAGCTAAAGAGTATCAAGTTGGTAACAGCGATGTAAAATTGGGAGAAGTAGATGGAACCCCTTTTTATATGAATGAAGATCAATACGAAAAATGGAAACATACAGATCTTACAATTGATGCAGTTAAAGGAATTGGGGGAATGTTCTCATTAGATAATGGCACAGGACAAAGATTTCTAACAAAATCTGAAATATGTGTTGTTGTAGATAACGATAAAAAGCAGACTAACTAATCTCTTTATAGACAAGCCGAAAAATATCTGTATTTAATTAAGTATGAGCAAAATTTTGCTTACAGATGTAAGAAAAAAATTCTTAAACTATTTTAAAAAAAACAATCATCAAATTGTTGATTCAAGCAATTTGGTGCCAAATAATGATCCCACACTGATGTTTACCAATTCTGGAATGGTTCAGTTTAAAAATGTTTTTACAGGGTTGGAAAAACGACCATATAAAACAGCTACTACGTCACAAAAATGTGTGAGAGCAGGCGGCAAACACAATGATTTAGAAAATGTTGGTTATACACCTAGACATCACACATTTTTTGAAATGCTCGGAAATTTTTCATTCGGTGATTATTTTAAAGAACAAGCTATTCATCATGCTTGGAATTTATTGACCAAAGATTTTGGACTACCCAAAGAAAAATTATCAGTAACAGTGTTTCATGAGGATGATGATGCATTTAACCTTTGGAAAAAAATAGCTGGATTAAGTGAGAATAAGATAATTAAAATATCAACATCTGATAATTTTTGGTCAATGGGTGACACAGGCCCTTGCGGTCCTTGCTCTGAAATTTTTTATGATCATGGAGATAAATTAAAGGGCGGACCTCCTGGAAGTCCAGATGAAGACGGTGATAGATTTATTGAAATTTGGAATCTTGTATTTATGCAATATGAACAAATATCGAAAGAAAAAAGAATCGATTTACCAAAACCTTCTGTTGATACAGGTATGGGTCTAGAACGAATGACTGCAGTTCTACAAGGCACTCATGATAATTATAAAATCGATCACTTTCAAAAAATTATGGCCGCTTCATCAGATATCATTAAAAACCAAATTGATAATAAATCAATAGCTAGTCATAGAGTAATTGCTGATCATCTAAGAGCTAGTAGTTTTTTAATTGCCGAAGGAATACTACCTTCAAACGAAGGCCGAGGATATGTTTTAAGAAGAATTATGAGAAGGGGGATGCGACACGCTCATTCTTTAGGCAGTAAAGACCCTGTTTTTTTTAAACTTTTTGAAATTTTGTTAAATGAAATGAAGAGTAGTTACCCTGAATTGATCAATGGAAAAGAATTGATAGTTGAAACTCTAAAAAATGAAGAGGAAAAATTTTCTTCTCTACTTGAACGTGGAATGAAAATACTCGATGAAAATTTAAGTAAAGTTCAAAACAAGACTCTCCCCGGTTCAGTAGCTTTTAAATTATATGACACTTATGGCTTTCCTATAGACCTAACTGCTGACATTTTAAGAGATAAAGATATTCAAGTAGATAATATTGGTTTCGAGAAAGAGATGGAAAAAGGTAAAGCTTTGGCAAGAGCTAATTGGAAAGGATCAGGAGATAAGTCTGTTGAGGAAAGGTGGTTTAAAGTTAGGGAGGAAATTAATCCAACCGAATTCTTAGGATACGAATTTGATAAAGCTGAAGGCATAATAATTAAAATTTCAAAAAATGGCAAATTTGTAGACATAGCAAATTCTGGAGAAGAAATCGAGGTCATTACAAATCAAACACCTTTTTACGGTGAGTCTGGCGGTCAAGTCGGTGATCAGGGTTATATTTTTAATTCAGATTGTAAAATAAAAGTTAATGATACACAAAAAAAAATGGGAGATTTGTTTGTCCATTATGGAACAATTGAAAAAGGATCAATAGCAATTGGAAATCATGTTAATTTAGAAATAGATATTTTAAAAAGAAATAATTCTAAAGCTAATCACTCGGCTACTCATTTGTTGCATGAGTCATTAAGAAGAACTTTAGGAAAGCATGTGACACAAAAAGGGTCTTTAGTCTCCCCTGAAAGATTAAGATTTGATTTTAGTCATAATAAACCTATTGAAAAAGAGGAAATAATCAAAATAAATAATATAGTTAATGAAATAGTAGCAGGATCCTCTGAAGTACAAACAAGAATAATGACCCCAAAAGAAGCGGTAAAAATGGGTGCTCTTGCGTTATTTGGTGAAAAGTATGGCGAAGAAGTAAGAGTGGTTTTTATGGGAAAAGAAAAAAATGGTTTTTTTTCAACAGAATTATGTGGTGGTACTCATGTAAAAAATACTAAAGAAGTTGGAAAGTTTAAAGTTATAAGTCAATCTTCAATTTCATCAGGGGTTAGGAGAGTTGAAGCATTAAGAGATAAGCAATTAGAAGAATATGAAAAAATGCAAAAAAAAGATAAGTCCAAAAAAGAAACTAATGTAAAAAATGAAATAGAGGTAATTAAAAAAGAACTTCAAAAATTAAAAATTAATCCTAATTTTAAAGAAAATTTAGATTTAACTGAAAATTTAAAAAATTTAAACAAACAATTAAACAAAGTAAGAATTGAAAGCATTAAGAACGATAAAAGTAAAAATATAATTAAGGATAAAAAAGTCGGAAATATACTAATTCGAGAGCAGATTTTAAAAGATTTTCCTCCAAAAGAACTTAGAGGTGTAATCGATCAAGGTAAAAAAGATATTAAATCAGGTATTGTAATTAGTATTTCTATTCTTGAAGATAAGGTTGGCTTAGCCGTAGGAATTTCTCAAGATTTGACCTCAAAGTATGACGCAGTAGTTCTGGCAAAAGCTGCTTCTACTATTTTAGGCGGCAAGGGGGGCGGAGGTAGAAAAGATTTTGCTCAAGCAGGTGGCGTAGATAAAAGTAAAATAGAGGAAGCTTTTAAAGAAATATCAAAAAAA
This sequence comes from uncultured Pelagibacteraceae bacterium, assembly GCA_902557935.1. Classification (GTDB taxonomy): domain Bacteria; phylum Pseudomonadota; class Alphaproteobacteria; order Pelagibacterales; family Pelagibacteraceae; genus Pelagilacustribacter. The sequence continues at coordinate 3,625 of CACECJ010000002.1, read as the reverse complement.
ATTATTTAAGCTTCCTTTTCAAATTTCCATCAATAGCTTCTAAAAATTGGTTTGTAGTTAAATATTTACTTGATTTATCTATTAAAATTGCCAAATCTTTAGTCATTGAGCCACTTTCAACTGTTTTAATACATACTTCTTCAACATTATTTGAAAATTTAATTAATTCACTATTCCCATCAAGCTTTCCTCTATGAGCCAAACCTCTTGTCCATGCAAATATAGATGCTATTGGGTTTGTGGAAGTTTCTTTTCCTTGCTGGTGCATTCTATAATGTCTGGTCACAGTCCCATGTGCTGCTTCGGACTCTACTGTCTTGCCATCAGGTGTCATCAATACGCTAGTCATTAGTCCTAAAGACCCGAATCCTTGGGCGACAGTATCGGATTGCACATCACCATCATAGTTTTTACAAGCCCAAACATAACCACCATTCCATTTCATAGCACAAGCAACCATGTCATCAATTAATCTGTGTTCATAGCTAATGTTAGCTTTTTTAAATTTATCAGAAAACTCTTCATCAAAAACTTCTTGGAAAAGATCCTTAAATCTACCATCATATGCTTTAAGGATTGTATTTTTAGTTGATAGATATACTGGCCATTTTCTTACAAGTCCATAATTCATACATGCTCTTGCAAAATTTTTTATTGACTCATCAAGATTATACATTGTAAGAGCAATGCCCGAACCGGGAAAATCAAAAACTTTAAATTCTTTTTTTTCCTTACCATTCTTGGAAGTCCATTTAACTTCAAGGTTACCTTCTCCAGGGATCAAAAAGTCTGTAGCTCTATATTGATCTCCAAAAGCATGTCTCCCAATTACGATAGGTTGACTCCAACCTGGAACTAGTTTCGGAACATTTTTACAGATAATTGGTTCTCTAAAAACTGTTCCACCTAAAATATTTCTAATAGTTCCATTAGGCGACCTCCACATTTTTTTTAATTTAAATTCTTCAACACGTGCCTCATCCGGTGTAATGGTGGCACATTTGACGCCAACACCATGTTGTTTAATCGCGTTAGCAGCATCGACAGTAATTTGATCATCAGTTTTATCTCTGCTCTCCATTCCTAAATCGTAATATTTTAAATCTACCTCAAGATAAGGTTTAATTAGCTTATCTTTAATAAAAGACCATATGATTCTGGTCATTTCGTCGCCATCTAACTCAACTACTGGATTTTTAACTTTTATTTTTGCCATAAAATATTGATTGATAAACTGTAATTTTTATACATATTAAGAAAAATTTAGCAAACTTAAAATTATGTTTAATACGATATTTCCAAAAATTCATAAAGAGGGCTACAAATTTCTAGCTATTTCAATTCTAACAACTTTTGTAGTGCTATTCTTTTCAAAGATTTTTGGATTACTCTTAGCACTAATTTCGATATGGATATATTATTTTTTTCGTGATCCAGAACGATTTTCTATAAATGACGACTCTTATTTAGTTAGTCCAGCAGATGGTTTAGTCACTGATGTTTCAGAAAGGTCTGGCCCAGAGGAACTAAGACTTGAAAATACGACTTTTACCAAAGTTAGTATTTTTATGAATGTATTTAATTGCCACGTTAATAGAACTCCTACGAGTTCTAAAGTCGAAGAAATTTTTTATAAACCCGGAAAATTTTTAAATGCATCATTAGATAAAGCTAGTGAAGAGAATGAAAGAAATTATTATAAAATTAAATCTATAAGTGACGGCGAAGAAATTATAATTGTTCAAATAGCAGGGCTTATTGCTAGGCGGATTGTATGCGAAGTAGAGCAAGGACAGGAATTAAAACAAGGTGAAAGAATAGGAATGATCCGTTTTGGAAGTAGAGTTGATATCTATTTTAAAAATAAAAAAGTATTAGCTAAACTTGGGCAAAATGTTGTAGCCGGAGAAAGTTTGATTGCATCAACATAATGGAACAAAATAAAAAATTTAAATTAGTATCATCAAAAAAAACAAGATATTTGTTACCTAACATTCTTACCTTGGGAGGATTGTGCTTAGGTATAAGCTCAATTAAATTTTCAATCGATGGTAATTTTGGATTAGCTGTTACATTAATTTTGTTTGCAGCAATTTTAGATGCTTTAGATGGAAGAATTGCAAGAATGGTAAAAGGGACATCTGAATTCGGTAAAGAATTAGACTCACTTACAGATTTTGTTAGTTTCGGTATAGCACCAGTTTTCACTTTATATTTCTGGGAACTTTTTAATTATGGAAAATTAGGATGGGCTATAACTTTAATTTATTCAGTTTGTTGTGTTCTTAGACTGGCAAGATTTAATTTAACAAAAATTGATGAAAATCAAGAATGGAAAAATAATTTTTTTGAGGGAGTGCCATCACCTGCAGGAGGTATATTAATTTTAACTCCATTAATTTATGAATTAACTGATTTTAGTTTTAATATTGATGTTAAATTAATTACTCCTTATTTTACAGTTTTAATTGCTTTATTATTAGTAAGCAAGGCTCCAACACTTTCTTTCAAAAAAATTTCAATATCTTCAAAAACTACAATATTTCTTTTATTAAGTGCGGGTATAATATTTATTGCATTATTATTTTACACTTTTGAAACGCTTTTTATTTTTAGTTTGATTTATTTAACTTCTTTACCTGTAAGTATTATATCTTACAAAAAACAGCAAAAAAAATATTCTATGAAAATATCTGATGAAGATCATGAAGATGTTTTATAATGAGAAAATCCAAAAGAGTTAAAAAAAGCAACTTTTGGAAGGTAAAACAACAACAAGATCATTATATTAAAAAATCAAAAGTTCTTGGTTACAGGTCTAGAGCTTCTTTTAAATTACTAGAGCTTAATCAAAAATTTAAGTTTATAAAAAAAAATGTTTTTTTATTGGATTTAGGTGCTTATCCAGGAGGATGGTCTCAAGTAGCAGGCAAACTGGTTACAAGTGGAAAAATTTTAGCAATTGACATAAAAGAAATGAAGCCAATTAATAAAGTTAATTTTTTTAAATGTGATATTTTTGATCAATCAACAAAAGGCAGGATTTTAGATTTCTTTAATGATAAATTGGATGTAATCGTCTCAGATATGGCTGCGGATACAACCGGGAATAAATCTCTTGATTCTATAAGAACTAACCAAATTTGCACTGAAGCAATAAAACTATCAACCAAAATTTTGAAAAAAAATGGGACCTTTGTGTCGAAATTGTTTATGGGTGAAGATTTTTTAGAAGTGAAAAGTTTAGCTAAATCAACATTTAAAACTGTTAATTTCTTTAAACCTAAGTCTAGTCGAAATGAGTCCAAAGAAACTTATTTACATTGTAAAATTTTAAAGACTTTATAAATTTTAAAAATTGTATATAAGAGTTTATGGTACCAATTAAAGAATCTTTAACCTTTGACGATGTTTTATTGCTTCCTCAATTCTCTGAAGTCCTTCCACATGATACTAATATTTCCCTCAGCCTGACTAAAAAAATATTTTTAAAAGTACCATTTATATCATCAGCTATGGATACGGTTACTGAGTCCAAAATGGCTATTGCCATGGCAAATTCTGGAGGAATTGGAGTGATACATAGAAATTTAAGCATAATTAATCAATCTCGAGAGGTTTCAAA
>CACECJ010000001.1 GCA_902557935.1 uncultured Pelagibacteraceae bacterium | reverse complement strand
AAAAACGGCGGAGCTTTATCAATTTTTAAAAAGAAAACTGATATGAAATATAGAAAAAGTTTTAAAAGATTTCCTGGTATTTCTGAACTAGCAAAAGTTAAAGAATTTACTCCGTCAAAAGGGAGTGTAATTTTTTTCCAATCTACACCTAACTCTTACCATGGTGTATCTTTATTCAGAGAAATCAAAGGCAAGAAAAGATTTTTCATTTATGGAAGTTATGCTTTAAGTAAACCTGTTGTATGGAGATATAAAAACGTTAGCTATTTACCCAAAATTAAGAAAACAAACAAAAGAATGCTTACATCTTCACATGACTCAGATTATTTAATGAGAGAAGTTGGATAATGGAAAAATTTAAATCGATTATCAGAGATTATCCTTTTATTGCTTTTATTATAGCTTTCGTCATCTTAGCTTTTGTACCTTCAGTAGTTTTCACGGATGTTTATCAATCACATTTAGCTACTTTAATATTTGTGAACATTGTGGTTGCCGCAGGACTAAACATTGTTAAAGGTTATTGCGGTCAGGTTACAGTAGGACACGTTGGTTTATTTGCAGTAGGTTCTTATACCGCTGGAACATTGTTTTTATATTTAGGACTAGGTTTTTGGGCAACTTTACCCATAGCTATAATAGTTACTGCATTTTTTGGAGTAGCAATGGGGATTCCATCTTTTAGATTGGAAGGTCCTTATTTAGCTTTAGCGACATTAGGTGGGGGTGAGGCGATAAGATTATTTATTGAAAACGGAAACTTTTTTAGATCTACATTTGGTATTTCTGATATTCCAACACCTTCTTTAATGGGTTACAACTTCGACTCCCCAGATAGATATTATTTTATCTCAATGACAATAATGATTATAGCGGTTTACTTCTCATTCAGTATTTTAAGATCTGGAGTTGGAAGAGCGTTTATGTCTATCAGAGAGGATCCAATTTGTGCTGCAGCCGCTGGAATTAATGTAAAAAAATATAAGATCTTAGCTTTTATTCTTAGCGCTATGTTTGCTGGTGCGGCAGGTGCAGTTTATGCTCACATGCCTCCAGGATACATACATCCTAATAATTACACAGTTATAGAAATGGTAACCTTCTTAGCTATGGTTGTCCTAGGAGGTCTCGGTCATATTTGGGGCGGAATTATTGGCGCTATAGTCATTACAATTGTTTATGACTTAACTAGACCATTATATAAATATCAGCTTTTAATATTTGGTTTAACAATTGTATTAACTATTTTATTTATGCCTAAGGGTTTAGGCGGTTTTATTGACAGATATTTCTTAGAAAAGAGATTTAAAAAGAAAACTGGAACAGAAAAAACAACATGATTTTAAAAACTAAACAATTATCTAAATCATTTGGTGGTTTAAAAGCTATTAATAAAGTTGATTTTGAAATTCCAAAAAATGAAATTAGAGGAATAATTGGACCCAATGGCTCAGGCAAAAGTACATTTTTTAATTTAGTTTCAGGAATTTATGATAGCGACCCTGGAAGCTATATTGAGTTTGATGGTCATGATATTACTTACACACCTCCACACGAGATTGCTGGTTATGGTTTATCAAGAACGTTCCAATTACTAAGACTTTATCAAGATATGACAGTTATAGATAATGTTATGTCAGGGTATCATACTAGAGTTCCTTACAAGTTTTTCGATGCAGTTATAGGAAGAAAAAAAATCTGGGATCAAGAAAGAGCTATCAAAGAGGAAATGATGGAACTCCTTTCTTTTGTAGGATTAGCAGACTATGCAGAGCTAAATGCTAGTGAACTTTCTGGAGGTCAGAGAAGATTATTAGTTTTAGCAAGGGCAATCGCCATGAAACCAAAATTACTAATGTTAGACGAACCAGCTGCAGGTTTATCCCCAGTCAACGTAGATAATTTAATGAAAATTATTATGCAGCTAAAAGAAAAATATGGCCTTACTCTTATTATTATAGAGCATATTTTAAAGGTCGTAATGGATACTTGTAACTCAGTAACTGTTTTTGACCATGGTCAGAAAATTGCAGAGGGTACTCCAGCTCAAGTAAAAGATGACAATGCTGTAATCGAGGCGTATTTGGGTAAAAAAATGGACGATGAAGAGATGAGAAAAGCACTTGCAGTCTAAAATGAATTTGATAATATTTTTCCATTCATTACGATTCAATGAGCCAAAATATTAAAAAAATTTTTGAGAAACAAGGTTTCATAAGATTAAAGGGTGTTTTAGATTATAAAGAGGATTTAGAACCAATTTTAAATGATATGGCTTTTATCATGGATAGGCTCATTCATAGATTTGTTCCTAAAAGTGACAAAGTAAAAGTACTAAATTATGAGTTTAAGAAAAAATACTCATATTTGGTTTCTTTAGATATTCCTGAACTTGATCAATATTTTAACATAAGACTTCCTGAAAAAAACATAAACGCTAATAGTGATTTTTTTGCAAGTCAATCAATATGGAATTTAATTAAAAATAAAAAGATTTTAGATAAGGTTGAAAAAATTCTAGGTCCCGAAATAGCTTCTAATCCTTGTCAAAATTCAAGAATCAAACAACCTGAAAAAGGTGTTGCAAAAAAGAATTTAAATGACGGCCTAGTTGGAAGAACTCCTTGGCATCAAGATGCCGGTGTTATGAATAAAAAAGGACAGAAGGGTACTGAATTAATAACGTGTTGGATACCTTTTACTAAAACAAGAATAGAAAATGGTTGTATGCTTGCTGTAAAAGAAAGTCATAAATTTGGACTTGTTAACCACGATTTTGGAAGTAAGGGACAAGTAGAAGTTAGAGGCAAAGAAATAATTGATAAATTATCAACCGTACCTCTTGAAGCTGACGTCGGCGATATAATATTATTAAATAGATATCTACTTCATTGTTCACTACCAAATAAATCAAAAAATTTTAGAATAAGTATGGACTTGAGATATAATAAAGCAGGTCAGCCTTCAGGAAGAGATCCATTACCTAATTTTGTTGTCAAAAGCAAAAACAAAAATAAAATCAAAGTGCAAAATTACAAACAATGGATTGCTTTATGGGAAAAAGCTAAAGTAAAATGCATTCCAAGAAAATGGTCTTATAAATATCCTATTCCTACTTTCAAAGGAACTAAAAGAGATTTAGCAAATATTATTTAATGAATTCAAAATTATCGGAGAAGAATTATCTTCCCGAATTTTTTCTAGCTTGTTTTGGATATTTTTTATTTGTAACTCAAGACGCAATAGTAAAATATATTGCTGAGGATTACGACATAATACAGATAATTTTCGTTAACTCCTTGTTTGCTCTTATACCTATTATTTTGTACACCCAAACCCTCGATGGCTGGAAAGAATTAAAGGGTGCTAATTTAAAAATTCATTTTTTTAGAACTTTAACGATGGTGTTAGCTGTTTTTTTTGCCTACACAGGATTCTATTTATTACCAATGGTTACTATGTACAGTATTGTATTTTTAATACCATTATTAATAACCATCGGATCGGTTTTATTTTTAGGTGAAGTTGTTAGATGGAAAAGATTTACTGCTATAGTAATTGGTTTTATCGGTACACTTATTTCTATTAATCCTTTTGGAGCCGAAATTAACAGTTACGTATTTGTAGCTTTGTTGTGCCCAATTTTTGCATCTGCAAGTTATTTAATAGTAAGAAAATATGGTTATGAGGAAAGCTTGTTCTCATTTTTAATATTCGGAAAGATTTTTATGATATTGTTTTCTGGTATATTTGTATTCTTTGTTTTCAAAGAGATGACTTTTAATGATTTAGTTTTGAACGCTATTTCTGGAATTTCTAGAGGAACAGCCATGATATTTGTTATCAATGCTGCCAGACACCTGCCTGGAGCGATTTTTGGATCAATTTTATATACTCAAATTTTTGCAGGTGTATTTTTAGGTTACGTTGTTTTTAATGAGATACCTACAATTAATAATTATATAGGAAACTTAATAATAATTGCAGCAGGTGTATATATCGTTTTGAGAGAAGTAAAATTAAAGAAAAACATTGTTACTTCAACAGCAAGACACCCAACTATTCCTATTAAAAAAGATTAAAGTTTCTTTTTAAAATTTTCTAAAATTTCTTCACTAACATTTACTGAATTTTCAGGCCCAGGAAATTTCCCCTCTAAACTATCTTTGATAAATGCTTTTAAGGCTCTAACTCTTTCGATTTCAATTTCATCTTTCATCTTTTTTAAATTTGTATAAGCTTTTGCATGTCTAGGGGACTTTTCTTGCTCTCCACAGATATCATTCATGAATAGATACATAACATCAGCTTTTTTTCCAGATCCTAGAGATACAGTTACAATACTCGTCCTTTTTGATATTTCCCCCATAATATTTTCAGGAATAACTTCACATTCGGCTGAAAAGGCCCCAGCGTCCTCTAAACGTTTAAATTTTTTAAATAGTTCGTATGCTTCATCAGTAGTTTTACCTACAGCTCTTAAGCCACCAATCCATGTAGATTTTCTAGGAACCAAACCTAAATGACCCATAACTGGAACATCTTCTTTTGCAAGCATAGAAACAACATCCATACTTCTGGCAGTCATAACCGCATCAGCACCATTCTCTAAAGCTTTAAAGGCTCCACGTAACACATCCTCGGCTGTAGGATAATTATGTAGTTCGAGTGCTGCCGTATAAAAAAGAGACTTGGATCCTTCCCGAACCTTCTTAACATTTGAAGCACTTCCTATTATCATGTCAAAACCTGCTTCTTCAGCTGCTTTTGCCTCTAATGAATTATTTGCAGTTACTTGTGTAAGAATTTTTTTTCCTTTAGCTTCAATAATATCACCTACAGTGACAGTTCTTTTTGCAGGATTAGCCGCCCAAGTATAAATATTTTTCATATTTATATTTAATCAAACTAATTAGTATTTTTCAATTCCTTGTAAATATTGTTTACTCTATGAACTTCTTCGGCGGTATTGAAATAGCATTCATATTCAATTTCATTAGGGGTTACATCGAAATGATAGTGGCCGGCATCTTGAGCACCTTTATAAGAATGAAAATGAGTGTGTTCTCCTGACTCTCTTAAATCTAATTTTCCTCCAGAGGGATCATTAGTCCATAAAACTGAATAACATTGAAAATGTGGTCCTATAGGTTCGTAAAATTGTAAAAAATCTTTAACACATTTCATTTGTTTTGGATCATAATATTCGTGTTTTATATCTGCATAGTCTGGTTGGACATGGGATTTAATCTTACCATTTAAGATTCTAAAAACACCTCCTAATGCAACACTTAAATTTGTTTCTAAATTTTCAATTAATGCAGTTCTCATAGATTGAGGTAAAGAGCCTTGCTCACCCGACCTTCCTTTAATTTTAATTTTTATAACATCTCCTTTTTTTCCTTCGGAGTAAAAGATATTTCCTAGTCCGCCATGCTTTCGGTGATTGTAAGGAGTTGATTTACATTTTTTATTTTCATCAATTTGAGCAATTATTGATTTTGAAACGTCAGTAATTAAATTTTCATTAATGATAAGCTCTCCACAGTGACCCTCTAAGCACGACATAGCTCCTGATCCCGCACCTAAAGCATATGATTTTTCTGAGCCTATTCTTTTTGCTATTTCTTCATAATCAAATTCAGTACCTATGAACCTTTTATCGTGCATGTATGGTTCACCTCCAACATCTATAATTCTTTGGTTTCCACTTATACCTTCAGCAGGGCAATCCCACTTTCTTAGATCAGGGCATTCAACAATCGAAACATCAACTTCAACATAGTTTTTAGATAAACCTTTTTTTAAAGCTTCGCTTACTTGTTTTAAGGAAATTTGATGAAACTTGGCTTTTTCGATTGTTAATTCCATAATCTATTAATATCATTTAAAGAAGTTTATCAATTAAATATAATTTTTATTATGAACAAGTTGGGCACAGAACTAGCTAATGCATGGATGAAGAAAACTTTAGTTGATCTAAATGGGTTCAGTGAAAATGAAATTCCAAAAAATCGAGATGAAGCATACAAAGCTTTAAATATATTTTATAAAGAATTAGATAAAAAGACAGTTGGTTGGAAAATTGGAGCAGTTGCTAAAGAAGTTCAGAAAGAAGAGGGATTCGATGGACCTGTACCAGGTAAAATTTTTGAGGAAACTATTTTACCTTCTAACTGCTCGATTAAATATTCAGAAATACCTTACTCCAACTTGGAATGTGAATATGCATTTGAAATTGATCAAGATGTAAAAATTGATAGCGAATTACTAAATAAAATAAATAATTTTAAATTATATACAGCTATTGATATTACGTCTTCAAGGTATGTACAAAGTTCAAAAAATAAATTCGATAAACTAGTTCAAATGTATCTTGGAATTTCTGACCATGGAAATGGAGGTAAGATTATCATAGGAGAAGAGATAAGGAATTGGCAAACTACAGATATTAATAAAATTAAGATTAGATTAAAAATCAAAGACAAAGTTACTGAACCATATTTCACTGGTACAAAGAGAATAGATCCTAGAGACTCATTAAAAGCTTTTGTTGATGAATTTAAAGATAAAGATATAAGCTTTAAAAAAGGAGATTATTTACTTTGTGGTTCTTTGACTCAACCATACAAAATTAATATGAAAGATAAAATTATTGTGACTTACGAAAATTTAAGAGATATTAATATTAAGATCTTATGAAAACAGCATTAATCACAGGAGCTAGTCAAGGCATCGGAGCAGCAATAGCTGATAAACTTAATGCTAAAAAAATTAAAGTTATTTTAGTTTCAAGATCAAAAAGTAAATTAAAAACTTTTCAAAAGAATTTAAAATTTCCTGAAAATTCTTTAACCATTCCTAAAGACTTGAGATCATTATCTGCATGTAATTCAGTTGTTAAAAAAACTAAAAAATTGGATTACCTCATAAATGTAGCAGGGGCAACAAAGGGAGGAAAATTTTTAAATCTTAATGACAATATCTGGGAAGATGGATTTAATTTAAAATTTAAAGCTGCGGTAAGATTAAGCAGAGCTTTTTGGCCTGCTCTCAAAAGAAGCAAAGGAAAAGTTATTAATATTGGAGGAGGGGCCGCTAGAAATCCTTCAAATACATTTATGATAGGCGGCGCTGTTAATTCAGCCTTAAATAATTTTTCGAAAGCTTTAGCTATGCAAGGTAAAATTGATAAAGTTTCTGTATCAATAGTTCATCCAGGTATGACTTTAACAAGCAGACTAGAAAAACTTCTACAAACGGACGCAAAAATATTTAAAAGAAGTGTTAAACAAATCTTAAAACAAAGGTGCAAAATTGAGAAAATAAAAAGACCTACAAAACCTGAAGAAGTTGCAAATTTAGTTTTTAAGCTGATTAAAGATAAAAATTCAAATTTTAAAAACTTTTCAATAGACGGCGGAAAAATTAAAAATTTAAGATGATTGTATACAGTCATCCAGATTGTTTACTAAAATTTAATGGACAAGGTCATCCAGAGAGAAAAGAAAGATTAGATAGTATTCTAAAATCTATTAAATCATCCGATTTAAAAGTAGAGTTTAAAGATGCTCCTATGGTGGATTTAGAAATAGTTTCATTAGTTCATCCTAAGAAACATATTGAACAGATATTTGCTAATATTCCAAAAGAAGGAATTATTGGTGTTGAGAAGGAACCATTCGCAGATACAATGTTATGTCCGAATAGTGAAAATGCAATTTTAAGATCCTGTGGTTCAGGTATTGCTGCTTGTGATGATCTAATTAAAAATAATGAGCGGGTTTTTTGTGCAGTTAGACCTCCAGGACATCATGCAGAAACTGTTCGAGCTAATGGCTTTTGTTTCATTAATAATGTTGCAGTTGCAGCAAGATATTTACAAAAAAAACACAATATAGGAAAAGTAGCCATTATTGACTTTGATGTTCACCATGGCAATGGAACCCAAGAAATTTTTTATAAAGATAAGACTGTTGCTTATGGATCCTCTCATGAATTTCCTTTATTTCCAGGTACCGGAGCTGAAAATGAAACTGGTGTAGGTAATATTTATAACGCTACTTTAAAAGCTGGTATAAAAAGTAAAGAATTTATCGATATTTTCGAAAAAAAAGTTTTAACTCCTGTAGAAAAATTTAAGCCAGAAGTTATTTTAATTTCTGCTGGTTTTGATGCCCATAAAAGAGACCCCCTAGCAAATATAAACTTAGAATCTAGTGATTTTTTTACGATTACAAAAAAAATAATTGAAATAGCTAATATTTATTCAAAAGGAAGAGTAATTTCTTTTCTGGAAGGCGGCTATGATTTACAAGCTTTATCTGAAAGTATAATTGAGCACCTTAAAGGGTTAAAGACCCATATTTGACCAGTTATCAGGATTCTCAAATTTCTCTAATTCTTTTTTTGTAACAGGTCTAAAAAGATAATAAATAATATACGCTGTCAAAAAAAATAGAAAAATTGAATTCATAAAATAAGTGTACCAAAATTTTAGTGGATTTAATCATTAAAAACTCAATATTTTCATATTTTTTTATTCACACAGCACCCAAATCGTTCACATATAAAGGTGATTTAATAAGACAAAAGTTTAGAATCCGACTCATGGATCCTATAATAGTTATAGCTGCTGGAATAGTTCTTGTAGTAACAGGAGTAGTCAATCCTGATTTCAAGGATAAGGAAACAGTAGCTGAAGCGATTAAAACAGTGATTTCATCACCAGACGCTGAGCCGGCTAAAGAACCCGAGCCTAAACCGGATCCAGAGCCTGAGACAAAACCTGAGCCAGAACCAGCTAAAGAACCGGAGCCAGAACCAGAACCAGCTAAAGAACCTGAGCCAGAACCAGAGCCGGAACCAGAGCCTGAGCCATCTCCTCAAACTGAAGAGCCAAAAGAACAAGTTAACGCTGAAGCCAACCAAGAACAAGACGCTAAACCAGAAGAAGAGGAAGTGAAACCAGTAACAGAAGAAACAACAATTGAAGAAGAAAAAGAAGGATTAAGTATTGTAAATATAATGTTGTACATCTTAGGTGCTATCGCAGTTATTGCTGCTGGAATATATTTCTTTATGAGAAGAGAGCCATCTCCACAAAGTGCAGCAGATATTGCAAGAGCTCAATCACAGGAACCAACACCTGAACCACAGCCAACACCTGAACCACAGCCAGAACCTGAACAGCCAGTTCAAGAGGAAACACCAACAGAAACTACTCAAGAAGAACCTCAATCAGAAAATACAGACCAATCATCTAACACAGACCAATCATCTAACACAGATCAATCATCTAATAATGATGATGAAAATAATAACAGATAAATTAAAATTTCTTTCCACCTTCAAGATAAGCGCACTTTTCGCAAGTTTTTTCAATTTTAGGTGGTTCATCTAAGTTTAGAACATCTTTCATTTCAATTATTTTTTTCTCTATCCAATCAGTAGTTACTCGGTATGGGATTAGTGTCGTCTTAAAATCTATCTTATTATCAAATTTATTATTTGTTTTCTCCCCATTACAAACATAAAAAAAAGTTCGGTCTGAAACTTTAAAATTCATTTTTCTTAAGATATGAACATAAATATCCATCTGTAATTTATAACTAAGATGCCATTCAGCATCGAGATAAGAAGAAACTGTTACGGGATAAGTAGACGATTGGGCTTTGTAATCTACAACAACTAATTTTTTTTCATTTAAATCAAACCAAATATCATCAACACCTCCATGAATTATAAGATTAGTTTTTTCATCTAAATATGAAATTCCACCCTTTAAAGAATTTCTCCAGTTATCTAAGTCTTTGTGCTGATAAGGTACAAAGTTTAAATTATGCTTAACCATAATTGGATGGGGTTTTTGTTTTTTTCTATACTGATCAAATTCTTTCTTTAACAACTCATCGACCGCAACGTTGAGAGCCCATCCAGGCATTGAGGGTTCTTTTAATCCTTTTACACGGTCTAAATAAAAGCACCTTTTACAGCTCATAAAGTTGAAAAATTTAGACCTACTAATTTTAAAAGGAGTATTAGATTTTTTATCGTAAATAGAAGTTTTTCTTGTTCTGAAAGATACAGCGTCTTTCATTAAATTTGTTTTAGTCTTTTAAGTACTTCAGCCTTATCTAATGAGAGAATAACATCATAAAGACCAGGCCCAAATCTTGAGCCAACTAGCGCTATCCTTAAAGGTTGTCCTACACCTTTAAAATTAGTTTTATGTTTATCAATTAGAGACTTTATTAAAGGTTCTAAAGTTTCTCTAGATAATGAGGAAAGTTTTTCATATTCATTAATAAATTCAGTTATTATTTTTTTTGATAAATCATCAATTAACTTTTTATCATCTGCGCTAATCTCAATTTTATCTTTGATAATGTATTGAGCATTATTCCAAATATCCTCTAGAGTTTTTGCCTTATTTTTTAAAAAACCCATAGATTTTAAAAGAATAATCTCTTTTGATTGATTTAAAGGTTTTTTGTATTTTGAAACATATTCTTTAAAAAAATTAAAAAGATCTTTCTGATCGATACTCTTTATATATGTCTCATTTATTGAATAAATCCTATTCATATCTAATTTTGAAGGTGATTTTCCAACACCGCTTAGATCAAATAAATCTATACTTTCCTGCTTTGTAAAAATTTCTTTATCTTTATAAGACCATCCCAATCTTAATAAATAATTCCTTAAAGCATCTGCTATAACCCCTATTTTAATATAATCTTCAAGAGTTGAAGCATTATCTCTTTTTGATAATTTCTTTCCTTGCTCACTATGAATTAAAGGAATGTGTGCAAAGTTTGGAACCTCCCAACCTAATGCTTCGTAAATTTGTCTTTGTTTAAAAGAGTTAATCATATGATCATCTCCTCTAATAACATGAGTTATTTTCATTTCATGATCATCAACCGTGGCTGATAGCTGGTATGTTGGAGTATTATCTTTTCTTAAAATTACAAAATCTTCAATAGTAGAATTTGAAATGTTTCTATCCCCTTGCACTAAATCTTTTATAACCGTATTTCCTGATATTTTACTTTTAAACCTTAATACTGGTTTTACTCCTTCTGGAATTTTTAAATCTTTGGCATCTCTCCATTTTCTATTATAAACATATGGTATCCCTTGCTTTTTACATTTTTCTTTTTGTTCATTAATTTCTTCCTCAGAACAATAACATTTGTAAGCAAAACCTTTTTTTAACAATTCCTCTGCAACTGAAACGTGTTTAGATATATTTTTAGATTGAATGTACTCATCTCCATCATGCTCAATACCAAGCCAAGCTAAAGATGTAATAATTTGTTTTTTGAATTCTTCTTTAGATCTTTCTTTATCAGTGTCCTCTATCCTTAGAAAATATTTACCCTTATTTTTTTTAGCTAAAAGCCAATTGAACAAAGCTGTTCGAACGCCGCCAATATGAAGAGGCCCAGTAGGAGAGGGCGCAAACCTACAATTAAAAGACATTTATATTAATTAGACTATTTTAATGAAAGTTTCTATATAAAGAAACAAGTTTACCTTGAATTTTTATTCTATTTGCAGCGTAAATTTTAGTTCCGTAGTTTCGATTTGCTGCCTCAAGAGCGATAGTGTTACCTTTTTTTCTTACTCTTTTTAAAGTAGCTTCCTGGTCGTCTATCAAGACTACTGCAATCTGACCATTATCTACATTTGAAACTTTTTTTATAATTACTGTATCACCATCAGCAATACCTGCTTCAATCATTGAGTCACCTTTTACTTTAAGACCATAGTGCTCACCATTATTTTGAAGATCTTCTGGTAAAGCAACTCTATCAACTTCTTGTTGAATAGCCTCAATTGGTGTACCAGCTGCAATACTGCCTAATACTGATACATCTGTAGATTTATTATCATTCTTATCTAATCCACCTTTGATAACGCTTGGAGTGAAAGTATTAAATATATCATTTGCGCTTGCATTCTCTGGCAATTTTACCACTTCTAATGCTCTTGCTTTATGTGCTAATCGCTTAACAAAACCTCTTTCTTCTAATGCAGAAATTAATCTATGTATTCCTGATTTCGACTTAAGGTTGAGTGAATTTTTCATTTCTTCGTAAGATGGAGATATACCTGAAGATCTAATCTTCTTATTTATGAATATTAATAAGTTTTTTTGTTTTTTTGTTAGCATAGAACAAACCTCGTACATATATGTTCTATAAAAGTTCTTTTTGAATTACAACTTTAAATAAACGGCTAATTTATTGAGTAATTTGAATTAATTTTTTCATTAATTCATCAGGATTGTCAGATTTTAAAAGTGATTCTCCAATTAGAAAATTTTTAATTCCGGTTTTTTCGTAAATATACTTTGCGTCATTTACATTTTTAATTCCGCTCTCAGAAATGACAGGGCCTTTGTGTGTTTTAATGACTTCAAAAATTGAAATAGTATTATTTAAAGACACCTCGAGTGTTTTCAAATTCCTATTATTTATTCCAATTAATGCTTGATCAAATTTTAAGGCCATTTCAGCCTCTTTTTGATCATGCACTTCTACTATGACTGATAGATTATGGTTTAATGCCTCAGAGTAAATCTCATCTGCTTGAGTTCCATTAAGTGCTGCAATTATTATCAAAATACAATCACAGCCATAGCTTTTAGATAAAGCGATTTGATAAGGGTCTATGAAAAAATCTTTGGCTAGAATTGGTATTTCAAATTTTTTTTTTATGTCTTTAATATAATCTAGTTTTCCTAAAAAATGTTTTTCCTCCGTTAAAACTGAGAGGCAAGTAGCACCATTATTTACATACATTTTTGCAATGTCTAAATGATCAAAATTATTTACAAGAACGCCAGCAGATGGGCTAGCTTTTTTAATTTCGGTTATTAAAGAAACACTCCGATTTCTTTGAATTGTTTCTTTAAAATTTAAAAATTTTTGCCCTTTGATATTTTTTTCTAAAATATCTAAAGATTTTTCTTTTTTAATCAGGTCTAAAGAGTATTTTTTTTCCTCAATAATTTTTTCTAAAATATTTGTCATAAATTTGATTGAATTTTCACTAAGTGGTGAAATACCTGTCCAGAATTTAAATGTTTCGTAGCCTTTTCGTACGACATCTTATAATCGCTTTCTTTACCAGAAACTATTAAACCTGCTGCTACATTAAGAGCAACAGATTGAGAGAATTCATTATTTTTCCCTTTAAATATTTCAATAATTTTTTCAGAGTTATACTCTGCATTTTTTCCCTTTAAATTTTCCTTATTTGTAGAGTCAATTCCTAAAGTTTTTGGATCAATTGTAAATTCTTTAATCATTGAATCTTTAAGTTCTACTACATTCGTTTTTGCAAATGGAGATATCTCATCCATCCCATCTTCGCTATGAAGAATGAATGCGTGAACTACTCCATTTTCTTTAAGTGCTTCAGCGAAAGGTTTCATCCATTTTTTATCAAATACTCCTATCACCTGTCTTTTTACTTGTGCAGGACTACTTAAAGGACCAATCAAGTTGAAAATAGTTTTCTTTCCCATTTTTTTTCTTGCAGGCCCAACATGTTTCATCGCTGAGTGGTAATTTGGTGCAAACATAAAAGCAAAATTAAACTTTTTTATACTTTCCTC
Source organism: uncultured Pelagibacteraceae bacterium (assembly GCA_902557935.1). Taxonomy (GTDB): domain Bacteria; phylum Pseudomonadota; class Alphaproteobacteria; order Pelagibacterales; family Pelagibacteraceae; genus Pelagilacustribacter. The sequence goes on along the minus strand of CACECJ010000001.1, from coordinate 318,105 downwards.
AGCCTCATTTGCTTTCAAATTAATATTTATTTTTAAAGCTTCTAATACATCAGCAGACCCACAATTTGAGGAAACAGCTTTGTTACCATGTTTAGCAACTTTAACACCCATGCTCGCCAAAACTATAGCTGCAGCAGTAGAAATGTTTAAAGAGTTTTGCCCATCTCCTCCAGTTCCACAGGTATCTATAGTGTCTTGTTCAGTTTTAACTTTAGTGGCTTTTTCTCTCAAAACAAAAATTCCTCCAGCTAGCTCATCTTTAGTTTCACCTTTTTTTATAAGAGACTCTAAAATTTCTATAATCGAATTTTCGTTATATTTGCCTTCCATAAGTTCATTGAAAAGAGCTTTACTTTCTTCAAAGGAAAGGCTTTGACCTTTTTTTAAACTTTCTACAAAATTAGACATTTAATTACTTATAAAGTTTTTAATTAATTTCATTCCTACTTTAGTACTTATACTTTCAGGATGAAATTGAAATCCATGAATATCATATTCTTTATGCATTAATCCCATTATTGTTTTATTCCTAGTTTCAGCTGTAATCAGCAGTTTTTTCGGGAACTTTCTACGATCAACTACCAAACTATGGTATCTGGTTGCTTTAAAGTTATTTTCAATATTCTTAAATAAGCCTTTTTTAATATGAGTTATTTTACTTGTTTTTCCGTGCATTAAATTCTTAGCATTGATAATTTTACCACCAAAAACTTGGCCAATAATTTGGTGCCCTAAACAAACCCCAAGTATAGGAATTTTTTTATGAACATCTTTCACAATTTTAAGACAATTACCGGCTTGGTTGGGATTTCCAGGACCGGGGGATATGACAATTTTGTTATATTTTTTCCTAAGAATAATGTTGCTATCTATTTTATCGTTTCTAACAACGTCAACATTTTTTCTAATCCTTGCTATATAGTGATACAAATTGTATGTAAAACTATCGTAATTATCTATTAATAAAATTTTCATTTAATCAACTGCTTTCATCAAAGCTTTTGCTTTATTCACTGTCTCGACGTATTCTTGAATTGGTTTGCTATCCGCAACAATACCTGCACCAGCTTGAACGTAAAATTTATTATTTTTAATAAGAGCTGTTCTTAAAGCGATACAGGTGTCAAATTCATTGTTTGGAGTGAAGTAACCAATACCACCAGCGTATAATTTCCTTTTATTTTTTTCAAGCTCATCAATTATCTCCATCGCTCTAATTTTAGGTGCACCGCTCACTGTTCCAGCAGGAAAGCCTGAGAGTAAAGTCTCAAAAATAGATGTTTGATTATCGAATTTTCCAGTTACATTTGAAACTATATGCATCACGTGAGAATATTTTTCTACTTTAAATTTTTCAGTTACTTTTACAGAATTAATTTTTGAAACTTTTCCTACATCATTTCTTCCAAGATCCAGGAGCATTAGATGTTCAGCTAATTCTTTTTTATCTTTAAGTAGAGCAGATTCATAACTTTTATCCTCTTTAATTGTTCTTCCTCTAGGCCTAGTTCCTGCAATCGGTCTGATGGTTATTTCACCCTTCCTAAGTCTTACTAATATTTCTGGACTACTTCCCAGAACATTAAAATCTTTATAATTAAAATAAAACATAAAAGGTGAGGGGTTTGATTTCCTTAAATGGTTATAAATTTCAATTGGTTTTTTATTTATCTTTCTTTCAAATCTTTGACTTATAACAACCTGAAAAATATCACCTTTTTTTATGTAAGATTTTGCTTTTTTTACAAGAGACTGGAACTTTTTTCTCGAAGTATTTGATTTGATTTTATTTTTATTTAACCTAAAAGTAAATTGATCTGGAAGTTTTATATTTTCAAAACTTTCGTATAATTTAAATTTCTTTAGAATATTATCATAAGCTTCGTTGTAATCTTTGATTTTTGTATCAGCATAAATATTTTCAATATAATAAATTTTTTTCTTAAGATTATCATAAATAACTAAATTTTTGGGTCGAGAAAGTCTTACATCAGGAATCTTTAAATCATCTTTACATCTGTTAGGAATTTTTTCAATATATCGAATTATATCGTAAGAAAAGTATCCAACCAACATTGAAGCCATCGATGGTAATTGACTTGGTATTTTTATCTTAAATTCTTTAATAAGTTTATTTAAATATTTTAAAGGATTTACTTTGATCTTTGTTTTTTTTCCCTCACTATTTAAGTAAACTATATTGTTGCGAATATCCCAAGTTTTATCCGGATTTAATCCTATAATAGTATATCTACCTCTTACTGAGCCTTTCTCAACTGACTCAAAAATAAAACTGTTTTTTTCAGCCAAAAGAAATTTGTAAAGATTTTCAACCCTATAATAGTTTGTACAATTTAAAGACCTAAATAAAATCTGGTTTTTTTTTCTTATGTGATTTTTTTTAAACTCTTTTAAACTTATGTTTATTTCCATTAAAATGAATTTTTAACTCGCTCTATTGTTCTTTGATTTACCTCAACCTTATATTTTTCATTAAGATTATTATCATGAGATTGATAAATTTTATTAATTAAATTTAGTCTTGCTTTTGCTTCATATTGCTCATATTCATTACTTTCATTTTTTAAATCTTTATATTCAGTTTTGATTGCTAAAACTAAAAAACTTTTGGTTAAAGAATTATTAGTTATTAAATCTATTTCACCATTTTTAGTAAGAAAAATCCTTTTGATAATACCTTCAGAAAAAATTTCATTCTGCTTTAAGCTGTTAATTTTATAGTCTTTTACTTCTAATTTATTTTCAGAGGCAAATTTTAAAAATTGCTCTTCATTTAGAGCGCCCATACTAATATCTTTAATTATAGAGGTATTATTTTCTATTTTTGTTTTAAAATTTAATTGAGCATTTAAAGCTTCCTGTACTTCTGGATCATTAATTGGTCTATTTTTTTTTTCAATATTAATTACTTCAGCTAAATAATATTTATCATTTAAGTTAATAACTTCAGGTGATTTTTCTGAACTCAGATTGAAAATTTTTTTAAATAAATCATCTGGCAGATCTTTTATTTTATTTTTGTTTTCATCTTCTTTATTAATATTAACTTTATTAATTGAAACAGTAGTTAAGTTTGCGTTTTTCGTTGTTTCATCAAAAGATTGTCCATCTAAAACTTTATTTTCTATATCATCCAATTGTTTAAAGAAATTTTCATCATATTTTTTGTTACCACTTATTTTTTCTGGAGAAATTTCTGCGTATCTAATACTTTTATACTCAGAGACAAAAACATTTTTATTCCTTTCATAAAGTTCTTTTTTATCTTTTTCTGTTGGTTTATTTTTTGCGTGGAATTTTTCTAAGTCAATATATTTAATAGTTTTTATTTGATTTTCTTTTCTATGTGCTTTTTTAACTAATATTTCAGGCACAATTATTCCGCCTGATAAGGAGCTTAAAAATTGTCTTTTTTTTTCTTGTTCAACAATATTTGCCTCAAACAATGGAGCTGTTACACCGCTTTTTAAAAGAAATTTCTCATATTCTGTTCTTGAAAATTTATTATCTTTTAAAAACAAATCATCATTTTTAATAATGTCTCTTAAAGAATTATCAGTTAAAGATATCCCAAGTTTATTAATCTCTAACTCCATGACTTTTTTACCAATATATTCAGATAAAATTTTCTCGATTAAATCAGTTTTTGGTAAGTCTTTAATTTGCTCTTCGTTTAAATTTAATCTTCTAAGATAGTCCAGAAATTCCTGAGTACTAATTTTTTCAGAGTCTATTGTAACTATTACGTTTTGATTACCGCCTCTAAATACATCCCCCATCCCCCAAAATACAAAAGGAAGGATTATAATTCCTACTAAAAGTTTGACAAAAAAGGATTTAGAAATTTTACCTATTGAAGTTAACATTATAATAATTTATTAAGTTTTTAAAATTATACACCTATAGATTAAAATTTATATTAAGGCAAATAATGAAATATTTTATTGGAAATTGGAAAATGTTTGGTGTTCCAAATTCTATAAATATACTCAATAAAATTAATTCTTATTATTCAAAAGATAAGAACCGCAGTAAATATAGAGTAATTATTACACCACCTTACACCCTTATTGAGAGTTATGCTAAACATTTTAAAAATAAAAAAATCTCTATAGGGTCCCAAAATTGTTATCAAAAAGATTATTTTTCATCTAATACAGCCGCTATAAGTCCATATATGATTAAAAAAGTTGGAGCTAGATACACTTTAATAGGGCATTCCGACAATCGAAGTGAAGGTGATACAAATGAGATGCTAAAAGCTAAAGTTCAATTTGCACTTAAAAATAATTTAAGAGTTGTTTTTTGCATTGGTGAAAATAAAACAGAAAAAAGAAATAAAAAAACTTTAAGTGCTTTAAAAAGACAAATTTCTAAAGTTTTAGAAAAAAAATTTAGAATTTCTAATATCATAGTTGCATACGAGCCTATTTGGTCAATAGGAACTGGAAAAATTCCAACTAAAATCGAGCTTGAGAATACAACAATGCACATTAAAAAAGTGTTAAAAAATATATTTAAAGGAAAGAGTCCTCCCGTGCTTTATGGGGGATCCGTCGATGGAAACAATGTTGAAATTTTCAGGGAAATCAGAGAAATAGATGGTTTTTTGATTGGAGGCGCATCAAAATCCTCAAAAAAATTTATTGATATAATAAAGAATTACTATAGATAAGCATCATGGAAAGTTTACTTATATTAGTTAACATCATTCTTGCAATTATATTAATTATTGCAGTTTTGCTTCAAAGATCCGAAGGTGGAGCACTGGGTTTAGGTGTTTCACAAGATAATTTTACATCAGCACGATCAGTTGGAACTTTTTTAACTAAATTTACCTCTATAATTGCTGCATTATTTATAATTGTAAGTATTGCAATTGTAGCAATTTCAAGAGACGAGTTGCGTGAAACACAGTCAGTGTTAGAGAAAGAGGAGGAAGAAAATTCTAATCTTCCACAAATCCCACAATCCAAGTAATTATCATTTTGTAATTTTTAATTATTGAAGTATAACATACTTCCATGGCGCGATATATATTCGTAACTGGCGGCGTGGTTTCATCTTTAGGAAAAGGATTATCATCTGCATCTTTATCCTACCTACTACAATCAAGAGGTTATAAGGTAAGAATAAGAAAACTAGATCCGTATTTAAATGTAGATCCGGGAACCATGAGCCCGTTTCAGCATGGAGAGGTTTTTGTAACTGATGATGGAGCAGAAACTGATTTAGATTTAGGACACTACGAGAGATTTTCAGGAAACTCTGCTAAAAAAACCGATAATATCACAACAGGGAAAATTTATAGCGATGTAATAAAAAGAGAACGTCAAGGTAAATATTTAGGTAAAACAGTTCAAGTTATTCCTCATATCACTAATAGAATAAAAGAATTCATTAAAAATGATGTAGCAAAAGAAGATTTTGTTATTTGCGAAATAGGAGGAACAGTTGGTGATATAGAAAGCCTCCCTTTTCTTGAAGCAATCAGACAATTTTCAAACGAAGTAAAAAGAAAAAATACTTTATTTATTCACCTTACTCTGGTTCCTTATATGAAAGCCTCTGATGAGATTAAGACTAAGCCAACCCAACATTCTGTTAAAGAACTAAGGAGCATCGGAATTCAGCCAGATATAATTATTTGTAGGTCTGAAAGAACTATTCCGCTTGACCAAAGAAAAAAAATTTCATTATTCTGCAACGTTTCAATCGATGATGTTATCGAAACAGTTGATGTAAGGACAATTTATGAGGCTCCAATTAGCTTTAATAAAGAAAAATTAGATGAGAGGGTTTTAAAATTTTTTAAAATAAAATCTAGAAAGAGAGTAAACCTTGCTCCTTGGAGACATATTACATACTCAGTTTTAAATTCAAAAAAGAGAGTAAATATTGCAATAATAGGAAAATACGTTGAACTTAAAGATGCTTATAAATCTTTGGATGAAGCTTTAACGCATGGAGGTATCGCTAACAATTTAAAGGTTAACTTGGTTAGAATAGAATCCGATTTTTTACAGCCTGGTGAAATTAAAAATAAACTTAAAAATGTATCTGGAATTTTGATACCAGGTGGTTTCGGAAAGAGAGGAACAGAAGGAAAAATAGCTGCAGTAAAATACGCTAGAGAAAATAAGGTACCTTTTCTTGGGATTTGCTTTGGTATGCAAATGGCCGTAATTGAATTTGCTAGAAACAAATTAAATATCAAAAAAGCAACATCTAGTGAATTTGGACCCTCCAAAGCATCAGTTGTTGGTCTAATGAATGAATGGATAAAAGACGGCAAATTAATAAGAGGAACTAATAAAGATTTAGGAGGCACTATGCGTTTAGGAAGTTATGAAGCAAGACTTAAAAAAGACACAAAAATAAGCAAAATTTACAAATCATATAAAATATATGAAAGACATCGTCACAGGTATGAAGTTAATATTAATTTTAAAGAGAAATTTGAAAATAAAGGAATGATCTTTTCAGGACTTTCTCCAGATAAAAAACTACCAGAAACTATAGAATTGAAAGATCATCCGTGGTTTATAGGAGTTCAATTTCATCCTGAATTTAAATCTAGACCTTTAAAGCCACATCCTTTATTCTCCTCATTTATTAAAGCTGCAAAAGTAAAATCAGAAAAATGACTAATCATAAAGTAAAATGCTCTAATTTTGAAATTGCTAACAATAAACCATTTACATTAATTGCTGGACCCTGCCAGCTGGAAAGCGAAGACCATGCGATAAAAATTTCAACAGAACTAAAAAAAATTACGGGTGATTTAGGGATAAATCTCATATACAAAACATCTTTTGATAAAGCAAACAGAACAAGTTTAAAAGGCAAAAGAGGTTTAGGTTTAGATAAATCGCTTCCAATTTTTGATAAGATAAGAGAAGAGGTTGGAATTCCAGTTTTAACTGATGTTCATACAGCAGATCAATGTTCAGTTGTTGCTAATCACGTTGACGTTTTACAAATTCCTGCTTTTTTGTGCAGACAAACCGATTTATTAATCGCTGCAGCAAAAACAGGTAAAATTATAAATGTAAAGAAAGGACAATTTTTAGCTCCTTGGGATATGGCTAATGTAATTAAAAAAATTGAAGACACTGGTAATAAAAATATATTGATTACTGAGAGAGGAGCTAGCTTTGGTTATAATACTCTTGTGTCGGACATGAGATCTTTGCCAATAATGTCTAAATTTGGGTTTCCAATTGTTTTTGATGCTACACATTCAGTGCAGCAACCAGGCGGCATGGGTGAGAAAAGTGGCGGACAAAGAGAGTTTGTTCCTCATCTAGCAAGAGCAGCAATAGCTGTTGGTGTTGGAGCAATTTTTATGGAAACCCATGAAGATCCAGATAATGCACCTTCAGATGGACCAAATATGGTTCCAATAAATGAAGTTAAAACTTTGCTAAAAAAACTTGCAGAGATCGACAAGATAGTTAAATAAGAATGGCAAAAATTAAAAGCATAAAAGGTAGACAGGTCTTTGACAGCAGAGGAAATCCAACAGTAGAGGCTGAAGTTTTTTTGGAAAATGATATATCTGCCACTGCGATATCTCCATCGGGTGCATCAACAGGTGCATTTGAGGCCCACGAACTTAGAGACGGAGATAAGAATAAATTTTTAGGTAAAAGTGTAAATATTGCTGTTGAAAATATAAATAATCAAATTTCAAATAAACTAAAAGGACTTGAATCAAATGATCAAAAAAAAATTGATAAAGTTTTATTAGAATTAGATGGAAGTGAAAATAAAACAAACTTAGGAGCTAATGCCACTCTAGCAGTTTCACTAGCGAATTCAAAATGTTCAGCTTTATCAAACAAAAAATCTCTATTCAAATACTTGGGAAATAATTTTTCTTTACCTATACCACTTATGAATATAATTAATGGTGGTGCACATGCAGACAATGACTTAAACATTCAAGAATTTATGATTAGACCTGACTCAGCTAAAAATTTTATGGACGCTATAGAGAAGTGTTATATTGTTATTCAAAGTTTAAAAAGTTTATTAAAATCTAAAAAGATGCTTACAAATGTAGGCGATGAGGGTGGATTCGCTCCATCAATCAATACCAACGAGCAAGCCTTAGAATTAATCGTTAATTCAATTGAAAAGTCAAATCTTAAACCTGGCAAAGATATAGTTATTTGTTTGGATGTAGCAGCTAATGAATTAATTAATGAGAAAGGTGAATACTCAATTCAATCTTCAAGTTATACATCAGTTGAAGACAATATTGGTTACTACAAAAAATTAACATCTAGTTATCCTATAAAATCAATCGAGGATCCTTTTGCTGAAGAGGACTGGGATTCATGGAAAAAAATTACAAACGAAATAGGGAGCAATGTTCAGATAGTGGGAGATGATCTATTTGTTACTAATTCAAAGCGTTTGAACAAAGGAATTAAAGAAAAGTCAGCAAATTCTATTTTAGTTAAACCTAATCAAATTGGAACGTTAACTGAAACTCTAGAGGTAATATCAATGGCTAAAACTGCAAATTTTAAAACAATCATTTCGCACAGGTCAGGCGACAGTGAAGATACATTTATTGCTGATTTGGCTTCGGCTACAATGTCCTCTCAAATTAAAACTGGATCTTTGGCAAGATCTGAAAGAGTAGCTAAATACAACAGGTTATTGCGTATTGAGGAAGAACTTGGCAATCAAGCCAAAATGGCTAAAATCTAATAGATGCGACTTATTGAAAGTTTAAAGAAAAAAAAATTTGTATTATTTAATATCTTTTTTACTCTTTACATAGGTATTAATTTGATTGGAGGCGAAAGAGGTTTAATCTCTTATTTCGATAAAAAAAATGTTTATAAAGAACTTAAGAATAAAGAAAAAGAGCTGATAAGTAAATTAGACGACTTGGAGCATAAAATAGCATTGATTAAAAAAAATGATTTTGATTATTTAGACATGCTCTACAGAGAAAAATTTAAATATGGAACAAAAGATGAGATTATTATTAAATTAAAATGAGCCAGAAACCTAGACATCCGGAAAAAGTCAACAAACCAATCAATCCAATTAAAAAAAAGCCAGAATGGATTAGATCAAAGATAGTAGACTCACAAATTTTCTTCCAAACGAAACAAGTAGTTAATCAAAATAATCTTGTTACTGTTTGTCAGGAAGCAAACTGCCCAAATATTACTGAATGTTGGAGCAAAAAACACGCAACATTCATGATCATGGGGGATACATGTACAAGGGCATGTGCGTTTTGCGATGTGAAAACTGGAAAACCAAATGATTTAGATATTTATGAACCAGCTAAAATTGCTAAAGCTGTAAAAAGCTTAAATTTAAAACATGTAGTTATCACCTCGGTAGACAGAGATGATCTTGATGATGGTGGATCAGAGCATTTTTATAAAGTTGTTCAAGCTATTAGAGAAAAAAATCCCAAAACATCTATCGAAGTCTTAACGCCTGATTTTTTAAGAAAAGGTGATGCTTATAAAAAAGTTTTAGAAGCTAATCTTGATGTTTTTAATCATAATATAGAAACAGTCCCCAGACTTTATACTACAGTTAGACCAGGCGCGCGATACTTTGCTTCTTTGGAGCTTTTAAAGAACGCAAAAAAATCTAATAAAAAAGTTTTTACAAAATCTGGAATAATGGTTGGTCTAGGTGAAAATAAAGATGAAGTAATTCAAGTTATGGATGATCTTAGATCTGCTGAAGTTGATTTTATTACTATAGGCCAATACTTACAACCTTCTCCTAAACATCATCCACTAAATCGATACTACCATCCCGAAGAATTTAACGAGTTTGAGAATATTGCAAAGACAAAAGGGTTTTTACTTGTTTCTTCATCACCTCTCACAAGATCTTCTTATCACGCAGATGAAGATTTTAGGAAATTGCAAGACGCAAGAAACAAACAGCTTGAATGTCTTACGCATCAATAAAAAAAATTATTCCTTGTAAAAAAGAACAATTAGTTGAAATGGTTCTTGATATCGAAAAATATCCAGAGTTTGTTCCATGGTGTATTGAAGGTAAAATTTATGATAAAAACGAAAGTGCAGATTTAATAACCTTTAATGGAGATTTAAAAGTAGGGAAAAGCATTTTGAATGAAACTTTTTCAAGTCACGTATCTTATTACAAAGAAAAAGATACGATTATAGTTACTAACCTTGATGGACCACTAAAACATCTTAAAAATGAGTGGAAATTTAAAGAAGTTAACAATTCGACACAGTTAGAGTTTTTTATTGATTTTGAATTGAAAAATCCGATTTTGAATGGAATAATGAAAAAATCTTTTGAGCTTGGGTTAAATAAAATTGCCAAAGCTTTTGAAGAAAGAGCAATTAATTTATATAAATAATGTTTACAATATCATCTTTATTAATCTTATTTATTTTAACTTTTAAATTCTTATCTTCATATATTAAAACAATTAGAACAGGAGATCCTAACGAAACTAATTTAACTTATTGGATGTTCTCTTATGATTTTAAGTCTAAAACTAAAGAATGGATACCCGAAGATAAAAAACTATTAGAGAGAAAAAGGGCTAGAAATTTTTTAGTTTTTATCCTTTATCTAGTAGCTTTTGGTATCTTTTTATTGCTAAACAGCTTTACAGCACATCTTTTAGATGTAATTGTTAACCCAGAGTTTAGCTACCCGGTTTAAAATTTAGCAGATAAAGAAACAAGAGCATTTTTTGAGCAAACTCTAGGCAGTGAAATTAATTGGCACTAATCAATTTAGATAATAAATTGAGTGATTTTTTTACCGTTTGTCTTTGAATGTAAGCTCTACCTTTATTTTTAAAATTACATTTATGCACAATAACTCTTTTTCCAACTCTAATTCCAATGTAAACCAAGCCCACTGGTTTTTGTTTAGATCCTCCTTTAGGACCAGCTATTCCTGTTATTGAAACACAGACTTTTGATTTACTAATTTTGCTTAGGTTATTAACCATAGCCAAACAACATTGAACACTTACAGCGCCAAATTTTTTAATTATTTTTTTAGGAACTTTCAATAACCCTGTTTTGGCTTGATTAGAATAGGTAACCAAACCCATTGTAAAAACTTTTGATGATCCGCTAACTGAAGTAATAATACTTGAAAGCATCCCTCCAGTGCATGATTCAGCAATAGCAATTTTTAGTTTTTTTCTTCTAAGCGATGAAATTATTTTTTTATTAAAAGTCATTACAGAAACTTAGATTTAATTACCATAAAAATTATTAATGTAAGAACAACATAAAATCCGGCAATTACATCATCAAATATTACGCCAAAACTATTCTTAAATTTCTTATCAAAGAAATTAATTGGAAATGGTTTTTTTATATCAAAAAATCTAAATAGTATAAAAATATATAAATAAAACAAAACTGCTTCCTTCGAGTCTTTTGATGTGCCGTGTGAAACTTCATAAAGATAAATTGGAAGAGATTGACCAATAAATTCATCTACTACGATTTCTTTAGGATCTTTGTTTTCGTTATATTTTATATATTCAGAAACTGCATAAAATGAATATATAAAAACAATAGATAAAATTATTAAAATTATGATGTTAGATAGATTAACTATATGAAATAAACTGTACAAAAAAATAGTAGTAATAAGAGAAGCTATAGTACCTGGAGCAAATCTAAAAGATCCGATGCCAAAACATGTAACAAATAAATAATTTATTTTTTTAATCATACCTTATAACTGAACATATTGTTTCACACGCTATAGCTTTTTCTTTACCTATGACACCTAATTTCTCAGTTGTTTTTCCTTTTATATTAATTTGATTTTTGGCAATTTCACAAAGCTTAGAAATATTATTAATCATTCTAATTTTAAAACTATTAATTTTTGGTGTTTGGGTAATAATATTTAGATCGATATTATTTATAAAATATCCTTTCATCTTTATCTGATTTATTACCTTTTTAAGTAGAATAGTAGATCTTATATTTTTAAATTTTTTACTTTTATCTGAAAACATTTGTCCTATATCTCCCATACGGCAAGCACCTAAAATTGCATCAGTAATAGAGTGAAGAACTGGATCACCATCTGAGTGCCCCAATGTTCCTAATTTAGATTTTATTTTTAAACCAGCCAAATAAAGTTTTCTCTTAGGAACTAGTCTGTGTACGTCAAACCCTATTCCAATATTTTGTTTAGACTCATAAATATTCCTAAGATGTTCTAAATCTGCTTTATCCGTAATTTTAAAATTACTTTTCTCACCTTCAATAAACTTAACCCTATTAAGATCCATGTATAAAGAAATATCATCATCCCTGTATTTACCAAAGTTGGTTCTGTGTAAATGATATATTTCCTTTAAATTAAAGGCTTGTGGTGTTTGTGTTAAAAATAAATTATCTCTTTTTTTCCCCACTATGTATTCTTCTTTACTTGAGTCTATTATTTGTTTTATTGCATCTTGTATTTTTATTTTCGGAACAACTGCTTTAAAATTCCTCATATTTTTTAATATGGATGCAAAAAGTTTTTTAGAAAAGTTTGGTCTAGCTACATCATGAATCAATACTTTAGAAATCTCTTTTTGACTCACTAGGTATTTTAGAGCATTAAACGTAGATTGTTGTCTAGTTTGTCCACCAGCAATTAATTTGACATTTTTTAAATTTAACGATTTGACCCGTTTTATATCTTTTTTGTTGTAGACAAGAATAATCTTTTTGATTTTGTTAAAATTTCGAGCTTTATTAATGTTAATTTCAATTAATGATTTACCTCCAATTTTTTGATATGGTTTACCAATTTTAGACTTAAACCTATGGCTATTTCCTCCTGCAAGAATTATTAAATTAAAACTCATGGTTAAACTTATATTATATTTATATAAAAATTTAATTATTATTTAGTATGTTTAAATTTATTAAAAACTTTAATTGGATAATTTTATCTTCATTTTTATGTATTTTCATGGGTATTGTTACCTTCTTAACTTTCATTAATGAGGGTTTTGTACCTCTCACTGATAAAAATCTACAAACACTATTAATTATAGACATATGCTTATTGTTATTATTTTTTAGTCTTATTTTTAGAAATTTTTATAGATTTTATTATACTGGAAAAAAAAATAAAAAAGGCGCTCAAACCAACTTGAAATATATTTCTATTTTCTCATTATTTACAGTTATTCCATCCTTAGTAGTTGCAATATTCTCTCTATTTATTTTTAATTTTGGAATACAAAAGTACTTTGATAAACAAATTACAAAAGCAGTAAATAATTCATATGATGTGGCAAAGAATTACTTAGATGAAAGTAAAGAAAATGTTTTATCAGACGTAATATTAATGAGCGTAGGTTTAAATAGAGTCTCAAATGAATATTACTCAAATCCTAACCGCTTTAGAAATATTTTAAGAGCGGAAAAAATTTTAAGAAAAGTAGATGATGTTTACTTAATCGACAGTTTAGGAAATATTTTAATTTCAGACGTGAGAGATAGATCTGAAGAATTTATTATTCCTTCTGATGAAGACTATGATCTTGTTTTAGAAGGTAAGCCAGTTTTTATCTCAAATAATCTTGAAAATAAAACAACTGTAATGACCAAGCTCACATCCTTAGTTGACACCTATTTATATATTTCTAGAAATATAGACTCTGAAATTTTAAGATATTTGAATGAGACAGAAGAAGCAGTTAACTTTTATTATTCAGTTGAAAATAGTCAAACAGGTATCAAAGTAACATTTGCTATTATATATATAATCGTAGTTACATTACTTTTGTTTTTATCTACTTCTTTAGCAATTACATTTGCATCTAGATTGACTAAACCGATAGTAAATTTAATTGGTGCATCTGATTCTATTAGTAAAGGCGCACTTGATGTTAAAGTCCCAGACTTAGAAACGGATGACGAAATTAAACAACTAAACCGTAACTTTAACTCAATGATAGAAAGATTAAAAGAACAACAAGATAAGCTGTTAATTAATGAGAGATATGAAGCTTGGGAGTCAGTTGCTAGAAAGTTAGCTCATGAAATAAAAAATCCTTTGACGCCAATTCAACTTTCTATAGATAGTTTAAGAGAAAAGTACAAAAACAAGCTAGATGATAAAGAACAAGGATTTGAAAAATACTTAGAAACGATTAATAGGCAGATTAAGGATATTGAAAAACTAGTAAATGAATTTTCAAACTTTGCGAGAATGCCAAGACCAATTTTAAAAAAAATAAATTTGAAAGAAGTTGTTAAAAATTCAATTCATTTAATAAAAATGTCTTCTAAAAATGATATTAAATTTAATATTGGTGATGAAGACTATTTTATCGATGGTGATGAAAACCAATTAAACAGAGTGTTTATAAATTTAATAAAGAATTCAGACGAAGCACTTTCTGAAAAACTAAAAAAAGACCCTAAATTCAAGGGTAATATTGAGATAGAAATTAACAACAATAATGAATATATAGTTTGTAGGTTGACAGACAACGGTCCAGGTATTACAGACGCTAAAAAAGCAATGACTCCATATTTCACGACTAAAAAAACTGGAACAGGATTAGGTTTGCCAATTGTAACAAAAATTATAAATGAACACTCAGGCAATTTTTCAATTAAAAATAAAAAAAAGGGAAATGGCGTAACAATTAATATTACACTACCGATTTCATATGCTTAAAGAAATTCTAGTCATAGATGATAATCCAGATATACGCTTGCTTGTAAGTAATATTCTTAAAGAAAAACAATTTACTGTTAGAGCTGCAGCAAATTATGACCAGGCAGTTTTTGAGATAAATAAAAAAATACCAGATTTGGCTATTGTTGACATAAAGTTAGACAAGCCTGACAAAGATGGAATTGACCTTTTAAAATTGATTATTAAAAAAAATAAACTTACCCCAGTTATAATGATATCAGGACATGCCACTGTCAAGATCGCCTTAGAAGCAATTAGACTTGGCGCATATGAATTTATAGAAAAACCTTTTACAAAAGAAAAAATTCTTAATTATGTTAATAGAGCTTTAGAGTCTACGGAGCTTAAAAAAGAAAAAGATCTAATCGAAAATAAACTTTTTCATTCTTTTGATTTGATCGGTGAAAGCCCAGACATATTAAAAGTTAAAAAAATTATTGAAAAATTATCTACCTCTGAAAGCAGAGTCCTTATTTCAGGACCTACAGGATCAGGTAAAGAATTAGTTGCTCGAAAAATTCATAAGATTTCTCAAAGGTCTAAAAATCCTTTTGTGATAATTAATGCAGCATTATTAAAAGAAAAGAAATACGAAAGAGAGTTATTCGGTGAAGAATTTGAAGATGGAAGCATATCATTTGGAGCTTTAGAAAGAGCAAATACAGGAACATTATTAATAGATGAAGTTTCAGAAATACCATATGAGACACAAGCCAATGTTCTTAGAGTCTTGATTGATCAAAAATTTAAAAGATTAAACAGCTCAAAATATATTAATGTAAATATTCGACTTATATCTTCTACTTCAAGAGACTTAAAAGAATTGGTTATGCAAAAAAAATTTAGGGAAGATTTATTCCACAGACTAAATGTTATGCCTATTGAACTTAGCCCTTTATCTTCACGAACCGAAGATATTCCTCTTTTGATTAATTATTTTATTGAAAGATTATCTGAAATAAATGGTGTTCAAAAACCAATCATAGATTTAAATAATGATAATTTTTATACTTATAATTGGCCAGGAAATGTAAGAGAGTTGAGAAACTTGATTGAAAGAATTACCATACTGTCAGCTAATGAAACTAAAGAGAATATAAATAAAATTATTGAAGATATTTTAAACCCTTCCCACTATAGTGAAAATAGTAAAAAATCTTTAGAAAAATCATTTACATCTCCACTCAAAGAAGCAAGAGAACATTTTGAGAAAGAATACTTGATAACACAACTAAAAAAAAATCATGGCAATGTGTCCAAAACTGCTGATTTTATTGGTATGGAAAGATCTGCCCTTCATAGAAAACTAAAATCTTTAGGAATTAAAGGTATTAACTAAATGAACATTATAATATGTGGAGCCGGCAAAGTTGGCTTTTCAATCAGCAAGCAACTATCCGCTCAAGGGCACTCAGTTACAGTAATTGATCAATCTTCTGAAGATATAAAAAAAATAAATGATACTCAAGATGTGAAAGGCATTGTAGGAAGAGCTACCTTACCTAACGTTTTAGAGAATGCAGGTGCAGAAAATACAGATATGATTATTGCTGTTACGAGAAATGATGAAACAAATATGATTGTGTGTCAGCTAGCTAGTTCATTGTTTAATGTTTCTAAGAAGATAGCTCGTATTAGAACTCAAGAGTTTTTAGAAGGGAAATGGGGAAAACTTTTTAACAAATCAAATATTCCTATAGACGTAATTATATCACCTGAAATAGAGGTAGCTAGATCTCTTTATAGGAGACTAGAAGCTCCCGGTGCTCTCGATAATGTGCCTTTTGGAAAAAATAAAGTAAAAATGCTAGAGATTTCAATTGAAAAAAATTGTCCAATAAAAAATATCCCCTTAAAAAAATTAACTGAAAAATTTCCAGATTTTAAAGCAAATATTGTTGGTGCTTTAAGAAATGATAAATTTATATATCTTAAAAAAAATGATCAGATGATGGAGAATGATAATGTTTATCTGGTCATTAGTAGTGATCAACTCAATCCCATACTTAAGGCTTTTGGACATGAGGAGAAAGTTTCAAAAAATGTTTTAATAATTGGAGGTGGAAACATAGGTTTAAATTTAGCTAAAATGTTGGAAAAAAACTTTGAAGATTTAAGAATTAAAATTATAGAAAAAGACAAATCAAGGGCTGAAGAGCTGGCAAATGAATTATCGTCTTCAATTGTGATTAATGGAGACGGACTAGATGAGGAAATCTTAAAAGAGGCAAATCTTGAAGGCACAGAGACTGTTCTTGCACTTACGAATGATGATGAAAATAATATAATGGCTTGTGTTTTAGCAGAGAAATCAGGCCAAAAAAAAAGAACAATAGCTATAGTAAATAAGTCTAATTATAATTTGCTACAAGATTCTTTAAATATAGATGATTTAGTTGACCCCAGAATGACTACTGTATCTAGAATAATGGAACATGTCCATAAAGGCACAATAGCAACTGTTTACTCATTACTTGATGGTGAATATGAGTTTATTGAAGCTAAAATTTTAGAAAAATCTGAGTTACTTAATAAAAAAATACGAGATTCTAATTTACCCGAGGATATAAGAATAGGCGCAATAGTAAGAAAAGATAAAGTTATAATTCCAAGATCTAATTTTATATTTGAGAAAGACGATCTTGTAGTGTTTCTTGCTAAAAGAGAGCAATTAAAAGCTGTAGAAAATATTTTTAGTGTCGGTTCAATTTAATACCAAATGAATTTAAAAGGAATAAGTTTTTATCTGGGATTATTTTTATTTCCTATCGTTTTTTTATCTTTCATTAATATACTATATGCCTCATACTTTGATTATTTTTTAAGCATAGAAGCTTATTTGATAACTTTATCTATTTCTTTACTATCTGCTACAGGTCTTTACATTTTTGGAAGAAAAGGAGTCAAAAAGATAAATTTCATTGAACAACTAATATTAGTAATCTTTGTTTATTTTTTTGTAGGATTTTTAATTTCAATTCCATATTATTTTAATAATTTCCAGATAAGTTTCATAAATGCTTTTTTTGAGTCAATATCAGGTTTAACTGGTACAGGATTTTCAATATTTGAAAATATAAAGTACCTTGATCCGACATTAATTTTATGGAGATCTTCATCCCAATGGATTGGCGGTTTGTATTTCTTAATTTTTTTAATTTTATTGTTTTCTAATAAAATTTTCAATTTTAAAATGACAAATTTAACTTATTCAGGCGAGAGCAACTTTAATTCTACTGAAAATATTAAAAATGTTTTACTAAAATTATTTATATTTTATACATCTTTAAGTTTTATATTTTTACTTTTATTAAGTATTGCTGATGTAAGACTTTTTAACGCTTTAAATTTAAGCATGAGCTTGATTTCAGGAGGTGGTTTCCTACCGACTGATAACTTAAGTAATATCATTTCAACTAATTTACAAAAATCTGTTTTTATATTGATGTTGTTTTTATCATTAACAAATTTTTATTTAATTTTTAATCTTTTTAACAAAAAAGTTTTATTAAAGAGTCATAAAGAAGATATGTATTTGTCAGGATTATTTATAATTCTAACTATTTTGATTCTTTTCAATGATATTGATGTATTTAATTTGATAATATCTGTTTTAAGCGCTTTAGCAAATTCTGGCTTAACATTAGAAAGCTCAGATAATAATTTAGGGTTATATTTTATTTTAATTACAATTTTGGGCGGGTCTTTAATCTCTAATACCTCCGGTATTAAATTTGCGAGAGTCTACATTTTATTAAAGATCACCTCATATGAAATGATTAAATTGATAAGCCCTAACAGCGTTATTAATCAAACAATATTTAATTCTGACAATAAGATTAATGACAACAATATTAAAATTTCTTTTTTAATTTTTATTTCCTTTTTTTTAAGCTTATTTATTTTATCAAGTATTCTAGTAATTGATGATATCGGTTTTGAAAGATCATTTAAATTATCGATACTTACATTAACAAACACTGTAAATTCGGAAATGTATAATTTACAGAATTTCTCTTTTTCAAGTTTACTAACATCCTCTAAATTAGCCTTAATTACTTTTATGATAATTGGTAAAATTGAGTTAATATCAATTTTTTTAATTATCAAAAGAATTTTTTTTAAGGATTAAATGTCAAAAATTATAATTATTGGCGCTGGTGCAATGGGTACAGCTTTCTCTATACCTTGTCTTGATAATAATCATGATATTAATATTGTTGGAACTCACCTCGAAAATGATTTTATTGATAGGCTTAAGAAAAATAAAAATTTACATCCAGGATTAAATGTTCAAGTTCCCAGTCAAATAAAGATTTTTAAATTTGAAAAATTTGACGAAATTTTGAATTCTAAAGTTGATTTAATAGTATTAGGAATAAGTTCAAAAGGAATAGAGTGGGTTGCAGATCAACTAAGCAGGCTTTACAAGGGAAAAAATTTGCCAAATTTATTAATGCTAACTAAAGGTCTTAGCATTTATAAGAACAACTATGAATTATTGGTTGATAAATTGGAGAGATTACTTTTTGAGAAGGGAATTTCTAGTATAAATATTTCAGCTGTAGGTGGACCTTGTTTAGCTGCTGGGTTAGCTAATAAAGTTCATAGCAGTGTTGTCATAGCAAATAAAAATATCAGTATAGCAAAAAAAATAGCTGATATGTTAAATACTAGTTATTATCACACCTCCTACTCTGATGACTTAAATGGTGTTGAGGTTTCAGCTGCAATTAAAAATATTTTTTCTATGGCTGTAGGTGCAGCTAAAGGTTTATGCAGCAAAAATATTTCTGATAAAGTAAGAGAAAATAATTATTTAAATACAGCTTCAGCCCTTATTAAACAATCAGTTTTTGAAATGGAAATTTTTGTAGAACATCTTAAAGGAAAAAAAGAGACTGTAAAAGGGTTAGCGGGGTTAGGAGATCTATATGTTAGTTCAGGTGGAGGAAGAAATGCAAAAATGGGAGCTTATATCGGAGAAGGCTTAACATTCACAGAAGCAAAAAAAACAAAAATGGAGAAAGTTACTGTTGAGGGAGCTGATTTGGCTAAAGAAATCGCAAAGAAAGTTAATGAAGATTTTGATGAGAAAAAGCTACCTTTAATGCTAGGTATGATTAATGCTATTGTTGAAGATAAAGAACTTGAATTAAATTGGGAAGCATTTAGATGAAAAAATTTATAATTTCAATTGATGCAGGCACAACATCCAACAGATCAATTTTATTTGATTTAAAAGGAAAACCGATTTTTTCTTCACAAAAAGAATTTACACAATATTTTCCAAAAAGTGGATGGGTTGAGCATAACCCAGATGAAATTTGGAAAACAACAATAAAAACTTTAAAAGATGTAATACAAAAAGCTAAACGCTTAAAAGGTAAAATTTTAAGCATCGGAATCACCAATCAGAGAGAGACCACCGTTCTATGGGATAAAAAAACTGGAAAGCCTGTTTATAAAGCTATTGTTTGGCAAGACAGAAGGACTGAAGAATTTTGTAAAAAGCTTAGAAAGCAAAACAAAGATACAATGGTTTTTAATAAAACTGGCCTTTTAATTGATTCATATTTCTCAGGAACAAAAATTAAATGGGTTTTAGATAATGTCCCAAAAGCACGTCATTTAATGAATAAGAAACAGTTATTATTTGGAACAATTGATAGCTTTTTAATTTGGAGACTTACAAAGGGAAAAGTTCATGCAACAGATGCAACAAATGCAAGTAGAACAATGATATATAATATTTCCTCAAATAGGTGGGATGATGCAATATTAAAACTCCTTAAAATTAAAAAACATATTTTACCAGATGTGAAAGATTGTGCAGATGATTATGGTCAAACCCATCCTTCTGTAACTGGTAAACCAATTCCAATAAATGGAGTAGTAGGTGACCAACAATCAGCAACCATTGGTCAATGCTGTTTTGAACCAGGTTCATTGAAAAGCACTTATGGAACTGGAGCATTTGTATTACTAAATACTGGTTCTAAAAAAATTTACTCAAAAAATCGACTGTTAACAACAATAGCTTATAGAATTAACGGAAAGACAACATACGCAATGGAGGGGTCTATTTTTATAGCTGGCGCAGGCGTTCAATGGTTAAGAGACAGAATGAAATTTTTTAAAAAAGCTCCTGAAACAGAAAAGATAGTTAAGTCATTAAAAAATAATAATGATATTTATTTAGTTCCAGCATTTACTGGATTAGGAGCACCTTATTGGGATGCTAATGCCAGAGGAGTTTTAAGCGGTATTACTAGGGACACGAGTCCAAAAGAAATAGTTAGAGCTACTATTGAAGCAGTTGCATATCAAACTCACGATCTTTTTGAAGCTATGAAACATGACGGTTTGAGACCTAAAATTGTGAAAGTTGATGGTGGGATGGTAATGAATAATTGGTTTTCACAATTTTTATCTGACATAGTGAATGTAAAAGTATTAAGACCCAAAGTTCAAGAAACTACTGCTTTAGGTGCAGCATTCATGGCCGGTTTACACTTAGGGATATATAAATCATTAAAAGATATTTCTAAAAATTGGAACTTAGATAAAAAATTTTCACCAAGAATGAAAAATAAACCTAGAACAATTCTTATTAAGGGTTGGGAAAAAGCTGTCAAGAGAGCCTTAATAAATTAACACACACCTGAGAGTTGTAATTTTTAAAGTTTCTGCACTGTACTTTTCACTTTAATTTTGGTTGAATATCAAAACTTATAACAACAACAACGAGGGAAATAATCTATGCTTAAAACATTGAAGAGTATTTTAGCTGTTGCTGTTTCAATTTCTCTATTAACTATTTCAAACGCTGTAGCTGACGGACACGGAGCTGCAATTAAGAAATGGTCAAATGGTGAGTTTAGTCTTTCAACGATTTCTGCAAAAGAGAGAGAGAAAGAACTTAATTGGTTCCACGATGCTGCAAAGCCATTCAAAGGAATGGAAATAAATGTATTGTCAGAAACGATTCCAACTCACGAATATGAGTCAAAAGTTTTGACAAAAGCTTTTGAAGAAATAACTGGAATTAAGGTTAATCACCAGTTACTTGGAGAAGGAGAAGTAGTACAAGCTGTACAAACTCAAATGCAAACTGGAAGAAACTTATATGATGCATACATCAATGACTCTGATTTGATCGGTACGCACTCAAGACTTCAGTTAGCAGTAAACTTAACAAAGTGGATGAAAGGTGAAGGTAAAGATGTAACTTTACCAACATTAGATATCGATGATTTCATCGGTAAATCATTTACTACAGGTCCAGATGGTGATTTATATCAATTACCTGACCAACAATTTGCTAACCTTTACTGGTTTAGAAAAGATTGGTTTGATAGACCTGAAATCAAAAAAGGTTTCAAAGCTAAATACGGATACGATCTAGGTGTACCAGTTAACTGGTCTGCTTACGAAGATATCGCTGACTACTTTACAAATGATGTAAAGAACATCGACGGTGTTAGAGTATATGGTCACATGGACTACGGTAAAAGAGCTCCAGACTTAGGATGGAGAATGACTGACGCGTGGTTATCTATGGCTGGTGCAGGTTCAGTTGGTAAACCTAATGGTGTACCAGTGGACGAGTGGGGAATAAGAATGGAAAAAGGTTCTTGTAACCCAGTTGGTGCTGACGTAGCAAGAGGTGGGGCTGCTAATGGTCCTGCTGCCGTATATGCAATCAGAAAATGGGACGAGTGGTTAAGAGCTTATGCACCTCCAGGTGCTGCGGCGATGGACTTCTATCAGTCTCTGCCAGCTTTATCATCAGGAAACGTTGCTCAGCAAATTTTCTGGTATACAGCGTTCACGGCGTCAATGGTTGCTCCAAAGAGTTCTGGAAACAAAACAGTAGATGATAACGGTAATCCTTTATGGAGAATGGGACCATCACCAAAAGGTCCTTACTGGGATGAAGGTATGAAGCTTGGTTATCAAGATGCTGGATCATGGACTTTATTTAAGTCTACTCCAGTTGACAGAAGAAAAGCTGCATGGTTATACGCTCAGTTCGTAGTATCAAAAACTGTTGATCTTAAGAAAAGTGATGTTGGTTTAACTATCATTAGAGATAGTACAATTAACCACAAGCACTTTACTAAAAGAGCTCCAAAACTTGGTGGACTTGTAGAATTCTACAGATCTAAAAACAGAGTATTGTGGTCACCAACAGGTATCAATGTTCCGGACTATCCGAAACTTGCACAAATCTGGTGGCAACAAATTGGAGATGTAAACTCTGGTGCGTTTACTCCACAACAAGCTATGGATCGTCTTGCAGAAGAGATGAATTTAGTTATGTCTCGTATGGAAGCTGCTGATAAAGCAAACAATACATACGGTGGATGTGGTCCAAGATTAGCAAAACCGAAAGGTGCTGCTTATTGGTTGAAACAACCAGGATCACCAAAAGCTAAACGTGACGAGAAACCTAAAGGTAAAACAGTTCCATTCGAAAGAGCTTGGAAGTAATTTAGGTTTAATCTAAATTTAAAGGGGGCTTAACGGCCCCCTTTTTTTAAAACGGAATTCAAAAAAAATATGAGCTTAGAATTAAAAAACGTAGAGAAAAAAATAGGATTAGACACACATATTTATTCAACAAATTTAAAATTAGAAAAAAATACAATTAATATTCTTTTAGGTTCTACTTTAGCCGGAAAGACCACTTTAATGCAGATTATGGCAGGCCTAGATAAACCAACATCAGGCGAGATTTGGTTTAACAATGAGAATGTGACAGGTATGAAAGTTCAAAAAAGAAATGTCTCAATGGTTTACCAGCAATTTATCAATTACCCCAACTTCACAGTTTATGACAACATTGCATCTCCATTAAAAATTACTGGGGTAAGTTCAGATGAAACAAAACAAAGAGTTGGTAAAGTTGCAGAATTGCTAAAACTCTCTGGAATGTTGAATAAAAAACCAAATGAGCTTTCCGGAGGACAACAACAAAGAACTGCTTTAGCAAGAGCACTTGTAAAAGACTCAGACTTAATTCTTTTAGATGAACCACTTGCTAACTTAGATTTTAAATTAAGAGAAGAATTGCGAGAAGAATTACCAAAATTATTTGAAAATAGAGACTGTATTGTAGTTTACGCAACTACAGAGCCCTCAGAAGCTTTACTATTAGGTGGTAATACCGCAACGTTACAGGAAGGTAAGATTATTCAATATGGAAAAACTTTAGATACTTATAATAAACCTAACTCTCTAGTTTCAGCTCAGGTCTTTAGTGATCCACCAATGAATATAGCTAAAATAAAAAAATCAGGAGAACAGTGTTCATTTTTACAGAATGACATTCATTGGAAAACTAAATTAAACATCAAAGATGGTGAATATAAAGTAGGTATCAGACCCCACAATATTACCACGTATAAAGATGGTAACAATACACTTGAGATAAAAGGTAAAGTTTTAATCTCTGAAATTAGTGGTTCTGAGAGCTTAATCCACTTTACAAATGGAAATTTGAATTGGGTTTCTTTGTCTAACGGAGTTTTTCAAAAAAACGTTGGCGATGAGATGAGTTTATACATGAATACGGATGAGTTTGTTTATTTTGATCAAAATGAAAGGTTAGTATCCAATGGCTAAAGTCACATTAAAAGGTTTAAGCCATAGTTATTTGAAAACTCAGTCTTCAGATGCTGACTGGGCAATCAGAGGAGTGGACATTGATTGGAATGATGGGGGTGCTTATGCTTTATTAGGCCCGTCAGGTTGTGGAAAGACAACATTATTAAATATTATTTCTGGACTAATTACACCAACTAAAGGTGACATATTATTTGATGATAAAGTTATTTCTGGGCTGAATCCTGTAGAGAGAAATATCGCACAGATTTTTCAATTCCCGGTAATTTATGACACGATGACAGTGTATGATAATTTAGCTTTTCCTTTAAGAAATAGAAAAATTCCAGAGGAAGAAATCAAAGTGAAAGTTCATGAGATAGCTGAAATGTTGGAATTATCTTCAACATTAAACAATAGAGCTTCTGGTTTAACAGCAGATGGTAAACAAAAAATTTCACTAGGGCGTGGATTGGTAAGATCAGATGTAAATGCTATTATGTTTGACGAACCGTTAACAGTAATAGATCCACATTTGAAATGGATTTTAAGATCTAAACTTAAAGAACTTCATCAAAAGATTAATAGAACAATGATTTATGTAACACATGATCAAACAGAGGCTTTAACGTTTGCTGATCAAGTAGTTGTAATGCATGAAGGTCAAATTGTTCAAACAGGAACCCCAGTAGATTTGTTTGAAAAACCAAAGCATACATTTGTTGGATATTTTATTGGTTCACCAGGCATGAATGTTTTACCTTGTCAAATTAAAGGAAATGATGTGATCGTTAATGGAAAAAAAATAGAAACTCACCAACAAATTAAAAAAAGTAATTTTAACAAGACAGAAGTTGGTGTGAGACCTGAATTTATATCTTTTAGCAATGAAGGAATTCCAGTCAAAGTTTTATCAGTAAGCAATACTGGAAGGCATAAAATTGTAGATACTGAAAGTGAAACCGGAAAAATTAAAATTATTGCAAAATCTAATGAAGATATTCCGTCAGGATCTGCATTTTTAAAATTTAAAAAAGAATATACTTATACTTATGGAGATAGTTGGATAATTGAATGAATAAAACAGTAAATCAAAAAGCATGGTTTTTTGTAATACCAGTATTTGTGCTAGTAGCTTTCAATGCCATTATTCCATTAATGACAGTAGTAAACTATGCTTTCCAGGAAACTTTCGGCAATAATGTTTTTATGTGGGAAGGCACAAGATGGTTTAAACAAATCATGTTATCCGAAAGATTTCACGCATCACTTGGAAGACAATTTTTATTTACTTTTATAATTTTATTTATTCAAATTCCACTAGGTATAGCTATTGCACTTACTATGCCTAAAGAGGGAATAGGAGTACCTGTTTGTTTAGTTTTAATGTCTATGCCGCTTTTAATTCCATGGAACGTTGTAGGAGCTATGTGGAATATTTTTGCGTTACCAGATATTGGTTTCTTAGGTCATTCACTTAATGCTTTAGGATTTGATTATAACTTTACGCAACAAATTGGTGATGCTTGGTTTACAACTATACTAATGGATGTATGGCATTGGACATCGTTAGTAGTTTTATTATCTTATGCAGGATTAAGATCTATCCAACCTGCTTACTATCAAGCAGCAGAAATTGATGGCGCTAGTCGTTGGGCAATTTTTACAAAAATTGAATTGCCTAAAATGAAAAAAGTATTAACGATTGCGATACTTTTAAGATTCATGGACAGTTTCATGATTTATACAGAGCCTTTTGTTTTAACTGGAGGCGGTCCAGGCAATGCTACTGCATTTTTATCTATTGACTTAGTTAAAATGGCATTAGGACAGTTTGATTTAGGACCAGCTGCAGCAATGTCGTTGATATACTTCTTTATAGTACTTTTAGTTTGTTGGGTATTCTACACACTAATGATGAGAAATGAGGAGAAATCATGAAAAAAGCTAAGTGGGTAGTTCCTACAATTTATATTATCTTTTTGATGCTTCCAATTTATTGGTTGCTTAACATGTCATTTAAAACGACAACTGAGATTATAAACACTTACACACTTTGGCCTAAAGAATTTACATTAGATAATTATAAAAAAATTTTTACTGATAGTACTTGGTATACTGGGTATCTTAATTCTATTTATTACGTGGTGATGAACACAGTGATTTCAGTGGCAGCTGCACTACCTGCAGCTTATGCTTTTTCTAGATATAAATTTTTAGGGGATAAACATTTATTTTTCTGGTTATTAACTAACAGAATGGCCCCACCAGCGGTATTTGCTTTGCCATTTTTTCAATTTTATTCATCAGTAAACTTGTTTGATACACATGTGGCTGTAGCTTTATCCCATTGCTTGTTTAATATTCCTTTAGCAGTTTGGATTTTAGAAGGATTTATGTCTTCTGTGCCAAAAGAGCTGGATGAAACAGCTTATGTTGATGGTTATTCGTTTTGGAGATTTTTCTTTAAAATATTCATACCCACTATTACTGCAGGCATAGGTATTACTATGTTTTTCTGTTTTATGTTTTCTTGGGTAGAATTATTATTAGCTAAAACACTTACAGCTGTAGCAGCCAAACCTATAGCTGCAACAATGACAAGAACCGCCAGTACATCAGGATATGAATTAGGACTACTTGCTGCTGCAGGAAGCTTGACAATTATTCCTGGTGCTATCGTCATTTATTTCGTAAGAAACTATATAGCTAAAGGATTTGCATTAGGAAGAGTATGATGATGTTTAACGTTTTAAATGCTGCAACATGGGGTGATATGGCTAAAGAAAAAGAAAAAAGCTTTTTCGACTTCGAATTTATCACTTGGATGGCCTGGACATGGCAAACAGCCTCTTTCTTTATATTTATTGCTTTATGTTTAACTGCAATGGTTATTTGGGAAAAAAAATCACCAGGAGGCAGTCCAAGAAAGGGAATTTTAGGATTAGACACAACTAGAGGCGACAGATTATTTATTTCATTACTAGGCAGTGCGTTTATTCATTTATTTTGGTTGGCTCTAGTTGGAAGCGTATTGTGGATTGCAACAATAATTTGCATTGGTTATGCAGTTGTTGTATTTAGATACGTCTAAATATTATTCATTAAAGGAGATTAAATGGTTAAAGTTGGTATTAATGGTTTTGGTAGAATAGGGCGGCTTATCTTAAGGGCTTTATTAGAAAACTATAAAGGAAAAATTCAAGTAGTCGGTATTAATGATCTTGGTTCTATAGAAGCCAACGCTCACTTAATCAAATTTGACAGTACACATGGTACATTAAATCATGATGTGAAGACAACTAAAGATGGTTTTAAAATAGGAGATCAAAATATCAAAGTTTTTGCTGAAAGAGATCCGTCCAAATTACCTTGGGGAAAAATTGGAGCTGATGTTGTTTTAGAATGCACTGGCTTTTTTTTAGATAAAAAATCAGCTGGTAAACATATAGAGGCTGGCGCTAAAAAAGTAATTATTTCTGCTCCAGCAAAGGAAGTAGATTTTACTGTAGTTCAAGGAGTAAACAGCAAACATTTGAAAAAAGAACATAATGTAATCTCTAATGGCTCTTGTACTACAAACTGCTTAGCACCTGTCGCCATGGTTTTAGAAAATACTTTTGGTATTGAATATGGATATATGACAACTATTCATAGTTACACAGGAGATCAAAAACTTTTAGATACGTTTCATAAAGACTTGAGAAGAGCAAGAGCTTCCGGAGATGCCATGATACCAACTTCTACTGGAGCAGCTAAAGCTATGAGTTTGGTATTACCAAGTTTACAGGGAAAACTTGATGGTACTGCTATAAGAGTACCAACACCCAATGTTTCTTTAATTGATCTTACATTCGTACCTAATAAAGAAGTTACATCTGAAATTATAAATGATGCTATGAGTAAAGCGGCTAATGGACCTTTAAAAGGAATATTATCAACCAATTCAGCTCCATTAGTTTCGAAAGATTTTAATCATAACCCTCATAGTTCAATTTTTGATTTAACTCAAACTCAAGTTATAAAAGGAAAATTTAGTAGAGTTCTCTCTTGGTATGATAACGAATGGGGATTTTCTAATAGGATGTGTGATACAGCCATTCAGATATCTGGTTTAATTTAATTTTTAGATCTCTCAGCTTCTTCAATCAATCTAAGTGTATTTTTAGGAATATTTGAAGTATCAGATGTAATTAATGGTTCTTTTGAAATTTTTTTATTTTTATCTTTATTTATATTTTGAAGATCATTTACTGCTGATAAAATTTCATCGATACTGTAATTATCTTCCATTAAGAACCAACTTTGTAAAGTCTAACCATATTTGTCATACCTGCCTTTCCAAAAGGTAAACCAGCAGTTATAACTACATAGTCATTCTTTTTAATAAATCTAAATTTTTTTATAATTTCTTTAGAAATTGACATCATATCTTTCCATCCATTTGCATCTCTACTATTTATAGACTGGACACCCCAAAGTAATGATACCTGCCTACTTACGTTTATATTTGGAGAAATAGTTACTATTTTAGCAGCTGGACGCATAGCAGAAACAAGTTTCGCAGATTTTCCTGAGTTAGAAAAAACAATTATAGCTTTAACGTCTGGATTATAGGCCATATCTTTGACAGAGAGAAGGATAGATTTGACAGGATCTTTGTTGGTAATAATAGAATTTTTAAAATCTTGAATGTGTTCTCTTTTATATTTTTCCGTAGATAGAATTGTTTGTGTCATAGTAGATACAGCTTGAGTAGGAAATTTACCTATCGCTGCTTCAGCTGACAGCATTACGGTATCTGCACCTTGGAATATTGCTGTTGCGATATCGTTTATTTCTGCTCTAGTCGCAGTGTTGTTTTCAATCATACTTTCTAACATCTGTGTAGCAACAATTACAGATTTTGAAAATTGAGAGCATTTTTTTATAAGACTTAATTGAACTTTTGGCACTTCACTATGACCAATATCAATTGCCAAATCTCCTCGAGCAATCATTATTGAGTCTGTAGCTTGAATAATTTTTTTAATATTTTTTAAGGCATATTTATTTTCTATTTTAGAAATTATTCCCATATCTTTTTTAATTAATTTTCTTGTCTCAAGAATTAACTTCTCATTTTGTAGATAAGAAAGGGCAATCCAATTGCATCCAAGTTTAACTGCAGTTTTAATATCTTTTTTATCTTTTCCGGTAAGTTTATTAAAAGTTATATCTAAATTTGGAACATGGAAACTTTTATTGCTTTTAATTATACAATTTTGGCTTCTACATTTTGTTATCACTGAGTTACCTTTTTTATTTATAACTGAGAATAAATATTTTCCATCATCGATTAAAATCTTATTTCCTTTTTTTAACTTTTTAATAATTTTAGGATAAGGAAAAGGTGCTCTATGCGAGTTGCCAGGAATTTTTTTATTATCAAATATAAATTTTTGGTTAAAATTAATTTTTTGACCCTCATTTTTAACCTTGCCTATTCTGAGTTTCACTCCCTGGAGGTCAGCTATTAAAGATAATTTTTTTCCATTTTTTTTCTCTACTTTTCTTATCCTTGAAATTATCTTATTAATCCCATTTGTGTTATGACTGAAATTTATTCTAAATGCATCAACACCAAGATCTACAAGCTTTTTTAACTTATTTTCGCTAAAAATTGCTGGGCCTAACGTAGCTATAATTTTCGCTTTTTTTTCCATTAAGAGATTTTTATGTTATAACACCACTTCTCTTAAAAAAGAATAATAAAGAAAAATTAATTTAAATGAGTAATAAAAAAATAGGAATTTTGACGAGTGGGGGAGATTGTGGCGGTCTGAATGCTGCCATTAGATCAATTTTTTATAGAGCAAAAAATAAATACAAAATGGATGTATACGGAATAAGAGATGGAACAGCTGGTTTAATAAAACGTCCAGTAGATGTTATGCAGTTAACCCATAAAACTTTTGGAGGATACTTATTAAGACAAGGGGGGACTTTTTTAGGATCTACAAATAAAGGCAATCCTTTTAAAATTCCGACAGGCAATGGAAAACACGTTGATAAATCAAAAGAAATTATAGAGGGATACCATTCAATGAAACTTGATGGTTTAATAATTATCGGTGGAGACGGTAGTATGCAAATTTTAAAAAAATTAGCCAAAAATGGTGACATGAAAATAGTTGCTATTCCAAAGACAATAGATAACGATGTAGGGGCAACAGAAAGCTCGATTGGTTTTCATACTGCTGTAGATGTTGCTACTCAAGCATTGGATAATTTACAATCCACAGCAGCTAGCCATAGAAGATCTATGATACTTGAGGTTATGGGACGTGATGCAGGACACATCGCACTTAATGCAGGTATAGCAGGAGGCGCAGACATTATTTTAATTCCTGAATTAAAGTATTCAATAAATGGAATTATTAATAAACTTAATTCTATGAAAAAAAACGATATACAACATTCATTAATCGTAGTTGCTGAAGCAGTTAAAAAAGAGGATGGTTCAAAAGTAGTTCATAAATATATGGACGGTGAACAAAGACTTGGTGGTATTGGAGATTATATAGCCCAGGAATTGATGAAGAAAACAGATATTGAATGCAGAGTAACCTCACTTGGTCACGTTCAGAGAGGGGCTCCCCCGACAGCGAGTGATAGAATATTAGCTAGTGCTTTTGGAGTTTACGCTGTAGACTTGTTAAATCAAAAAAAATTTGATCGAATGGTAGCGTGGAGAGACCGAAGAGTGGTTGATGTACCTATTGATGAAGGCATCAAAACATATAAAAATGTCGAAAGAAAAGACTCTTTAGTTGAAACAGCTCTTTCTTTAGGAATTTATTTAGGAGACGATATTTAATGAAAGATAAAAATTCAAATCTAATTGCTAATAGACTTGTGAATGCATTTCTTAAAAATAAAATTATAAATCCCATTTCAAAAAAATATACAAAAAAACTTTTAGATGCTGATAAATTTAGAAAATTATGTGAGAGTAAAATAAAAAAACCAATTATAGGTTTTAAAGCAGGAGGAACGGGCATACCTGTTATAAAAAAACTAAAAGAAAAAGAACCTTTCTACGCTTCTGTATACAAACATAACGTTTTGAAAAATAATAAAACTGTAAAAATAAATAGATATACTTTAGGCATTGAACTCGAAGTTTGCTATCTCCTAAAAAAAAGTTTTTTCGATTTTAAAAAAAAAGTATCAAAAAATAATATAAAAAAATTTATAAACTATATTGCACCATGCATCGAAGTAGTTGGTTATAGGCAAAAGAAAAAAGGTATAAAAAGTTTTGGAGATTTATGTTCTGATTTCGGCGCAAATATAAAATTTATTGTTGGTTCAAAAAAAAAATTTAGAAATAATAATGTCAAAAACTTAAAAACCAATATTTCAAATTTGAAGATTAAACAATCCATATATGGAAACACCAATACTGTTTATATTAATCCAATGAATTCTTTATTATTTGTTTTAAAAAAACTTCAGAAAGATAAGATTAAACATAACAAAGATTTTTATGTTTTTACTGGTTCAACAGTGGGAGTGGTTCCAATTCTAAGCAAAGGTATCTATAAAGGCACAATTGAAAAATTGGGATCTGTTAAAACGAAAATTAATTAGATAGCAAGTAACCACCAACTACTAAAATAATAATTCCTGAGATGAACTTTATATTTTTAAGTATTGACTGTTTTTTTTCGCTTTGAAATTTTCTCTTAGATAGAAAATAGATATTTGTTTCAGCTTTATTTCTGAACTTTGGTCTCAATGGTGATGGAATTGATTTATTTTCAATATTTTTGAACTTTTTTGGATTGATTTGCAACATGGTTCTATTAACTCTATTTTTCTAAAGTTATCAACAGTTTATTCCTTTTGAAAGTGCGTCAATTATGCAAATGATAATCATTCTCAATATATTGTAAATGATAATCATTATCAAGAAAGGGGGAGTAACGAAAAAAACAATAATTATAAGCTACTTATTTTTAGTTGCATTTGCAGGAAATCTATTAGCAAACGAAGTAAATATATTTAGCGCAAGGCATTATGACTCTGATGTTCAACTTTATGAAAAGTTTACTGCTAAAACAGGAATAAAAGTAAACGTTGTATCAGGAAAGTCAGCTGCTTTAGAAAAAAGGATAATTGAAGAGGGAGCTGATAGCCAAGCAGATCTATATATTACAGCAGATGCTGGAAGGCTAGGTGCTTTTGAAGCTAACCTTCAAGGGGGACTTACTAGTGCAGCTATTAAATCTGCTGTACCAAGTAACTTCAGAACATCAAAATGGACTGGTATAGCTAAGAGAGCCCGGATTGCGTATTTTGCTCCTGAAAGAGTGAGTGGTGCAGAATTAGCTGGCTTAACTTATGAAAGTTTAGCTGATCCTAAATGGAAAGGCAGATTAGTAATTAGAGCTTCAAACAATATTTACAATCAATCACTTGTAGCTTCATTAATTAAAAATAATGGAAAAGGTAAAATAGCTGATTGGTCAAAAGGTATGGTTTCAAATATGGCTAGATCGCCTAAAGGTAATGATAGAGCTCAGATACTTGCTGTTGCAGCAGGAGAAGCTGATATAGCTGTAGCTAACACTTATTACTTAGCACTTATGCTCTCTGGAAA
Source organism: uncultured Pelagibacteraceae bacterium (assembly GCA_902557935.1). GTDB lineage: Bacteria > Pseudomonadota > Alphaproteobacteria > Pelagibacterales > Pelagibacteraceae > Pelagilacustribacter. The sequence continues at coordinate 285,107 of CACECJ010000001.1, read as the reverse complement.
AAAAGGACCAGAACAACAAGCAGCAGCTAAAAAAGTAAAACCCTTCTTTCCAAATCAAGATGGAAGAGGAACTCATATGAATATTAGCGGTGCAGGACTTGTTAAAGGCGCACCGAATAAAGCTAATGCAATAAAATTAGTTGAGTTTTTACTAAGTGAGGAAGCTCAAAATCATATTGTGAATAATACATTTGAGTATCCAATGATAAAAGGTGTGTCTCCACATCCACTTGTTGTAAATATGGGATTAGATTTTAAACAAGATCTTAAAACAAAAGTTGTTAATTACGGAAAAAGACAAGCTGATGCCTTAGAAGTAATGACAGCGGCAGGTTGGAAATAGTAATTTTATAGGAAGATCTATAAGCATGACAAGATATAATTTGTGGTTTTTTAGTTCATTAATTATAGCACTTATAGTATCTCTTCCTATATTAACTGTTTTTTTCAGTTTTTTTCAAGAAACAAGCAATTATTTTATAATTTTAAAAAATACTTTTCTTTTTGATTATATTTTTAATTCCTTAACAATATTATTTTTTGTTCTTTTGATTACATTATTTTTAGGTGTAACAAGCGCTTATTTTGTATCATTTTACGAGTTTCCTCTTTCAAATTTTTTTAGCTGGGCTTTAATCCTAGCTTTTGCAGTACCAGGATACATTTATGCTTTTTCTATTATAGCTTTCTTTGAAAACTATGGAACGGCATTCTCAATGATTACATATTTTTTTGGTGATGGTAATTACAACAATTTAATTCCTAAAATAGATGGAATGTTTGGTTCTATACTAGCTATTTCTTTTTCATTATTTCCATATATATATGTATTGACAAGATCTTCATTTTTTTACCAATCAAGTAATTATCTTGAGGTAGGAAAAAATTTAGGCCTATCTGAAAAAGAAACATTTTTACAAATAATTTTACCATCTGCGAGACCAGCAATAATTGCAGGCTTATCATTAGTTGCTATGGAATGTTTATCAGATTTTGGAACAGTTTCTTTTTTTAGCGTTTCAACTTTGACTACAGGAATTTATAATTCTTGGTTATCGTTTGATGATCTTAATACAGCAAATCAAATTTCTTTTATTTTATTAATTTTTATTTTAATATTATTCTCAATTGAAATCTATTCTAGAAAAGAAGCTAAATATCATCAGCCAGGAAGAGGATTCAAACCTATAAATAAGATCAAATTATCTGGAAAAAAATCTTTTGTAGCGCTATTTTTTTGCTCTTCAGTATTGTTTATAAGTTTTATATTTCCAGTATCTCAAATGATATACTGGACAATTAAATTTCCTAAGTATATCCAGGATTTAGATTTGCTAAAACTTAATCTTAATACTCTCTTATTAGTTGGTCTAGCTAGCATTACATTAGTTTCTATCTCTCTATACATTAACTATGGCAGTCGAATTGCTAGAAGCAAAATTTTAAATTACATTACAAATTTCTCTATATCAGGTTATGCAATACCTGGAATTATCTTGGCTGTGGCATTTATCACGTTATTTTCAAATCTAAGTGATTTTGTATCAAATACTTTTGGAGTAGCTAGTTCTAAACATTTTTTTATTGGTTCAATTTTCGGATTAATTCTTGCATATTTTATAAGATTTTTTTCATTATCATTTAATGGCATAAAATCAAATTATGAAAAAATTAATAATTCCATTGATGAAAGCGCTTACTTATTAGGTTATTCAAAATTCAAAACCTTTTCTAAGATTCATATCCCTCATTTAAAAACAAATATTATTTTGATTATAGTTTTAATTTCATTAGAAATTATCAAAGAATTACCTATCACAATGATCTTGAGACCTTTTAATTTTGAAACATTCGCAACACAGGCTTATGTTTATGCTTCTCAAGATTTACTAGAGGCAGCAGCATTCCCCTCGTTATTATTGATAATCTGGTCAACAGTTTTCATAATTTTTTCATCAAAATATATACTTTCTAAAAAAAGCTAATATAATTAACATATGTCAGAATATTTCCTAGAAATTCAAAAAGGAAACTTTGTTGCTAGCGAGAAGAACAAAGTAAATAATGTTAATCTTAAAATTGAAAACCAGGGAGAGATAATTTCCTTGCTAGGTCCTTCTGGAATAGGAAAGACAACAATACTTAGAACATTGGCTGGCTTACAAAAATTAAATTCAGGTAAGATTTTTCTGAAAGGTAAGCTGATTTCATCAAATGATACACACATCGAACCTGAAAAAAGAAATATAGCCTTATCCTTTCAAGATAACTCTTTGTTCCCAAATTACACTGTTATTGAGAATATAAATTTTGGAAAAAAAAGAACTAACGGTAACGGCTCGCCTGTAGATACGAGAGAAATTATTAGTATATTACATATTGAACCAATATTGGAAAAATACCCACATCAAATTAGTGCTGGTGAAGCTCAAAGAGTTTCATTAGCTAGATCATTAATGTCAAAACCAGACTTATTACTTTTAGACGAGCCTTTTTCAAATATTGATCAAAGTTTAAAAGAAGAAATACAAGTTTCAGTAAAAAAACTTTTAAAACGAATAAAATTGACGACAATAATTGTAACTCATGACTCCTACGAAGCCTTTTCAATGGCTGATAAATGCGGAATTATTTTAAATCAAGAATTAAAACAATTTGATGTTCCTTATAACGTACACCATGAACCAAATTCTATTGATGTAGCAAATTTTTTAAACAAGGGCATATTTATAGATGTTAAGGTAGTAGATAGCGAATGCGCAGTCCACAGGTTGCAGCACGAAGAGTTGGGTGAAATAAGAGGCAAATTATCTAACAATTTTCCATCTGGCTCTAAAGTCAAACTTCTCTTACAACCCGAGGATTTAATACATGATGATCAAAGTAAATTAAAATTAGAGGTAGTAGATAGAAAGTTTAGAGGAACTAATTTTATATATACTCTTAAAACAAAAAAAGGAGAGCATTTACCTGTATTTGTTCACTCCCATCATATTCACCAACATGAAAAATCTGAACAATTTGGCGTTAAATCTCCGATTTATATTGACCACTTAGTATGTTTTTAAGTAAATATAATAATATTTGGCGCCCTTAGCTCAGCTGGATAGAGCATCGGTTTTCTAAACCGAGGGTCGTAGGTTCGAATCCTTCAGGGCGCGCCAATCAATATTATGATTAAAAACATTCTTATTACTGGAGGGGCTGGATACATAGGTTCTCATGTTTCAGAAGTTTTAATTAAAAATAAAAAAAAAATTTTTATAGCAGACAATTTATCTACAGGTTATAGAAGACTCATTAATAAAAAAGCTAAATTTTTTAAAGTAGATATTCTAAAAAATAAAAAAATTAGAGAAATAATCCTAAAAAATGAAATAGACTCAGTAATTCATTTAGCTGCAAATTTAATAATTGGGGAAGGTGAAAAATATCCAAAAAAATATTTTAAAAACAACGTTTCAGGAACTAAAAACTTATTAAAAGCATGTGAAAATACAGGAGTAAAAAACTTAGTTTTTTCCTCAACAGCAGCTGTTTACAAAGATGGTCAATATAAAGTACGTGAAAATTCTGTTATTAAGCCGAAAAGTGTTTACGGGAAAACAAAAATTAAAGCTGAAAAAATTATTAAAGAATTTTGTAAAAAAAATAAGATTAATTACTGCATTCTCAGATATTTTAACATTGCAGGATCAAGCCCTTCTGGAAAAATTGGATTAATAAATAAAAGCGATCATTTATTCAAAAATTTTTCGAGAGAAATTATTAAAAAAAGGCCTGTTTTAAAAATTTATGGAAATAATTACGATACAAAAGATGGATCTTGTATTAGAGACTTTATTCACGTCTCTGACATAGCAGAAATTCATTACAAAGTTTTGGAAAAGATAAATAAGTTAAATAATTCTAAAACACTTAATTGTGGTTATAACAAAGGTATTTCAGTTCTTGAAGTTGCAAAAATGTTTAAAAAGCAAACTTCAAAAAAGGTAGAAATATTTGTTTCAAAAAGAAGAAAAGGCGATTTGGTTAAAATTATTGCATCGAATAATAAGATAAAAAAATTTATTAAATGGAAACCAAAATTTAATAACTTAAATACAATAGTTAAAAGCTGCATAAATTGGGAAAAAAGACAATAATGTCGTCGAGTCTTCAAAACTCTTTTAGTGAATTTTGTAATAAGAACAAATTCGAGATAAACAAAAAACAAGTAGAAATATTAAAAGGTCTAGAAAAATTTATTTTTCCAAGAAATAAATTACTTAATATTTTTTTAAAGAAAAAGGACCCTAGTTGTTTCTATCTTTATGGAAATATTGGGGTTGGTAAAACTATGATAGCTAATTTTGTATACGATCAAATAAATATAAAAAAAACTAAATTTCATTTTAATGAATTCATGATTAAATTTCACGATTTTAGACATAAAAATAAAGATGATAATTCCATTTCTCAATTTGTAAAAAATTTCAAAAAAAAATTTGATTTTTTATATTTAGATGAATTTCAAGTTACAAATATTGTCGATGCGATGATTTTAGGTAAATTATTTGAAAATATTTTTTTAAATAATATAAAAATTCTAATTACTACAAATACTAGATTAATCAATTTATATAAAGATGGTTTACAAAGAGAACAATTTATCCCTTTTATCAGTCTAATCGAAAAAAAGTCAGTACAAAAAGAATTGTTTTTAGAGGATGATTACAGGACTCAGAATCAGGACAATAATCAAAGAATTTTTTACCCTTTAAATGAAAAAACTTTATTTAAAATCAATCAAAAATTTAGAATATTTACAAAAAATTTAAAAAAAGAAGAAAAAACAATTATTACTAAAGGAAGAGTTTTTAAAATTAACAATTATTATGGAGGGTTAGCCAGATTTAGTTTCAAAGAATTATGTGACCAAAACTTAGGAGCTGAGGATTATCTTAATATATCTCAGATTTGTCATCATATTTTCATCGAGATGGTACCAGTATTTAATGAATATAATACTAATCAACAATTAAGATTTATTACATTGATAGATATTCTCTATGAAAAAAAAATAAATCTCACACTGTCAATGGATTCAGATTTAAGTAATTTAGGAACCTCAAAAAAACATTCTGAGATTTTTAAAAGAACAACAAGTAGACTTCATGAAATGACTTTGTCAAAATATTCTTAATTTTGGTTGTAAAAACACTTATTTAGTAATAAAAAATATTAAATATTCTATATATTGACCATCATTAAATTGAAGTAAGAAAAAAATAAAATTATATTAAAAGTGTTTTGAATTCTTAATTCAAAAATATTGTTAACAATAAAAAAAGGAAATCTTAAATGATTAGATCTATTAAAACTTGGATTTTAGTTGGATTTGCTTCTTTGCTTTTGGTTGCTTGCGGTCAAGGTGGAGGAGGAGCAGGTTCTAAAAAATCTAAAACTTTAGACAATACTAAGAAAGCTGGTTTTGTGAAATGTGGAGTTTCACAAGGTCTTCCTGGTTTCTCTAATGCTGATGCATCTGGAAACTGGTCTGGTATTGATGTGGATGTATGTAGAGCTGTTGCAGCTGCCGTACTAGGTGATGCTGATAAAGTTAAATATACTCCATTAAGTGCTGCAGAGAGATTTACAGCTTTAACATCAGGTGAAATTGATGTTCTTGCACGTAATACGACTTGGACACTATCAAGAGATGCTGACATTGGTTTAACATTTGTTGGTGTTAATTTTTATGATGGACAAGGGTTCATGGTAAGAAAAAATTCTGGAATTAATTCTGTGAATGATTTCAAAGATGGTATTTCTGCTTGTACAAACACAGGTACAACTACCGAGCTTAATATGAGAGACTTCTTTAACTCTAAAAATATTAAGTATGAACCAATTGCTTTTGAAAAAGCAGACGAAGTAGTTCAAGCTTATGATGCAGGAAGATGTGATACTTATACAACTGATAAATCTGGATTAGCTGCTCAAAGAACAAAGTTGAGTGCACCAGATGATCATAAAGTATTACCTGAAACAATTTCTAAAGAACCATTAGGGCCCGTAGTAAGACAAGGGGACTCAGTGTGGGAAGATATTGTAAGATGGTCTCTAAACACAATGATCGAAGCTGAAGAGTATGGCGTGAATTCATCAAACGCTTCAAGCCTAAAAGATTCTGATAACCCTGCTATCAAAAGATTAGTTGGTGCAGAAGGAGAATTAGGTGCCGCGTTTGGTTTAGATAACGACTGGAGCTTAAGAATTATTGAGCAGGTTGGAAATTATGGTGAAAGCTATAAAAAACACATAGCTGACACTGGAATTTTACCTAACAGAGGTCCAAATGAATTATGGACTAAAGGTGGAATTCTTTACGTACCACCAGCAAGATAATTGCTAATAAAATTAAAAAGGGCTGGATTTATCTGGCCCTTTTTTTTATTCTTAATTTCAAAATGAATCTTAAAAAATTAAACATTGAAAACAAAAAAATTAGAGATTTAATACCTCAAGCATTAACTGTATTAGCCTTACTTTCAATTATTTTTTATTTTGCAACTAATGCTCAAATCAACATGGGTAACAGAGGAATCTCCTTTGGTTTTGGTTTTTTAAGTCAAGAAGCATCATTCGATATAGCTTTTTCATTAATCGAGTTCGATGGATCTTATTCTTATGGAAGAGCCTTTTTAGTTGGACTATTAAATACTATTTTAGTTTCAATTATAGGAATTTTCTTAGCAACAATTCTTGGTGTAATAGTGGGTGTTGCTAGATTATCTAATAATTATTTGATAGCTAAAACTGCAGAGTGGTACGTAGAAATATTTAGAAACATTCCACTAATTTTACAAATATTTTTTTGGTATTTTGCGGCACTTAGAGCATTACCTTCACCAGAAAATGCAATAAATTTTTATGACGTATCTTTTTTGACAATTAAAGGTTGGTATATTCCTAAGTTTGTATGGATTAATTTCGATATTTTTTGTTATTCTCTTTTATTTGCTTTTATATCTGTATATTTTTTAAATCGTTATGCAAAAAAACAGCGTGAAGAACTTGGTAAAATTTTGCCAACTTTTACTTTATCCTTAGGGATTTTAATTTTAATACCTTTATTAAGTTTTCTTTTACTAGGAGTATCTCTTTCTTTTAATTATCCAGAATTAAAACAACTATCAGAAACATCTTATACTTATGAAAAGGGAGTTAGCATTATACCAGAATTAATAGCGCTTGCTCTTGCACTTTCAATGTACACAGCAACTTTTATAGCTGAGAATGTTAGAGCAGGAGTAATGGGTGTAGGCAAAGGTCAAAAAGAGGCTGCAGCGAGCATTGGGTTAAACAAAAACCAAATTCTTAAATTAGTAGTGATGCCCCAAGCATTAAGGATAATTATTCCTCCAACTACTAACCAATATTTAAATTTAACAAAAAACTCGTCTTTGGCAGCGGCAATAGCATATCCAGATATGGTTTTAGTTTTTGCCAAAACTGCCTTAATGCAAACGGGTAGAGCGATTGAAATTATTTCAATTACAATGCTTACTTACTTATCTCTAAGCATATCAATATCTATATTCATGAACTGGTACAATAAAAAAATGGCTATCAAGGAAAAATAAATGATATTAACAAATTTAAAACCAACAAAAGATAAAATTAATACTTTTTTACCCTTAGGAAGTATTTTCGTTATATTTGCCTTTTTAGATGTTTTGATAAATACTTTTTTAAATCTTAACATTACAGGTTTTTTGCCTCAAACATTAAGTTATTTTTTTCCGTTATTAATAGGCTATATCGGTCTGTATCTAATAAGAATAGAGTTCAGCGGTATTGGATTTTTAGATAAATTAAATAAAAACATTAACTCAAGTAATTTTAATGCTTTTTTATCTCTTCTAATATTATTCATAATAATCAAGGCAATTTCACCTTTAATGAATTGGTTGATTTTAGAGGCTAATTTTGCAGGTTCTTCAAAAGATGATTGTACTGGTAATGGAGCTTGCTGGGTATTTATAAAAGTATGGTTTAACAGACTAATGTATGGGCTTTATCCTGATGTAGAACAATGGAGAGTAAATAGCGCCTTCATATTGTTATTTGTTTTGGTGGGAGTAGCTTTTTTTGTGCCTCCAAAAATAAAAAAATATTTTATAATTTTTTTACTCTTTATTTATCCTTTCATAGGTATTAAGTTGTTATCAGGTGGTAGCTTCGGTTTAGTATATGTAGAGACTGCTGCATGGGGAGGTCTTTCATTAACTTTCATTATTTCTGCATTTGCTATCCTTTTCTGTTTTCCAATAGGTGTTTTTTTAGCACTAGGTAGGCGATCTTCGTTGCCAGCTATCAGATATATTTCGATTGGTTTTATAGAACTTTGGAGAGGTGTGCCATTAATTACAGTTTTATTTATGGCAGCTGTAATGTTTCCTATGTTTTTACCAGATGGCACTTTTATTGATAAGTTAATTAGAGTTTTAATAGCGATCACACTGTTTGAAGCTGCTTACATGGCGGAAGTTGTTAGAGGAGGATTACAAGCTTTACCAAAGGGTCAATATGAAGCTGCGAAGTCTTTAGGAATGGGATATTGGAGAATGAATGTTCTTATAATATTGCCTCAAGCGCTTAAATTAGTAATACCTGGAATAGCAAATACTCTTCTAGCTTTAGTAAAGGATACACCATTAATTTTCGTTGTAGGGTTGATGGAATTAGCAGGTATGATAGGTTTAGCAAAAACAAATCCAAACTGGCTTGGAATGGCTATGGAAGGATATGTTTTTGCAGGTTTAGTTTTCTGGGTAATATGTTATGCAATGAGTAGATATAGTCAAAATTTAGAAAAAAAATTAAGCACAGAAAGATAATTATGGAAAAAATAATTGAGTTAAAAAAAGTTAATAAATGGTTTGATAAATTCCAGGTGTTGAAAGATATTGACCTTGAAGTTGCTCTACAAGAAAAAATAGTTATTTGTGGTCCATCAGGGTCAGGAAAATCAACTTTAATTAGATGCATAAATAGATTAGAGGAACATCAAGAAGGTAACATTATCGTTGATGGTACTGAACTAGCTGAAAATACTAAAAATATAGAAAAAATAAGAGCCGAAGTAGGGATGGTTTTTCAGCAATTTAATTTGTTTCCTCACCTTTCAATTTTGGATAACTGCACATTGGCACCCATTTGGGTAAAAAAATTACCTAAAAAAAAAGCTGAAGAAGTTGCAATGAAAAACTTAACTAGAGTTCAAATAGACGATCAGGCATTAAAATTTCCAGGTCAACTTTCAGGCGGGCAACAACAAAGAGCAGCGATAGCACGAGCACTTTGTATGGAACCAAAAATAATGTTGTTTGATGAACCTACTTCAGCACTAGATCCTGAAATGATCAAAGAAGTTTTAGATGTTATGGTAGATTTAGCAAAAGGTGGAATGACAATGATAGTCGTTACTCATGAAATGGGTTTTGCTAAAGAAGTTGCAGATAATATGATTTTTATGGACGAAGGCAAAATAGTCGAAAGAGCTAAAACAAAAGAATTTTTTGAAAACCCAAAATCTGAAAGAACAAAATTATTTTTGAGCCAAATATTATAGCCATTTAGGAATTGGTAAATTTTTACTTTTTAAAAACTCCTTATTAAAGATTTTACTAGCATATCTTTTACCGTGATCACATAGTATAGTGACAATAGTTTTTCCTGGACCCATTTTTTTTGCAAGTTTGATTGCCCCTGCAATATTTATACCAGAAGATCCTCCCAATATTATTTTTTGTTTCTCTATTAACTCATAAACAAGATTCAAAGCTTCGGTATCACTTGTTTGAAAAGCATCATCAACTAGTGCTTTTTCAAAATTTTTAGTAATTCTTGCAGTACCAATTCCTTCTGTTATTGAATTTCCCGAGCTTTCTAATTTATTACTTTTAATGTGAGAGAATAATGAAGAACCCATCGGGTCAGATAAAGCAATCTTTATATTCTTATTTTTATTTTTTAACCCAATAGACACTCCAGCCAATGTTCCACCTGTACCTACAGCGCATGTAAATCCATCAATTGAACCAGCAGTTTGATTCCATATTTCTTCAGCAGTCGTTTGAATATGTGCTTCTGTATTAATTGTATTATCAAACTGATTTGCCCAATAAACACCATTTTTACTATTCTTGTTCAAATCTTCTGCAATTTTTTTTGATTGTTTAATATAGTTTTTTGGATTTGAGAATGGCACCGCCTCAACTTCAATTAAATCTGCTCCAAGTTTTTTTAAAGTTTCTTTTTTTTCTATTGATTGTGTATTTGGGATGACTATTTTGAGTTTTAAATCGAATTCTTTACAAACTATAGCTAATCCTATACCTGTATTCCCAGCTGTTCCTTCAACAATTGTTCCACCTTTAGAGATAAGTTTTTTTTCAATTGCATCTTTTACTATAAAAAGCGCTGCTCGATCTTTCACTGACTCACCAGGGTTAAAATATTCTGCCTTTCCGAAAATATTACATCCAGTCAATTCTGAGGCTTGTTTTAATCTTATTAATGGTGTATTTCCAATTTGCGAAATAACAGATTTAGTTTCCATATCATTAAATATATGAAAAAATATATACTTTCAATTGCTTTAGTATTCGCTCTAGTAACAAATAATTATGCTCATGTAGACCATTATTCTAAGTATAATTACCTGGAGTATGAATTATTCAGAAATAATAAATTAATTGGATATCATATTTATAAATTTCAAAGAAATAATGGTGAATTAACAATAGATAACGAAGTAAGTTTTAAAATTACAAAACTAGGCGTTGATCTATACAAATATTATGCGCAAGGCACTGAAAAGTATAAAAATGGAATTTTTTCGGGTTTTAATTCTACAACTAATCAAAATAAAAAAGAAAAATACGTAAATATCTCAATAGATCCTAATGATAATAATTTAATTATAGATGGCTCTTCCTATAAAGGAAAAGCTGATAAAGAAATGATCATTGGAACATGGTGGAATCATGAAATTGTTCAAAAAAAAGCCCAAATTAGTGCTGTGTCAGGAAGAATTATAGAACAGAAAGTTGAATTTAAAGGCAAAGAACAAATAAAAATTGGTGATAAGGTTTATAATACTCTCCGATTTAAATTTAGTTCCTCTGATCCTAGTTTATCAAAAGACAAAAAACTTAATACAGAAATTTGGTATGAAGAAGGGACTTATCTTTGGATTAAAGCTGCTTTTGATAAAACTGGATATTGGGAATATAGGCTAAAAAAAGTAAAATAGTAAATTTTCAAACTTCATTTTTAGGCTATAGTCAACACTTAAATTATGTTTTTTTTGCATTTTGACCCCCCAAAAAAAAAAATTATTGGTATTGCCAAAATATTCATTTTGAGGTTTTATATTTGAAATTTAGGGAGTACTATGGAAGAAAATTTCAATATTCATTTAGGAAAAAAATTAAGAATGCGAAGGCTATCTTTAGGTTTAACACAAACCAAAGTTGCTCAAGCTATAAACGTCACGTTTCAACAAATACAAAAATATGAAAAAGGCACTAATGGAGTAAGTTCTAACAGACTTATGCAATTATCACAATTTTTAAAAGTTCCAATCATATATTTTTTTGAAGACTACAAAGAATTTAAAGATGTCATCTCTGGAGAAGATTCAAACGAGGATTTGAATTATTCGTTTTTAAGCAGGACTTTTTCTTCTCTATCTAAAACTCAAAAAGAAAAGATCTTGCAGATATTGAATAACACTTCTAAATTTGAAAAAGTCGGTTGATTGGCTCCTCGGGCAGGACTCGAACCTGCGACCAATTGATTAACAGTCAACTGCTCTACCAACTGAGCTACCGAGGAATAAAAGCGAACATACTTTTTTTAATATAATAAAACAACAAATTTTTTTGGAGGCCACGCCCAGAATCGAACTGGGATAAAAGGATTTGCAATCCTCTGCGTAACCATTCCGCCACGTGGCCGTATTTATAAATAAAATCATAAAACTCACTACGATTTTAATCTATTTTTGTTATTATCGAATAAATATAACTTATTTTTTTGGAAGTAAATTGTTATATTTTTATCTTTTATATTTTGGGCACTTTTTATTCTTATTTCTGTATTATTTAAATGTGATATATATCTCTAGATATCAAAAAAATGGAATTTAAAAAATATAATCATAATAAAGAAGAAAAAAAAATCTCAGATTTTTGGATTAAAAAAGGCTTATTCAAACCAAAAAGGAACAAATCAAATAAAAAATTTTCTATAGTAATTCCTCCACCTAATGTAACTGGCAGATTACATATGGGACATGCTTTAAACAATAGTCTACAAGATGTTTTAGTTAGATTTAATAGAATGAAAGGTCTCGAAACTCTGTGGCAACCTGGAACAGATCATGCTGGAATTGCAACACAAGCAGTTGTTGAAAATAATCTTTTAAAAGAAGGAATTAAAAAAAGTGATTTAGGAAGAGAGAAATTTATTAAAAAAGTATGGGATTGGAAAGATGAATCTGGTGGAATAATTTTAGATCAACTTAAGAAATTAGGTTGTTCGTGTGATTGGTCAAGAACGAGGTTCACCATGGATAAGGATCTTTCTAAAGCTGTAATTAAAGTTTTTGTTGATCTTTATAATAATAAGCTGATTTACAAGGATAAAAAATTAGTTAATTGGGATACTAAACTTCAAACTGCTATTTCTGACTTGGAAGTAAATCAAAAAGATGTTCAATCTCAATTGTATTACATTGATTATACAATAGAGAATTCAGATCAAAAAATCACTATCGCCACCACCAGACCAGAAACAATGATGGGAGATACCGCGGTCGCTGTAAATCCAAAGGATGAAAGATATGTTAATTTAGTTGGAAAAAATGTTCTTATTCCAATTGTTGATAGAACTGTCAAAATTATTTCTGACAATTACGCTGATCCGGAACAAGGTTCAGGAGCAGTAAAAATTACACCAGCACATGATTTCAATGATTATGAAGTAGGCAAAAGAAATAAATTAGAAATAATAAATATTTTTGAAGAGAATGGTAAAATAAACAAAAATGGGATTAAAGAGTTTCATGGTTTAGACAGATTTGAAGCAAGAAAACTTATAATTAAAAAATTAAAGGATAAAGGTTCTCTCGTAAAAATCGAAAATATTAAAAATAAAGTTCCATATGGAGATAGATCAAACACTATAATCGAACCTCTCTTAACAGAGCAATGGTTTGTTGATGCCAAAAAATTATCCAAAAAACCAATTAAGATAGTTAAAGAGGGCAAAACTACTTTTTTTCCAAGCAATTGGTCTAAAACATTTTTTCAATGGATGAATAATATTGAGCCTTGGTGTATATCTCGTCAGATTTGGTGGGGTCATAGAATACCTGCTTGGTATGATGAAAATGGAAATATTTTTGTAGCTGAAAGTGAAAAAGATGCAGTAAAACTAGCGAAGAAAAAAAATAAAAATAATCAATTTAAATTAAAACAGGAAACAGATGTTTTAGATACTTGGTTTTCATCAGCTCTATGGCCTTTTGCGACTCTTGGATGGCCGAATAAAACTGAGGAACTTAATAAATTTTATCCAACTTCAGTTCTTGTTACTGGTTTTGATATAATTTTCTTTTGGGTAGCAAGGATGTTGATGATGGGAAATCATTTTAGAAAAAATACACCTTTTTATAAAGTATATGTTCATGCCTTGGTAAGAGATGAAAAGGGACAGAAAATGTCAAAGTCAAAAGGCAATGTGATCGATCCATTAGATTTAATAAGTGAATATGGAGCAGATAGTTTAAGGTTTACTTTAATTTCGATGGCATCTCCAGGCCGAGATGTAAAATTATCAAAAGATAGAGTTATTGGAAATAGAAACTTTATAACAAAAATTTGGAGCGCAAATAATTTTTTAAAACTTAATAATTGTAAATTAGATAAAAAGATAAATTTGACCTCAATTAAACTTCCAATTAACCATTGGATTTACAACGAATTTATAAAAACACAAAATTTTATCTCGAAAAACATTGAAATATTTAGGTTTGATGAGGCTGCTAGGTATGCATATCAATTTGTTTGGCATTCTTATTGTGATTGGTATTTAGAGTTCTTAAAACCTATTTTTAATTCAAAAAATAAAAGTGAAATTAAAGAAGCTAAAGCTTTCTCATCATTTATGATGGCAAATATTCTTAGAATTCTTCATCCTTTTATCCCTTTTTTCACTGAGAACTTATGGTCTTTAAATTCTTATAAAAAAATTTTCAATAATTATTTAATCAGTTCCAGTTGGCCAGATCTTAAGATTATTGATAAATTTTTCAAAAATCAAAATAATATAAATGATTTAATTGAAATAATTTCTAACATTAGATCTACTAAAGCAGAGTTAAAAATTACTCCAAAATTATATTGTGACATATTTTTTGATGATAAGTCAGGGAAGTTAAAGAAATTGGTAACTAAAAATATAAATCTGATAAAACAGGTTGGTAGAGTAAATAATGTTTTTACAACAAAGATAAGAGATAAAAATTCAATAGATATTCTAGTTCTAAAGGAAAAACTTTCATTAAATTTTAATGAGGATGTAAATTTAGGATCTCAAAAAGAGAGAATTTTACAAAAAATTGAGACAATTAATAAACAAATAACTGGTTTAAATAATAAGCTCAAAAATAAGGCTTATGTGACAAATGCACCTAAAGAAATAGTACAAAGTGATAAAAATTTAGTTAAAGAATTAACTATTGAAGATGGAAAATTAAGAAGTATTGTGTCTAGTATTAATTAAATGTCTAAAATTGATAAAAAAAAACTACCCAGTCGTCATACTTCTTTAGGCCCAGATAGAGCTCCACATAGATCTTTTTACTATGCAATGGGAGAAACTGAACAGGATGTGGCGAAGCCGTTTGTAGGAGTTGTATCCACTTGGAATGAAGCTGCACCTTGCAATACAGCTTTAATGCGACAGGCACAGTCAGTTAAAAAAGGAGTCAAACAATCTGGTGGAACGCCAAGAGAATTTTGCACTATAACCGTAACAGATGGTATTGCCATGGGTCATGAAGGAATGAAATCATCGTTAATTTCCAGAGAAGTAATTGCTGACTCAGCTGAACTGACAGTAAGAGGACATTGTTACGATGCACTAGTTGGTATCGCTGGATGCGACAAATCTCTTCCAGGTTTGATGATGTCTATGTTGAGATTGAATGTACCTAGTGTGTTCATTTATGGCGGATCAATTTTGCCAGGCAAATTTAAAGGAAAAGATGTTACCGTTGTAGATGTTTTTGAAGCAGTAGGTAAACATTCTTCAGGTAAAATGTCCTCTGAAGAATTAAGAGAATTAGAATTAGTAGCTTGTCCAAGTGCTGGGGCTTGTGGAGGTCAATTTACAGCTAATACAATGGCGTGTGTATCGGAAGCGATAGGCTTAGCTTTACCTTATTCAGCTGGGACGCCAGCCCCTTATGAGGAAAGAGATAAATATGCTTATGAAAGTGGTCAAGCAGTTATGAATTTATTAGAAAAAAAAATTAAACCAAGAGAAATAGTAACAAAAAAATCTTTAGAAAACGCAGCTACGATTGTGGCTGCTACTGGTGGCTCTACTAATGCAGCTCTACATTTACCTGCACTTGCTAATGAAATAGGAGTAAAATTTGATTTAATGGACGTTGCAAAAATATTTAAAAAAACTCCTTATCTAGCTGATTTAAAACCTGGAGGAAAATTCGTTGCAAAAGACATGTGGGAAGCTGGCGGCGTTCCTATGTTATTAAAAACTTTATATGACGGAGGATATATTCATGGAGAATGTATGACAGTTACAGGTAAAACTATGAGAGAAAATTTAACCAATATTAAGTTTAATACTAATCAAAAAGTTTTAAGAGAATATAATAACCCCCTTTCTCCAGATGGTGGAGTCGTTGGATTAAAAGGTAATTTAGCTCCAGACGGAGCAATCGTAAAAATTGCAGGATTAAAGAAATTACAATTTACAGGTAAAGCTAGATGTTTTGATAATGAAGAAGATGCAATGAAAGCAGTACAGACAAAAAAATATAAGGATGGTGATGTAATAATAATCAGATATGAAGGTCCCAAAGGTGGACCGGGAATGAGAGAAATGCTCTCAACAACTGGAGCTATTTATGGGCAAGGCAAAGGTGAAAAAGTTGCACTCATAACTGATGGAAGGTTTTCAGGAGCTACTAGAGGTTTCTGTGTTGGTCACGTTGGCCCAGAAGCTGCAATGGGCGGCCCAATTGCGCTTCTCAAAAATGGAGACGTGATCGATATCGATGCAAAAAAAGGATCAATCAATGTCAGGCTTACTAGCGCACAATTAAAAGCTAGAAGAAAAAAATGGAAAGAAAAAAAATCAAGTTTCGGATCGGGAACGATTTGGAAATATGCTCAAACAGTAGGCCCTGCTTATCTCGGCGCTCCAACACATCCAGGTAAGAAAAAAGAAGTTAAAGAATATTCAAAAATTTAATGAAAATACGTCCAGTAATTTTATGTGGCGGTTCTGGTACAAGACTCTGGTCTGATAAAAAACATCATCAACCAAAGCAGTTTATTGATTTTGGAAATTGGACGTTATTCGGAAAAACTCTAGAGAGGATAAAAAATTCTATTTTTGATTACCCAATAATTAGTACCAACAAAAGATATACAAGAGAAATTAAAAAACATTTAAGGTTAAAAGGTTTTAAAAAATATAGAATTATTCTTGAACCAGCAAAAAAAAATACTGCTCCTGCTATGCTCAGTTCAGCATTAATAAAAGAAATTCCTGAGAACCAACCCTTAATTTTTTTAACATCAGATCATTTAATTGAAAAAACAAATCTGTTTAATAAGTCTATAAAAAAATATCAAAAATATCTGACAGATAAAAATATCTTTTTATTTGGCATTAAACCTTCTAACCCTTCTTCTGAGTTTGGTTATTTTTTATCAAGACGAGTTAGCAATAATTATAAGGTTACTAAATTTATTGAAAAACCAAATTTAGAAAAAGCAAAAAAAATTATTAAAAAGAATGCTTATTGGAATTCAGGAATGTTTTTCCTTACAAAAAAATCAATAATTAGTAACTTCAAGAAGTATCAAAACAAAAACTTTAATTATTGTTTAAATTCTGTAAATAAATCAAAATTTAAAAATAATATTTATTATCTTAATAAAAAAGACTTTTTAAAGTGTAAGACAATTTCTTTTGATTACGCAATATTAGAAAAATCAAAAGATATTAATGCTATAAATTTAGATATATCTTGGTCTGATCTTGGTAGCTGGAAAGAAATTTGTAAAATGTATGACAAATTAAAGACTAGATATCAAAAAAAGAAAAATATTTTTTACAGACCTTGGGGCAGATATACAAATTTGTATAATGGTAAAAACTTTTTAATTAAAGAACTTTATGTAAAACCTAAAGGAGTTTTAAGTCTTCAAAAGCATTTTCATCGCTCTGAACATTGGGTTGTTACACAAGGAACTCCAAAAATAACGCTCAATAGAAAAAAATTTTTTTTAAAAATTAATGAAACTATTTTTATACCAGTTAAATCTATTCACAGAATTGAAAATCCATTTAAAAAACCAGTAAAAATAATTGAAGCCCAGTTAGGATCAATTTTAAAAGAAACTGATATAGTCAGATATCAAGATATATACGGTAGAGTTAAATAATTTCAAGTTCGATTGGAGTATGATCAGATGGTTTTTCTTTAGATCTTGGTTTTTTATTTATATTAATTGATTTAATATTTTCAATTAAACTGTTTGAAAGTAAAAAATGATCTATTCTCATACCATAATTTTTTTGCCACGAACCTGCAAAGTAGTCCCAATATGTATACTCTTGTTTTGTTTTATTTTTAAATCTATAAACATCTTTAAAACCTAAATTAATCAATTCTCTATATTTTTTTCTTATTTCCAATCTACCTAAAGCATCGTTTTCATATCTTTTAAAATCATGAACATCTATTTCTTCAGGAATAATGTTAAAATCTCCAGCGATGAGAATATTTGAATTTTTCTGTATTTTCTTTTTTATATTTAATATAAATTTTTTTAACCACTCTTTTTTATAATCATATTTTTCTGTATCTACAGGATTTCCATTTGGAACATAAATATTTATAAGTTCTATCTTTTTTTTTTTTAATTTTAATTCAGCAGTAATAATTCTAGATTGTTTTAACTCATCTTTAATAAAACTATTATTAATTTTATCTAATTTTTGCTTAGAAATAATAGCTACACCATTGTAACTTTTTTGACCAAAAACATAAGAATTATATCCAATATTTTTAAAATCTTCAAAAGGAAAACTATTATCTTGAGTTTTAATTTCTTGGAGTAATAAAATATCAGGGTTTGATTGTTTGATATAATTTAAGATGTTTATAATTCTTGCTCTAACTGAATTCACATTCCACGAAATTATTTTCATTAAACTGAAAAAGAAAGACCACAACCACATGAAGCCGAAGCTTTAGGATTATTTATAGAAAAAGACTCACCAATCATTTCTTTTTTAAAATCTACTGTTGAGCCTGCTATAATATCAAGTGACTGCTTATCTATTACAGCTTTGTTAAATAAGATATCATCTTTCTTTATTTTATCATCAAAGCTAAAATTATATTTAAATCCAGAACACCCACCCCCTTGAACAGCAATTCTAAAATATTTTTTTTCTTCGCTTTTAGTGATTTTTTCTATCTGGTTTTTTGCACTATCAGTAAATTCTAATTTTTTTTCCATAATTATTTAGTATATAATCTATATAGTAAGCATGCAAAAAAATTCAATCCAATCTTTATCTAAATTAGCTGTGCCATTAAAGTCAAAGGGTAGGTTTTTTAAAGAAAAAGAAACTTCATTAAGAACAGATTTTCAAAGAGATAGAGATAGAATAATCCATTCAACTGCATTTAGGAGGCTTAAGCATAAAACGCAAGTTTTTGTGAATACTTCAGGAGATCATTTTAGAACAAGAATTACTCACTCTTTAGAGGTGGCTCAAATATCAAGAACTTTGTCTAAATTTTTTAATTTAAATGAGGATTTATGTGAAACTCTCAGTTTAGCACATGATTTAGGACATACACCCTTTGGACATGCGGGTGAAGACGCTCTTAACCACTGTATGAAAAAATTTGGTGGATTTGATCACAATATTCAAACTTTAAGAATAATCCTTTTTTTAGAAAATAGGTATTATGAATTTAAAGGTTTAAATTTAACAATGGAGACACTAGATGGACTAATTAAGCATAATGGTCCAATCAAAGATTTAGGTAAATTCAAAAAAATTTTAGGACTAAATCATTTTAAAAATAAAATACAATTTTCTTCAAGTCCGTCACTTGAGGCACAGATAGCCTCAATATCAGATGATATTGCCTACAATAGTCATGATCTAGAGGACGGCTTAAAAGCAAATCTATTTAAACTAAGAGATTTAGAAAATATTCCGGTTTTAAACAAAATTATTTTTAAACACAAAAAAAAAATGAAAAAAAATTCAATCGATCTTGTAATAAGACAAATAGTAAGAGAAATAATCAATGAAATGGTTAAAGATTTAATTAAAACTACTGAAAAAAATATTAAAATAAATAAGATTTATAGTAATAGAGATGTTTTAAGATCTAAGTATCCCCTCGTAGCCTTTTCAAAGAAAATGAGTAAATTTGATAAAAAAATAAAAAGTTTTTTAAAAAAAAAAATGTATTATCACAAGAAAGTTAGAATCAATACGAATGAAGGAAAAAAAATTATTAAGAAATTATTTTTATCTATAAAAAAAAAACCCGAAAGATATATAAATGTTAGTAAGTATGATAAATCAAACATTGCAAGATCAATTTGTGATTATATTGCTGGCATGACAGACAGATATGCAATAAATCTCTACAATAAGATTAAATGAATATATTTGAAAATTATTTAGTAAAAATAAACAAAATTATTATAGAAAATAAACGTTTTTTAAATTTAGAAAACGTTGACAATTTACTCGATGTTAATTTAGAAGTTCCTCCTGAACATTTTCATTGTGATTTATCAACTAATGTTTGTTTAATTTTAGCAAAAGCAAATAAAATCCCCCCTAACAAATTAGCACTAGATATAAAAAACCTTCTTTTGAAAAAGATTAATCATTTTGAAAAAGTTGAAGTAGCAGGGCCTGGCTTCCTTAATATTAAACTTTCAAAAGAAGGAATAGTTTTAAATATTAATGAAATTATTAAGAATAAAAATATTTTTGGATCAAAACAAACTAATAAAACGTACAATGTAGAGTTTGTTTCAGCTAACCCGACTGGTCCAATGCATGTAGGTCATTGTCGTGGAGCTATTTTCGGTGATGTTTTATCTAATTTATTATTGTTCAATGGTAATAAAGTTATCAAAGAGTATTACATCAATGATTATGGAAATCAGATCAAAAATTTTGTTGAGTCCATTTACTTGAGAATTAGAGAAATTAAATTTAATGAAAAATTCATTCTAAAAGATAATCTTTACCCTGGAGATTACATAAAGGAAATTGCAAAAAATATAATTTTAAATAATAAAAATTTAGATGTTAAAAATTTTGATGTTTGTTTTGAGGAATTAAAAACTCTCTCATTAAACGAGTCTATGAACCTCATTAAAAATGATTTAAAGAAACTTGGTATTAAACATGATAATTTTTTTTCAGAAACACAATTAGTTCAAAAAGATTTAGTTCAAAAAGCAGTGGAAAAACTCAAAGATAAAAATTTTGTAGAAGAAGGTTTTCTTGAACCACCGAAAGGTGAACAATTTAAAAATTGGAAAAAAGTCAAAAGATTGATTTTCAAATCATCAGCGTTTGGCGATGATATGGATAGAGCATTACAAAAAAATGATGGATCATGGACTTATTTTGCAAATGATGTTGCATATCATTCAGATAAGATTAATAGAAAATTTGACAATTTGATTAATATCCTCGGTGCAGATCATACAGGTTATATTAAAAGGATTACAGCCGCTGTATCTGCTTTGTCAAATAAGAAGATAAAACTTAACTGTAAAGTTTGTCAATTAGTAAAACTTTATAAAAATGGAAAGCCTTATAAAATGTCTAAAAGAGCTGGTGAATTTATTTCTGCCCAAGATTTATTAAATGAGGTTAGTAAAGATTCAATACGATTTATGATGTTGAATAGAAGTAATGATATGGAGCTAGATTTTGATTTCGAAAAAGTTAAAGAAAAAACAAAAGATAATCCGGTTTTTTATGTTCAGTATGCTTATGCTAGGATCAATTCTATTGCCAGAGCACTTAAAAAAAATTTAAACGATGAAATATATGTTGATTCTAAATCATTTAATTTAAATGAGTATGAAGAAAAAATTTATAGGAAGATATTTGAATGGCCTAAAGTAATTGAGTCAGCGGCAAATAAACTTGAACCTCACAAGATTCCTTTTTATTTGTATGAACTATCTACATTATTTCACTCTTATTGGAGCAAGGGAAATGAAGATAGCAAATATAAGTTTATTGATAACGGCGTTTTAAAAAGATTTGAGACTTTTGTCTTTCTATATTTGATTGCTATAGTTATAAGGAATGGAATGAATATACTGGGAGTTTCTCTTCCAGAAAAAATGTGATGATTAAAATCTTAAATATTATTATGTTTTTATTAATTACTTATTTTATACTTTTAATCTATAGTTATTATTCATCTAATAAAAATATTAATGCTAAAAATTATAATCGTGAAAATATAGATCAAATACTAAAAGAAAAAATTAGCAATCTTCCAATTTTAGATAATGACACAAATAATATAATTGAATTTAACAACTCTTTAAATGATAAAATCGAGGAAAATAAAAAACGAAGCTTTTGGGATTTATTAAAAAGATAATGAAAAAGAAAGCATTGATTATTAGTCTTAATGGATCAAAATTATCAAAGATGGAAAAAATTCTTTTATCAAAAGAAAAACCTTGGGGGGTTATTCTTTTTAAGCGAAATTTAAAATCTTCAAAACAAATAAAAAGTTTAACTCTGAATATTAGAAAACTTACTAAAGATAAAAAATTTCCTATAATAATTGACGAGGAGGGTGAAAGTGTTTCAAGACTAAGAAATATAATCAACCACAGTTTATCAGCTAGTTTTTTTGGAGACCTTTTTAAAAAAAATAAAGATTTTTGTTCTAAAACTTACAAAGCATACATTTTCTCATTATGCAAAATTCTAAAAAATCTAGGTATAAATATTAATACAATACCAGTCTTGGATATACTTAGAAAAAACACCAGCAAAGTTATTGGAAACAGAAGTTTTTCAAATAATAGGAAAATAGTAAAACAATTAGGAAAACTAACTTTAAAATATCTACACACTAATAAAATTGCTGGAATTATTAAACATATACCAGGACACGGGGCCGCTACAGAAGACAGTCATAAAAAATTGCCAAAAGTTCAATTAAATTTAAAACAGCTTAACAAAATTGATTTTTATCCTTTCAAGTTATCAAATGCAAAATTGGCTATGACTGCACATATCTTATATACTAAACTTGACACTAACAATGCAGCAACACTATCAAAAAAAATTATTAAGGAAATAATAAGAAAAAAAATAAAATTTAAAGGTATTTTAATTTCAGATGATATTTCAATGAAAGCTTTAAAATATGATTTATTAACTAATGCAAAAAAGTCAATTGATGCAGGATGCAACCTCATTCTATATTGTGCTGGAAAAACAAATGACAACTTTAAATTGATAAGATTCTTACCTTTTATTGATAAATTTACTGCTAAAAAAACCTCAGAATTTTACAAATTTTTAAGGTAAAATTGATTATGGAATCAAATAATTCAAATCAATTATCTATTGAAATACCAAATTATAGCGGCCCATTAGAAGTTCTTTTAGATTTAGCAAAAATGCAGAAAGTAGACTTAGCAGAAATTTCTATCACAAAATTAGCTGACCAATTTTTAGATTACATAAAAAAATATGAAAATTTAAACCTTGAGACTGCTACTGAATTTTTGTTAATGGCGACTTGGTTAGCATATTTAAAATCTAAGTTACTGT
The DNA here is from genome assembly GCA_902557935.1 of uncultured Pelagibacteraceae bacterium. GTDB lineage: Bacteria > Pseudomonadota > Alphaproteobacteria > Pelagibacterales > Pelagibacteraceae > Pelagilacustribacter. The sequence continues at coordinate 261,920 of CACECJ010000001.1, read as the reverse complement.
TACCCGAAGTAGATGAAGAAGATTTCAAAGCTTTACAAGTTGCTGAAAAATTAAAACTACAACTTAAAAAATTGGCTTTAATAAGGATATTATCAGATCAAATGCTTCAAAAGAAAAGGCTAGGTGTTCATATTTTTACTAGAGGAATGAAAGGGGGTATAAGATCGATTTATACTCCTAAATATAATGTTTCACTATACGAACTTCTCAAAACTTATTCTGAAATACAAACACAAAAAACTTTTCAAAATATTAGTATCCCAAAACTACCAGTTTTCACAACCGAGGAAGGAATTAAAAGTATTAGAAATAATCTTGAAAAAATTAAAGATTGGAAAAATATAATTGAATTGATTCCAAAATTTTATTCGGAGAATAAAATGAAAAAAACCGGTTTTGCTGGAATATTTGCAGCATGTCTTGAACTTGCAAAAGAAAGAGTAATTTCAATTCAACAAAGAAAAAATTACGATCAACTAATGATAAAAAAAAACTAATATGAAAAATAAAAAAAAAGACAATGTAATTAACTTTCCAACAAATCCTACGAAACTTGAAAGACAAGTTGAAGCTATCCTTTTTTCAGCCTCAGAGCCTTTAGATCTTGAAACAATAGAAAAAAGGATTCAAACTAGCTTTAGTTTGAAAAAAGTTTTAGAAAACTTACAAAAAATTTACAAAAAAAGAGGCATTAATTTAATATGTATAAAGAACAAATGGTCTTTCAGAACAGCTGAAGATTTATCAAAGTTAATGTCTTTACAAAAATCAACACAAAAAAAATTATCTAAAGCTACAGTTGAAACATTGGCGATTATTGTTTATCATCAACCAGTAACTCGATCAGAGATTGAACAAATAAGAGGCGTATCCTTCGCCTCAAATACCTTAGAAATTTTACTTGAACTAGATTGGGTAAGACCTGCTGGAAGAAAAGATGTTCCCGGTAAACCGATTCAGTATGGTACAACTGAAAATTTTCTCCATCATTTTAATATTCAAAAACTGTCTGATTTACCAACGATTGATGAACTTGGTTCAGCTGGTTTAATAGATACATCTAGTATTGATAAATCTATTTTTGGAACGGGTAAATTTTTTAAAGAACAGTCTATAGCCGAAAATCAGAATATTTATAAAGATATAGATGAAGCGATAAATAAAGCTCCAGAAGAAGAAAAATAAATATATTTATTTAACTCTTTTTATTGTATATAACTATATATTATGGGAATTAGTTTCTGGCAAATAGCAATAGTAGTCGTCCTTGTTGTTTTACTTTTTGGTAGAGGTAAAATTTCAAGTTTAATGGGAGATGTAGCCAAAGGTATCAAAAGTTTTAAAAAAGGTATGTCTGATGATACTTCTGCAAATAATCAAGATGACAATTCTAAGTCAGACAATTCTGACACTGAAAATAAATAATCAAAATGCCTCAAATTGGATGGTTAGAGATTTTATCAGTAGTAATAATTGCAATATTAGTTTTAGGCCCTAAAGAGTTTCCAATAGCTTTGAAAAAAATCGGAATATACGTAGGCAAGTTTAAAAATACTTTAAGTAATTTTCAAAAGGAAGTGTCCTCAGCAACTAAAGAAATTGATGTCGAAAAAGAAATAATGTCTGAAAATTCTGAGAAAAAAAAAGATATTAAAAAAAATGGCTGATACCAATTCATTTACAAGCCATTTTGTTGAGTTACGCTCTAGACTTTTAAACTCACTTATATTTATTTTTATAGTATTTGTAATATCCTATATTTATGCAGATCATATTTATAATTTTTTGGTAGAACCCTATGCCAACGCAGTAAAAGATGATCAAACCTCTAGACGTTTAATTTTTACAGCACTTCATGAAACATTTATTACATATATAAAAGTAGCTTTTTTTTCAGCAATATTTTTGGGAAGTCCAGTTCTTTTAATTCAAATTTATAAATTTATTGCACCTGGTTTGTACAAAAATGAAAAAAAAGCAATATTGCCTTACTTAGTGTCTACACCAATACTTTTTCTATTAGGAGGGTTACTTGTCTATTATTTAGTAATGCCTTTAGCTATAAAGTTTTTTTTATCATTCGAGTCATTAGGTTCGAACACAAGTTTACCAATACAACTTGAAGCAAAAGTTAATGAGTATCTTTCTTTAATTATGAGATTAATATTTGCTTTTGGTATCAGTTTTCAACTACCAATACTATTAAATTTATTAGCAAGAATAGGTGTTGTAAATTCAAATTATTTAAAAACTAGAAGAAGATATGTAATTGTAATTATCTTTGCTATAGCAGCTATTTTAACTCCTCCTGATCCAATTACACAAGTAGGACTCGCAATACCTCTTTTATTACTTTATGAGTTATCTATATTTACTGTGAGATTTACTGAGAAAAAAAAAGAGAAAGAAGATTTAGAAAATGCATGACATCAAGAACTTAAGAAAAAATTTAGATTTTTTTAAAAAAAAATTTTTAGACAGAAATGTAAATTTTGATAGCGATAACTTTGAAAAATTTGATAGTCTCAATAGAAAATTAATTACTGAAAAAGAAAAACTCGAACAAGATAAAAAAATTTTATCTAAGTCGAAAGACAAATCAAATTTTGAAAAATCTAAAATTATTTCAGAAAAAATTTCAAAAATTTCAAAAGATCAATCTGATACTCAAAACAAACTTAATAAAATTTTAAATTTTTTACCAAACTTAGCTTTAGATGATGTGCCAGTTGGCAAAGATGATAAATCAAATAAAATTATAAACAAAGTCGGAAATATAAAAGAATTTTCTTTTCAACCAAAATCTCACACTGAATTAGGTTCCAAAAATAAAGATATTGATTTTGAAATCTCAATAAAGTTATCAGGATCAAGATTTGTAGTTTTAAAGGACAAAATCGCATTATTAGAAAGAGCTTTAATTAATTTCATGTTAGACATTCACACTAATGAATTTAGTTATGTTGAGATTTCTCCGCCTTTAATAGTTAATGAGGATGTGATGTTCGGTACTGGACAACTACCTAAATTTGAGGAAGATCAATTTGAAATAAAATTTGATAATTCAGAGCAAAGAAAGTTTTTAATACCTACAGCTGAAGTAGTTTTAACAAATTTAGTAAGGAAATCTGTAATTAACAAAGATCAATTGCCAAAGAGATTTGTTGCTTCAACTCCATGTTTTAGAAAGGAAGCTGGCAGCTACGGAAAAGATACTAAAGGCATGATCAGACAACATCAATTTTATAAAGTTGAACTTGTTAGCATTGTAGAGCCAAAAAATTGTGCTTCTGAACTTGATCGAATGCTGAATTGTGCACAAAAAATATTGGAAAAATTAGATATTCCTTATCAAACTGTTTTGTTATCAACTGGGGATATGGGATTTAGTGCAGAAAAAACTTATGATTTAGAAGCATGGATACCATCAGAAAAAAAATACAGAGAAATATCAAGCTGTTCTTCTTGTGGTTTATTTCAAGCAAGAAGAATGGGTGCAAAATATAAAGCTGAAAATGGTAATGAATTTGTTGGCACTTTAAATGGTTCAGGTTTGGCAGTTGGAAGATTGATGATAGCCTTATTAGAAAATAATCAAAATCAAGATGGAACAGTTACAATTCCAAAAGTATTAAAAAAATATATGAATAATTTAGATAAAATTTGATAAAATTTAACTTGTTTATCTAATACATTTATTATAATTGTTTTTTCATGAGTGGACAAGGAATTGCACAATTTATACCTTTAATATTAATTTTTATTATTTTTTACTTTTTTTTAATCAGACCACAGCAAAAAAGAGTAAAAGATCACAAAGCAATGGTCGAATCTTTAAAAAGGGGGGATGAAGTTATCACATCTGGTGGCATAATAGGTGTTGTTGATCGCGTAATGGAAGATGATAGAATTGAGGTAATTATAGGCGAGGGTACTAAAGTCCAAATTATCAGATCGACAATTACGAGTTTGCTAAAAAAAGAAGAAGTAAAAAAATAATTCTTTTTCGTGTTAAATTTTTCCAAAATAAATATCATCTTAATATATTTAATTTTCTTTTTTATAGCAATATTCTCTGTCTTAAACTTACAAAACAAAGATAATATAATTATTGATAAAAAAGTAAATCTAGGATTAGACCTTCAAGGCGGATCATATCTTTTATTAGAAATAAACTCCGACTCTCTTGTAGAGGAAAAAATACAATCAAAGGTTATTCCGATTAAAAAACTTCTTAAAGATAATAATTTAAAATATGAAAATTTTAAGATAAGGGACAAATCTTTGACTTTTTTCATCGAGGATGTAGAAAAATTTGAATTACTTTTTTTTTCAAAAAAAGAAAACTTAGTAAACCCATATATTGACAATTATAGATCTTTTGAATTGGACTATAAATTATTAGGTAATAATAATATAGAGATTTTATTTTCAAAATTTGGGTTACTTACAATTAATAACTCTGCTTTAAAGCAATCTATTGAGATAGTAAGAAGGAGAATAGATGATGTAGGCACAAAAGAACCAACAATTTTACAAAGAGGAGATAAAAGAATTTTGGTAGAATTACCGGGTTTAAAAGATCCAGAAAGAATAAAAAAATTACTCGGTAAAACAGCTCAATTAAACTTTAGATTAGTTAGCGATAATTCAGATTTTGGTACAGAGGATTTGGTTTCTGAGTTAGGAGAAACCCTCAAAGTTAGTAAAAGAATAGTAATGAGCGGTGAAAATTTAATCGATGCACAACCAAGTATCCAAAATCAAAAAAATGAGCCTTCCGTCTCATTTACTTTAGATAGACTTGGTTCGCAAAAGTTTGGAAGAGCCACTACTGATAATGTGGGCAAAAGATTAGCGATAGTTTTAGACGGTAAAATAATAAGTGCACCTAATATCAATGAACCAATTACCTCAGGTAAAGGGATAATATCAGGTAATTTTTCTTTCCAAGAGGCCACAGATCTATCTTTATTACTTAGATCTGGAGCTTTACCTACTCCTCTAGATGTTGTCGAGGAAAGAACAGTAGGTCCTGATTTAGGAGAGGACTCGATTAGATCAGGCATAATATCTTTAATTGTAGGATTTGTTTTAGTAATCATTTTTATGTTTTTTAAATACAAAATATTTGGATTAGTTGCTAACACTGCCTTAATTGCAAATTTATTAATGTTGGTTGGAATATTAACCATTTTAGAAGCTACATTAACTTTACCTGGAATAGCGGGTATTATTTTAACAATAGGAATGGCTGTTGATGCAAATGTATTAATATTTGAAAGAATAAGAGAGGAATTAAAAACAGAAAAATCAATTATACATGCTTTTGACTCAGGTTATTCTAAGGCCAAAATTACAGTACTAGATGCAAATATAACAACTTTAATCGCAGCTATTATATTGTTTGCTTTTGGATCTGGACCTGTAAAAGGTTTTGCAATTACTTTAGGAATAGGAATTATCACCACACTTTTCACTGCTTACTTTTTAGCAAGACATCTAACTTCGATGATAGTTTTAAAAAACAACAATAGAGGTTTAAAAATTTAATGATTAAGAATATTAATTTTGTATCAAAATTTAAAAAAGCAAATTTTATTTCGATTATAATTTTCTTTTTAAGTATTTTTTTTATAAGCTTAAAAGGCTTAAATTATGGAATTGATTTTAAAGGCGGAACTTTGATTGAATTAAGAACCGATGTAACTGTAAACGCATCCTCAATAAGAGACTCATTAAAATCAATGAATTTGGGTGATATTAATGTAAAAAAATTCGGAATAGACGGTGATTATTTAATTAAAGTTGAGCAAAAAAATGTAAATAATAGCAATCTAATACCAGAAATTAAAAAAACATTATCAGATAATCTAAATGCGGATGTTGATTTTAGAAGAGTAGAAAACGTTGGTCCCAAAGTAAGCTCAGAATTACTAGAGTCATCAATAATAGCTATTTCTTTAGCATTAGCCGCTATGCTCTTTTATATTTGGGTTAGATTTGAATGGCAATTTAGTGTTGGTTCTATCATTGCTTTATTCCATGACGTTATTATTACTTTAGGTATTTTTTCAATATTATCTTTAGAAATTAATTTGTCTATTATTGCAGCTGTACTGACAATAGTTGGGTATTCAATGAATGATACAGTCGTTATTTATGATCGAATAAGAGAAAATTTATTTAAATATACAAAAATAAGTATTAGCGATGTAGCAAATCTATCTATTAATGAAACTCTTGCTAGGACTGTAATAACATCTGTAACCACTTTATTAGCATTGCTTTCGATTTATTTATTAGGTGGGGAAATATTGAGAGGTTTTTCTTTTGCCATGATACTAGGTGTTATTATTGGAACCTACTCGTCTATATTTGTTGCTTCACCAATATTGAAATTTTTTAGAGTAAGTTACAAGACTTTAGAAAAAGAAGAAAAAAAAATTGAACCTTAATTAATAAAGATTTTGAGCTGCTACCATTGATAGCAACATTGGAAATGATAGGAGAGTATTCGTTCTTGAAAACAACATTGCTGTTTTTGCAGATTTAGCTTTTTCTTCTGGGGAGCACTCAATTAATCCTAAAGCTTTTTTTTGATTTGGCCAAATAACAAACCAAACGTTATAGGCCATTATAATTCCCAACCACATCCCTATTCCAATAGCGGTGCTCTTTGGATCTCCACCACCAATTCCCAATGTCATTGCTTGGTGAACATATCCCTGGAGGTAAGAAACTATTAAGCCTGTAATAATTGTTCCTAAAGCGGCCCATCTAAACCAAAATAGTGCTTTTGGTGCTATAACTTTACCTATCGCAGGTTTTTGTTCATCCGGAATATTTGGCATTGATGGAATTTGAACAAAATTAAAATACCACAATAATCCTATCCACATTATTCCTGTTAACACATGTAAATACCTAAATAACCAACTAAAAAAATATCTATCAAAAGCAAAACCATCTCCAAAGAAGTGCAGTCCAAGTAATAATAGAATAGCAATACCTAATGATAAATGAACTGTTTTTGAGAGAGATTGCAATATATTTGTCATGATTCCTTTATAGCATAAATAAAATTTTTAGGCAGTCTTTTTCATAGAACTATTTCCAATAATATCTCTTATAAATTTACCAGTATAACTCTGTTTTGACGCTGCTACTTTTTCAGGTGTACCCTCTGCTATTATTTTACCTCCATTTATTCCTCCTTCAGGGCCCATATCTATAATATGATCCGCTGTTTTAATTACATCTAAATTATGTTCTATTACAACTACAGTGTTTCCAGTGTTAGCGAAAGCTTGTAAAATTTCTAATAACTTTTTAATATCATGTGAGTGCAATCCAGTTGTTGGTTCGTCCAATATGTAAAGGGTTCTGCCAGTAGGTCTTTTAGATAATTCTTTTGCTAATTTAATTCTCTGTGCCTCACCTCCAGATAGCGTTGTTGCTTGTTGTCCAATTTTCATATACCCAAGTCCTACATGTTTAAGTGTAATTAACTTAGACTTTATACTTTGAATATTTTCAAAAAATTCACATCCCTCATCTACTGTCATATCTAGGACATCTGCAATATTTTTATTTTTAAACCTTATTTCTAAAGTTTCTCTATTATATCTAGCTCCCTTACAGGTATCGCAAGGTATAAAAACATCTGGGAGAAAATGCATTTCGTAAGTTAAAACACCATCTCCTTCGCAAGTTTCACATCTTCCACCTTTTACATTGAAAGAGTATCTACCGACCTTATAACCTCTTGCTTTTGACTCCGGAAGTCCAGCAAACCACTCTCTAATTGGACCAAACGCTCCAGTATATGTCGCAGGGTTTGATCTTGGAGTTCTTCCTATTGGCGATTGGTCAATATCAATTATTTTATCAATTAATTCTGTTCCTTTAAAACCTGTAAAAGCTTTAGGAACTTTACGACTTTTATTCTTATTTAATATTAAATTAAATGCATTATATAAAGTATGAAGTATTAAAGTTGATTTTCCGCTTCCAGAAACTCCAGTTACACAAGTAAATGTTCCGACAGGAATTTTTAAATTTACTTTTTTTAAATTATTTCCGCTTGCTCCACTTATTTCAATGAACCTTCCATTTTTTGCTGACCTTCTTTTTTTTGGAATCGGTATGAATTTTTTTCCTGATAAATAATTTCCAGTAATACTATTTACATTTTTTATAATTTCTTCAACTTCACCTTCAGCAACTATTTTTCCTCCTTTTAATCCTGCCTCAGGTCCTATATCAATTATATGATCAGAACTTTCCATAGTTTCGATATCATGTTCTACAACAATTACGGTATTACCTAAATCTCTTAGTTTTTTTAAAGCAGTAATTAATTTTTTATTATCTCTTTGATGTAAACCAATAGAAGGTTCATCCAAAACATATAATACACCAGTCAGTCCTGAACCGATCTGAGATGCTAGTCTAATTCGTTGAGCTTCGCCCCCAGATAATGTTCCAGACTCTCTTGATAAAGTTAAATAGTTTAAACCTACATTTAAAAGAAAATTTAATCTTTCATTAATTTCTTTTAAGATATGTTGAGCTATTTTTTTTTCTTTTTCATTAAAAAAACTTTCTAGTTTTTCAAACCATTTTTGAGCATCATCTATTGATTTTTCTGTTACTTCACTAATATTAAGATTATTTATTTTGACACATAAAGCCTCTTCTTTAAGCCTCATACCTTTACATTTTTCACAATCTGTTTCACTCTGGTATTGTGATATTTCCTCTCTTTTCCATTCACTATCTGTTTCAAGGTATCGCCTTTCAAGATTATTTATAACTCCTTCAAAAGTTTTCTTTGTAGTATAAGCTTCGTAGCCATCATCGTACGAGAACTTAATTTCTTCCTCATCTGAGCCATAAAGTATTATGTCTTGTATTTTTTTTGGAATTTTTCTCCAAGAGTCAGATAGTGAAATTTTATAATGTTTTGCTATAGAGGCTAATGTTTGTGCATAGTATAAAGAAGTTGATTTTGACCAAGGTTCAATCACTCCATCTTGAAGACTTTTTTTATGATCTGAAACAACTAAATTTGGATCTACATTTAAGTTATGGCCAATTCCTTCACATTCTTCACAAGCACCGTAGGGAGAATTAAATGAAAATAATCTTGGTTCGATTTCCTCAATAGTAAACCCACTTTCTGGACATGAAAACTTTGATGAAAACATTATTGATTCTCTTTTTCTAAATTTTTTTGGTAAAGTTTCGTTTTCGTATTCTACTATTAATAAACCATCTGATAGATTTACAGCAGTCTCAACGCTATCAGCTAATCTGTTACCTAAGTTTGAATTAAGTATAATTCTGTCGACTATAATTGATATATCATGTTTAATTTTTTTATTTAAATTTGGAAATTCATCGATATTGAGATATTTTCCATCAACTTTAATTTTTGTAAATCCTCTTTTTTTATAATTCAATATCTCTTTTTTATACTCACCTTTTCTACCTCTAACTATTGGTGCAAGGAGATAAATTGTATTATTTTTAGGAAGTTTCTGAATTTTATCTACCATTTCACTTATTGGTTGGGATTTAATCGGTTTTCCAGTAAAGGGAGAGTAAGGAATACCAACTCTGGCAAATAAAACTCTCATATAATCATAAATTTCAGTAACTGTAGCGACAGTTGATCTAGGATTTTTTGAAGTATTTTTTTGCTCAATAGAAATCGCAGGACTTAAGCCTTCGATGAAATCCACATTGGGTTTTTTCATTTTATCTAAAAACTGTCTTGCGTAAGATGAGAGGCTTTCCACATATCTTCTTTGACCTTCAGCATAAATTGTATCAAAAGCCAAAGATGATTTCCCAGACCCAGATAGACCAGTTATTACAACTAATTTCTCTTTTGGAATTTCAAGAGAAACATTTTTTAAGTTGTGTTCTTTAGCGCCTTTTACAACGATTTTTTTCAACATTTTTTTTCCTTTAAATAATAATCACCTTATATTTACTTATCAAATATGATATAAATAAAAGTGTTTAAATAATAAAAAAATCAAATTTTACTCAAAATATTATGGCTGGTAGTTTAAATAAAGTACAATTAATAGGTCGTTTAGGCGCAGATCCCGAAATAAAACAGATGGTTAATGGTAAAAATGTTGCCAGACTGAGTATTGCTACAAGTCAAACTTGGAAAGATAAATCTAGTGGAGAGCGAAAAGAAAAAACTGAATGGCATAGGGTTGTAATTTTTAACGAAGGGTTAGTAAACGTAGTTCAACAATACGTTAAAAAAGGAGCTAACGTTTATATAGAGGGTCAACTTAGTACCAGAAAATGGAAAGACGAAACTAGCGGACAGGATAAATATTCTACTGAAATTGTTCTGCAAGGATACAATTCAAGCCTAACTATGCTGGATGGTAGAAACTCATCTAATAATTCAAATCTGGTTTCAGAAAATAAAAGCTCCCTACCAAAAGATAATTTGAATCAAGATACGCCAGACCTTGATGATGAAATACCATTTTAATCATGGAAAAAAATCTCGTAGAGATTAATAAATCATTTAAACCTATTTTTGTTCAAGATGAAATGAGTTCATCTTATTTATCATATGCTATGAGCGTAATTGTAAGTAGGGCTCTACCAGATGTAAGAGATGGATTAAAGCCGGTTCATAGAAGAATAATTTACGCAATGTATAAAGGAGGGTACGATTGGTCTAAGCCATTTAGAAAATCTGCAAGAATTGTAGGAGATGTAATAGGTAAGTATCACCCTCATGGTGATCAATCTGTATACGACGCATTAGTTAGACTTGTTCAAGATTTTTCAATGAGCGTTCCATTAATATCTGGACAAGGAAACTTTGGATCAATTGATGGAGATCCACCTGCAGCGATGAGATATACAGAGACGAAACTTGGTAGAATTTCCCAATTTCTTACAGAGGATTTAGAAAAGAATACAGTTAATTTTAGAAGTAATTACGATGAAACAGAAAAAGAGCCAGAAGTTTTACCATCACAATATCCTAATATTTTAGTTAATGGAGCAGGAGGAATAGCGGTTGGTATGGCAACTAGTATTCCGCCTCACAATCTTGGTGAAATTATTAATGCAACGATAGCATTTATAAATAATAAAGATATTACAATAAGCCAATTAATGAAACATGTTCCAGGACCTGATTTCCCAACTGGTGGAGTTATCATCGGAAAAGATATTATAAAACAAGGTTATAATAAAGGCAGAGGATCTTTTAAAATAAGAGGTGAAATAGAATTTGAGGAAAAAAAAGGCGGTAGAGAAACTTTAATAATTAAATCAATTCCTTATCAAGTTAATAAATCTATATTAATAGAAAAAATAGCCCAGCTGGTCAGAGACAAAAAGATTGAAGGAATAAAAGATTTAAGAGATGAGTCCAATAGGGAAGGTATTAGAGTTGTAATAGAATTAAGAAAGGGAGTTGAGCCCGAAACAATTAGACGCCAATTATATAAACTTACAAACATAGAAAGTTCATTTGGCTTTAATACTCTAGCTATAGTAGGTAATAAACCAAAAATACTTAATTTAAAAGAATTCATCTCTGAATTTTTAAAGTTTAGAGAGGAAACAGTTATTAAAAGAGTAAAATATGATCTTAAAAAAGCTGAAGATAGAGCACATATTTTAATTGGACTTGCAACAGCTGTAGAAAATATTGACGAGATTATTAAGATAATTAAAAATTCAAAAGATACCAGTGTAGCAAAAAAAAATTTATTAACGAAAAAATGGAAAATTAAAAAAAGTATTAAATTAATTAATTTAATTGAAAAGAAAAAAAATATTACTAATTATCAGCTTACATCCAATCAGGTTGATGCAATTTTAGAATTAAGATTGCAAAAACTTACAGCTTATGGAATTGAAGAAATTGAAACTGAAATTTCCAAACTTTCCAAATTGATTGTAGAATATATAAAAATTATCAATTCTAAAAAGGCTCTTTACAATCTAATAATAGACGAACTTGAAAAAATTAAAGATAAATTTTCATCGCCTAGAAAAACTAAGATTATTGATGCAGTATTGAATTATAATATTGAAGAAACAATTCAGAAAGAGTCAGTTGTTATCAATATTACAAACCAGGGTTATATTAAGAGAGGTGCCCTTAGCTCTTTAAAAGCTCAAAAAAGAGGCGGGAAAGGTAAAACTGGAATTTCAACAAGAGAAGATGATTTCGTTGTCCAAATTTTTACTGCCAATACACATACTCCAGTCTTATTTTTTTCTACACAAGGCCTTGTTTATAAGATTAAAGCTCATAAAATACCCGAGGGTACAGCTGCATCAAAGGGCAAATCAATATTCAATATCCTACCTTTAAAAAGTCATCACTCTATTAGTTCAATCATGCCTTTGCCAGAGGACGAGTCAGAATGGAAAAATCTCATGGTTATATTTGCGACTGCTAAAGGCAATGTGAGAAAAAACTCTTTAGAGGACTTTGTAAATATTAATACAAGCGGTAAGATTGCTATGAAACTCGATCAAGATGATAAAATTATTGGTGTTAAAATTTGTAAAAGTGATCAAGATATTCTTCTAAGTACTCAATTTGGCAAATGTATAAGATTTAAATCAAAAAAATTAAGATTATTTAAAGGAAGATCGTCAAAAGGTATAAAAGGAATTCAATTAAATGATAAGGATAAAGTTATTTCTTTATCTATTTTAGATAATACTCAAATTGATATAAAAACCTTAAATAAAGATAAAAAAATTAAAGGAGCGGTTGACAGATTTGTGCTCTCAGTCTCTGAAAATGGTTATGGTAAAAGATCTTCATATCTTGACTATAGAGTTACTAATAGGGGTGGTAAGGGGATAATTGGAATTATAAATTCACCTAGAAATGGGAATATCGCGTCATCTCTTATTGTGAGCGAGACAGATGAAATACTTCTTTCTACTGATAAAGGAAGTATGATGAGATGCGCAGTCAAAGAAATAAGAATCGCAGGCAGAAATACACAAGGTGTCAGAATAAAGAAATTATCAGGATCAGAAAAAGTTGTTTCTGTAATTAAGATAGAGGATAACATACAATAATAATGAAAGTTGCAGTTTATCCAGGTACATTTGATCCAATTACTTATGGTCATATTGATGTAATTAAGAAAGCTCTAAAAATATTTGATAAACTCGTAGTTGCTACCACAGATAATTCAGACAAAAACTATTTTTTTTCAATAGAAGAAAGAATTGATATTATAAATAATTCACTTTTCAAAGATTTAAAATTTAATAAAAGTAAAATTAAAGTAATACCATTTAATAATTTAACTATACAGCTCTGTAAAAAATATAATGCCTCAGCAATTATAAGAGGGTTACGTGCGGTTTCAGACTTTGAGTATGAATTTCAATTAGCCGGGATGAACAAAAAACTTAATTCTAAAATTGAAACTATGTTTTTAATGTCAGATGTTGAAAATCAAATTATTTCATCTAAATTTGTTAAAGAGATCGCTGGTCTTGGTGGAAATATCGATCGATTTGTAACAAAATATACTGTTAAAATGTTAAAAAACAAAAGTCTATGAAAAAAATTATCTATTTATTTATAATTTATTTTAGTTTATTAACTAATAATCTAATTGCGAATAATACTATGATTTTAAAATTAACTTACGGTGAAGTCGAAATTGAATTATACCCTGAAAAAGCTCCTAATCATGTAAAAAGGTTTAAAGAACTCGCTGATAGCGGAAAATATGATGGAGTGGTTTTTCATAGAGTCATAGATGGTTTTATGGCTCAAACGGGAGATGTCAAATTTGGAAACTCAAACAGTCCAGATTTTAATTTATCTTTAGCTGGTACTGGTGGTTCTGAACTTCCGAATTTAAAAGCAGAGTTTACAGATATAGCTCACACCAGAGGTATAATTTCTGCAGCTAGATCGCAAGATCCAGATAGCGCTAACAGTCAATTTTTTATATGTTTTGACTCAGCACCCCACCTTGACAGACAATACTCAGCTTTTGGAAAAGTTGTTAAAGGAATGGAATTTATAGACAAGATCAAAAAAGGTGACCCTAATTCTGGAGCGGTTTCTGCGCCTGACAAAATTATTTCTTTAAGATCTAAATAAATTTCATGTTAGATAAAGATTTTTCATTTGAGTTAATAGCTCAAGATGATAAAGCTAGACTTGGCAAAATAGATACTCCTAGAGGATCAATTGATACTCCCGCATTTATGCCAGTGGGAACTCAAGGCACAATAAAAGGAGTGTTTACAGATGATATTCACCAAACAAATACTCAAATAATTTTAGGTAACACATACCATCTATTATTAAGACCAGGCATAGAAATTTTGACAAAATTTGGTGGCTTACATAACTTTATGAATTGGAAGAAACCAATCTTGACTGACTCTGGAGGTTATCAAATTATGTCTTTATCAAATTTAAATAATATAGATTTAAAACTTGGAGCTATCTTTAAATCTCATATAGATGGAAAAAAAATTATTTTAAGTCCAGAAAAAAGTATCCAAGTGCAGAAAGCAATTAATTCTGATATTATTATGGTTTTAGATGAATGTCCAAAGTTAACTAATGATAAAAAGATTTTATCAAGCGCAATTGATGTTTCAACCAATTGGGCTAAAAGATGTAAAGTTGAATTTGGTTTAAATAAATCGAAAGCTTTATTTGGTATTGCTCAAGGTGGTTTATATAAAGATTTAAGAGTTGAGAGCATAGAAAAATTAATTGAAATTGGTTTTGATGGATATGCAATGGGCGGTTTAGCTGTGGGTGAAAAACAAGATAAGATGTTTAAGATTTTAAATGATACTACAAAGTATCTTCCAAATGATAAACCAAGATATTTAATGGGAGTAGGCACTCCCTCTGATATACTTGGAGCAGTATATGAGGGTATTGACATGTTTGATTGTGTGATGCCAACACGCTCAGGCAGGACTGGTTTGGCATTTACTTGGGATGGAAAATTGAACCTTAAAAATTCGAAATTTAAAAATGATAAATCACCTCTTGATCCTAAATGCGACATTAAAGATTTAAATCAATACTCTAAAAGCTACCTTCACCACTTAATTAAATCTGATGAAATGTTGTCCTCTATGTTAATTTCTTTACACAATATATATTTTTATCAACAATTTATGCGGGAAATTAGAACTAGTATAAAAAATGGTAGTTTTAAGAATTTTTATAAAAAATATATAAATTTTTTTGATTAAGTATTTGAATTTTCTTTAATTAATATATAAAAGATCGTTTCTAAGGGCCCTTAGCTCAGTTGGTAGAGCACCTCCCTTTTAAGGAGGGTGTCGATGGTTCGAGTCCATCAGGGCTCACCAATTACTAAATTTTAATTGGTGGATAATCAATCATAACCTCATTTATCCAACCCTGTAAATTTTCTATTCTCTTTGAACTGCTTGGATGCGTACTAAGGAAAACAGGCGGTTCTTTACCTTTATTTTTTTCAGCCATTCTTTTCCATAAATTAACTGACTCTCTTATGTCATAACCGGACAAAGATGAAAAAATTAATCCTAGATAATCTGCCTCTGTCTCTTGTTTTCTTCCGAAAGGGTTCATTATACCTAACTGAAATATATCTAAACCGGTATTTTGACCAACAGTATTTCTTGTTCTATTAATCGCTCCCCCTAAAAAAATATCAGCTACCGCTGTGCCAAGATTTATTGTCATAGCCTGACTCATTCGTTCTACTGAATGTCTTGCTACTGCATGGGCTATTTCATGTCCCATTACTATTGATAGAGCATCAATATTTTTAGTTATTTTTAACAATCCAGTATATACGGCAATTTTACCTCCAGGCATACACCAAGCATTCACAACTTTATCGTTATCGACAAGTATATAATCCCACTCAAAATTTTTTGTAGGATCGTTCTTTCCTTGATTTAGAAAAAATGCACTTACAGCATTCTCCATTTTTTTACCTATATTTATAATTTGTTTTAACTGAGAACCAGTGTTTATAATTTTAGATTTACTTCTGAAATTTTCATAAGCTACTGCAGCCTGACGGTTAATTCTAGACTCAGGGATTATACTAAGTTGCTTTCTCTCGGTTATAGGTACGCTTGTACATGATGGCAAAACGATAGAGCAACAACCACAACCAATTAAACCAAGAAATTTTCTTCTGTTTATGTTATACATATTATGGATTCATGATTTTAAATAATAAATTACTAATTGCAATTTTTATATTAATAATAATTTTTATTGTTTATTCTAGCTATTCATAAAAAAATGGAAAAAAGTATTAAAAAATCGATATTTGCTAAAATTAGGAATAATTTCATTGCTGGGGTTGTTGTCCTAATACCAATAGGTATTACTTTATATTTAACTCTTTTTTTTATTCGTGTATCTGGCAAAATTATTCCGAAAGAAATTAATCCAAACAACTATCTCCCGTTTAATATTCCAGGTTTAGAAATATTAGTTGCGCTAGTATTTATAACACTAATCGGCTGGCTTTCTTTATCTTTCTTAGGAAAAAAATTTTTTGAGATATTTAATAATATACTAAAAAAAATTCCTATCTTAAGAACTATTTATTCTGCTATTGGTCAGATGACAGAAAGTTTTACAAAAACTGATAACAATCAAAAAAGTGTTGTTCTTTTAGAATATCCAAGAAAAGGAGTTTGGGCCGTAGGTTTTGCCACCAAAGAAAATCAAGGTATTATAAAGGATAAAATTAAAGATGAATTAATTAATGTTTTTGTACCGACTACTCCTAATCCAACTAGTGGCTTTTTGTTAATGGTACCTAAAAAAGATCTTATATATTTAGACGTGACTTTTGAACAAGCCTCTAAATTTATAGTATCAGCAGGAACTACAAATATTAATTAATAGTCATTCAAAATCAGAAAACTTTATTATTTCAGACTTATCAAATAATTTAAGTAAAAAACTATATTTTTCGTTATTTATTTCATTTTCAATTTCTGAAACAAAGTCTTCAGCAAGTTTAAAAATATCATCATGAATCACAGGATCTGCAAACTTAAAAATTTTTATACCACTCTGTTGGTATCCAATTAAATCTCCGAATCCTCTTAGTTTCAAATCTTCTTCAGCTATAAAAAATCCATCATCAGATTCTTTTAATATTCTAATTCTTTTGATTGCGTTTTTACTTAAACCATCTTTAAATAATAGAATACAAGTACCTTGCTGATTACCTCTTCCCACTCTACCTCTTAATTGATGAAGCTGAGCTAAACCAAATTTATTAGCATTTTCAATTACAATTAAATTAGCGTTAGGAAAATCTATACCTACTTCTATCACAGTTGTTGAAACCAATATTGATATTTCTTTACTTAAAAATTTTTTTAAGACTTTTTCTTTATCATTTTTTTCAAGAGCCCCATGTATTAATCCTACTTTATTCGGGAATTTATTATTTATTATCTCATATTTTTTTTTAGCAGACGTGTAATCAAGAATTTTAGAATCTTCAATTAAAGGGCAAACCCAAAAAATTTGATTTTTATTACTTATATATTTTCTTATAAAATTCCATAATTCATCTATTTTTTTTTCAGGTTTACTTAGTGTAATTATTTTTTTTCTACCAAATGGTTTTTCCATAATTTTTGAAACATCCATATCACCGTAGAGTGACATCATCATAGTTCTTGGAATAGGAGTGGCTGACATTAATAATAAATCACAATTTTTTCCTCCCTTTTTTGCTAGCTCTAATCTTTGCTTAACTCCAAATTTATGTTGTTCATCGATGACAACATAGCCAAGTTTTTTAAATTTTATTTTTTTTTGAAATAAAGAATGAGTACCAATTAGTAAATCAATTTTGCCATCTTTAAGTTCTTTTAAGATTTTATTTCTTTTTGTTGTCTCTGTTTTACTTGATAAAAATTCTATTTTAATTTTTTTCTTGTCAAATATTTTTTGTGCAAAATTAAAATGTTGACTTGTTAAAATTTCAGTTGGACCCATTAAGGCACATTGATAGCCACTTTCTATAACATTTGCTATTGAAAGTAGAGAAATTATAGTTTTACCAGACCCTACATCTCCCTGCAAAATTCTAAACATTCTTTTATTACTTCTCAAATCCTCATTAATTTCTTTAAGAGCATTAATTTGGCCGCCTGTTAATTTAAAAGGTAAAAAGTTTTCAACTTTTTTTGATAACAGCCCATTAAACAGTTTTTCCAATTTATTACTTTTCACTCGAGCTCTGTTTTTTGATAATGTTATAAAGTTTGCACAAATTTCATCAAAAACTAATCTTCTATAACTATTAGAATTAATATCTCTAGCTTCTCCTGAAAAATGTAATGATTTAAAAGTATCATTCCAATTTAAAAAATTATTCATTTTTAGAAATTTACTATCTAACCAATCATCTATTATTGGTATATTCTTAACCACCTGTTCACTTATCGATCTATATTTTTTTTCGTTAATACCTTTTGTTAAGTTGTATTTAGGTATATTTTTGGCTACATATTCCTCCTTATCTAAAGAAGTTACATAATCTGGATTTGTAATCTGATAATTTTTGTTAAAAAAATTAACTTTTCCGCTAATGACAACCCATTCATTTATTGGAAATATTTTTCTTAAGTATCCTTCTCTACTATTAAAATAAACTATTTCAATTTTTCCTGATTCATTTTCACATAAAATCTTATTAGGTAAATTTCTAATACGTGGAAAATTAATTTTTTTTACCTTTACCTTAATTGTTTGTATTTTACCTATTTCGAGGGAATTCAAATCACTTATTTTGGATCTATCTGTTTCTGAATATGGCAGGTTCAATAAAATATCTTTTATTTTCTCTATTTTTTTCTTTTTTAAATATTTAGATAGTTGAGTCCCAACACCATTCAATTTTCTTACATTTTGAAAAAAATAATCTTTTTTTAGTGAACTCATTTATAATATATATATTATATTTAGATGTCTGATGAATTAGAAATATTCAAAAAAAAACTTTTATACAGAGCTTCATATAGAGGGACTAAAGAAATGGATATTTTATTGAGTAGTTTTGTGAAGAAATATATTAACACTTTTAAAAAAAAAGAATTAGAAGAGCTTGAGTTTTTTTTGAAACTAGAGGATGAAGTTATAAGAAATTATTATAATTTTGATATTAACGAGGATAATATTGAAAAAAATCCAATTTCAAAGATTTTTAAAAAATTTAAAATATAATGGCGGAGAGGGTGGGATTCGAACCCACGAACGAGTTGCCCCGTTGCTGGTTTTCAAGACCAGTGCTTTCAACCGCTCAGCCACCTCTCCAGAAAAATTCGCATTACTTATTACTATCAATGCTAACAAATAACAATATTTAAGTAATTTCATTGCAAATGCTAGTTAATAAATAGTAAATATGATAACTAAAAAGATGTTTAAAATTTTAAGTTTATTCCTTTTTTTTAATATATTTTTATCTTTTAACGCACACAGCGCAGATCGCAGCTTCGTTGATTGGCTTAACGACTTTAAAAAAGAAGCAATTAAATCTGGGATATCAAAAAAAGTAGTTGAAGATGTGATGTCTGAAGCAAAATATTTACCAAAAGTAATTGAATACGACAGATATCAGCCTGAGTTTTATGAAGATACATTTACATATATTAAAAAGCGAACCTCAAAGAGGAAAATTAATGACGGTCTCAAACTGTACAAAAAAGAAAAACCAACAATTGACAAAGTTGAAAAGGAATTTGACGTAGAGAAAGAGTTGTTATTAGCTTTAATGGGTATAGAAACTAATTTCGGAAAATACTTAGGAAAGATGGATATAGTATCTTCTTTAGCAACACTGAGTTACGATAAAAGGAGAAGTGAATTTTTTACAAGTGAATTATTAATTCTATTAAATTTAGTTGATAAAAAAATTATTAATAAAGATATTTTATATGGTTCATGGGCTGGAGCTTTTGGTAATTTTCAATTTATGCCGAGAACTATTAAAAATTACGCTATTGATTACAACGATAACAAAACAATTGAATTAAAAAAAACCGAAGATTCTTTTGCATCAGCAGCAAATTATCTAAAAAAAATTGGATGGAAAAAAAATAGCCCTTGTTTTTTTAAAGTGGAGCTGAATAAAAATATCCCTAAAAAATATCTTAATTCTTCAGCTAGAAATATAAATAATAAAAAAAAAGTTATTTTTTTTAAAAAATATATAAAAAATTTTGAAAATCTTAATTTAAATAGTAAAAATTTAATTGCTGCAATTATTATTCCGGACAAAGATATAATTCCTGGAGCTAGTACCCTGACCCCAGCATATATTATTTTTGAAAACTACGAAAAAATTTTAAGTTGGAATAGATCTTTAAGATTTGCGCTTGCTGTATGTACGTTAAAAGAAAGCTTTAAAAATGAAATTTAGATTTTTGTTAACATTTTTATTTTTAGCGTCGTGTACAAATTATAACTCAATTTCAATTAATAATTCTACCTATAATTCAAAAGGTTTTGCATTTATTTATAATGAAAAAGATTATTTAAACAAAACGATAAAAATAAAACTTGATAATTCAGCTGTTCAGGTTGCACATAATAAACTAAGAACTAACACTCTAATAAAGATTATAAACCCTAAAACAAAATCTTCTATTGTTGTGGAAAACTTTAAAAAAACAAATTTTTCTGATTTCTATAAGATTCTAATTACTGATGAAGTTGCAAGGCAACTTGATTTAGACGTGAACCTTCCTCTAGTCGAGGTAATAGAAATAAAAAAAAATAAATCTTTTGTAGCAAAAAAAGCAAAAATTTTTAATGAAGAAAAAAAAATATCTTCTAATGCCCCTGTAACCTCAGTTAAAATTTCCAATATATCCAAAGATAAAGATATTAAAAAAGATAGGTCAAAAACAAAATTGTATATATTGATTGGTAGTTTTTACTCAAAAAATACCACAGAATTTTTAAAAGAAAGAATCGCTAAAAAACTTCCAGATTATGATATAAAAAAATTAAGAAGTAAGAAAAATAAAAATAATGAAATTGATTTATTTTCAGGCCCATATTTAACTATTAATTTAATGAAAAATGATTACATTCTATTAAAAGAATTTGGATTCGAAGAGTTAGATATTTTTACAAATGAATAATATAATAATTATAATTTTCATATATTTAATGCTATCTACTAAAGTGTTCTCAAATCCTAACATCAATGCTAGGACAGGTATTTTAGTAGATTATCATTCAGACGAAATTTTATACGAATTTGATTCGGAAACCCAGATTTACCCGGCATCAATGACCAAAATAATGACCTCAATAATAGCATTTGACTTAATAAATAAAAATAAATTATCTCTTGAAGACGAATTTGTAATTTCTGAAAATGCCTGGAGACTATCTCAAAGTGGATACTCATCAATGTTCATAATGATCAATGACCAGGTATCTGTTGAAGATCTTTTAAGAGGAATAATTGTTGCTTCCGGAAATGATGCATGTGTTGCTTTGGCTGAAGGAATAGCAGGCTCTGAAGAGAATTTTGCAGAGATGATGAATGAAAAAGCTGACGAAATAGGGATGACATCAACAAATTTTACTAACTCGTCAGGCATTAACGATCCAGATAATGTATCAACAGTTAAGGACATTGCGTTAATGTCTAAATATTTAATAAAGAACTATCCAGAATTTTATGAAATATTTAAAGAAAAAACATTTACATGGGACAGAACTGGAGGTGAACCTATTAAACAAGGTAATAGAAATCCATTACTCTATAAGAATGTAGGTGTTGATGGAGTGAAAACTGGATATTTAGCGGTTGAAAAATATTCTTTAGCAAGTTCGATGAAAAAAAATGATCGAAGATTAATTGCAGTGGTATCGGGTTTTCCCAATAAATCGTTAAGAAGCTCAGAGTCTTTAAAGCTACTAAATTGGGGTTTTAGAAATACAAATACTTTTGAAGTCACAAAAGCAAACGAAAGTATTTTTGAGCTTGAAACATGGTTAGGCAAACAAGATAAAATAAAGGCAATTACTAATGAAGATTTTTTTATCACAATAAATAAAAAAAATATAAGACATTTAAAAATTTCATTAGAATATAAAGGACCAATAGTTGCCCCTGTTTCTAAAGGTGAGGAAGTTGCTAGTCTTCTTATATCTAACAAAAAAAATGTTGTAAAAAAAATACCACTATATGCAGCAGAAGATTTAAAAAAAGTTAATTTTTTTAAAAGCTTGGTCACTTCAATTAATTATTTAATTTGGGGTGATGTATAAAAAAAAACCTCTCTTTATTGTTTTCGAAGGAATCGAAGGCTGCGGCAAGTCTTACCAAAGCTATAAATTATTTCAAAAACTTAAAAGACTAAAAATAGATGTAATTCATACAAGAGAGCCAGGCGGAACAAATAGCGCTGAATTAATTAGAAAACTTATCTTAAAGGATTACTTTAATAAAAAAAGTAAAGATAAATTTGATAAATATACAGACACATTACTTTATCTAGCTGCAAGAAATGAACATGTTATAAATAAAATTAAACCAGCTTTACAAAAAAAAAAAATTGTGATCTGTGATAGATTTTACGACTCAACCATTGCATATCAAGTTTATGGAAAAAAAGTAAATCTCAATTTTATAAAAAATATTCACCGTTACATATTAGGTAAATTAAGACCAAACATTACATTTCTTTTGAAGGTAAGCGCTAAATCATCTAGAAGAAGATTATTAAAAAGAAAAACATTTAATAGATATGATAATCTTGGTCAATCATTCTATAATAGAGCTCAAAATGCCTTTTTAAAAATAGCAAAAAATAAAAGGAATTACTTTATTTTTGACTCTTCTAAAGATGATAATATTTTAGAAAAGAAAATTTTTCATCAAGTTAAAAGGTACCTTAAAATTAAATGAATTTAATAAATCTATTTGACTCTAGAAAAACAACTCGTTTGTTCGGATTAAAAAATTATTTTAATCAGTTAAAAGAACTTCAATTAATAAATAAACTTCCAAGAGTTTTACTTTTAACCGGATCAAAGGGTATAGGTAAATCAACTCTAGTAAACCATTTTATGAATTTTTGTTTTAATAAAGAGTATGATGAAAATAATAACTTTTTTGACTTTAATAATGAATTCTATAATCAGTATTTAAATGGGACATTCCAAAATATAATATATTTAAATGGTACGAACTTCAAAAATATAAAAGTAGACGATATTCGTAATTTAAAAAAAGAATTATTAAAAACCCCAATTAATGACGAAAAAAGATTTATAATTTTTGATGAAATTGAAATTTTTAATACTAATAGCCTCAACGCACTCTTAAAAATAATAGAAGAACCTACAAAAAATAATTATTTTATTTTGATCAACAATGAATCTAAAAAATTATTAGACACAATAAAATCCAGAAGTTTAGAAATGAAAATAATTTTAACACCTGAGGAAAAACGTAAAATTAGTGATCATTTGACAAATTATTTCAAACAAAAAAATTATTTAGATTTTAAATTAATGAATATTTCACCTGGAAACTATATCAGATTTAACTATTTTTTTTTAGAAAGTAAGATAAATATTAATGATAAGTATTTGTTAAATCTAAAATTAATTTTAGAATATTTTAAAAAAGAAAAAGATATTTTTTATAAAGATTTGATTTTATTTTATACAGATTATTATTTATATAAGATTTATACACCAAAAATTAAAGATAATATAAATCTAATTTATTATAGATCTGTAATCTTTAAAAAAATTAATGAATTCTTTATTTATAATTTGAATCAGAATACTTTATTAAATTCTTTAGAGGGAAAATTGTTTAATGAGTAAAAATTTTTATATAACCACTCCAATTTATTACCCCTCTGGCCGACCTCATATGGGTCATGCCTATTCAAGTATTGTAGCAGATATTTTTGCTCGTTTTAAACGACTAGAGGGTTATAATGTTTTATTTTTAACAGGTACCGACGAACATGGTCAAAAGATTCAAAAAGAGGCAGAAAAAAATAACAAAGATCCTAAAATTTTTTGTGATGACATATCTGAAACTTTTCGAAATTTAACAAAAACGCTTACTTTATCTAATAACGATTTCATTAGAACAACTGAGAGCAGACATTTAAAATCAGTAAATGAAATATGGAATAGATTAATCAATTCAGGAGATATTTATTTAGATAAATACAGTGGATGGTACTCAGTATCTGATGAAGCCTATTACGATGTGGAGGAAATAGAAGAGAATAATGGAATCAAAGTATCTAAAACTTCCGGTTCAACTGTCGAATGGGTAGAGGAAGAATCTTATTTTTTTAGGCTATCTGAGTTTCAAAAAAGATTATTAGATCATTATAAAAAAAATGAGGACTTTATTTTACCAAAATCTAGAAAAAATGAAGTTATTAAGTTTGTAGAAAAAGGTTTAAAGGATTTATCAATAAGCAGGACATCTTTTTCTTGGGGAATTCCAGTTCCTGAAAATAAAAAACATGTAATTTATGTTTGGTTGGATGCGTTAACAAATTACTTAAGTGCACTTAATTTTCCTAATACTAAGGATGAAAAATATAAATCTTTTTGGCCAGCTGATGTTCATGTAATTGGCAAAGATATTTTGAGATTTCATGCTGTTTACTGGCCGGCCTTTTTATTAGCAGCAAAGCTACCACTGCCAAAAAGAATTTTTGGACATGGCTGGATACTTTCAGATGATAAAAAGATGTCTAAATCACTTGGTAATATTTTGGATCCAATTGAGGTGATTAAAGACTATGGAATAGATCAATTGAGATATTATTTGATTAAAGAAGTTTCATTAGGAAACGATGGAAGTATTTCTATGCAAAATCTTAAAAACTGTATTAACAATGACCTAGCTAATAATTATGGTAATCTATGCCAAAGAGTTTTTGCATTTATAAAAAAAAATTGTAATAATAAAATTCCAAAAAAAATTGACTTGAACGATAGAGACATAAAACTAATTAAGAATCTTAAAGATGAAATTCCTCAACTAATTGAATACATAAACAAACAAAATTTAAACGAGTATATTAAAACAGTGATAAATTTTTCTTTTGAAGCTAATAAATATTTTAATGATTCAGAACCTTGGGCTTTAAAAGAAAAAGATCCAGATAGAATGTGTGGAATTTTAAATACAATCGTAGAACAGATTAAAAATATCTCGATTTTATTAAACCCAGTTTTACCAATTTCAACAAAAAAAGTTTTAAATACAATTAATATATCTGATAAAGATATTTTAATAGATAATATAAGGAAAAATAATAATCTAAACTGTGACATTGAATTAAAAAGATTAGATATTTTATTTAAAAAGATTGAAAATGATAATTGATTCTCATTGCCATTTAACCTACGAGCCAATGTCAAACAATCTACGTGAAACAATAGACAGAGCGAATAAGGATGGTGTCAAATACATACTAACAATTTCAACCGAGGACAAAAGTTTTGGCAAAATATTAAAAATTGTTGAGGAACATAAAAGCGTTTATGGGACATATGGCATTCATCCACATGAAGCTAAATTACATCAAAATCTTGATAAAGATGATATAATTAATAAGGTCAATCAAAATGAAAAGATTATCGGAATTGGAGAAACAGGATTAGACTTTTATTACAACCACTCTGAAAAAAAAGATCAAATATATTCTTTTAATCAACACATATTAGCTGCTCAGCAAAAAAATTTACCGTTAATTGTCCATACAAGATCTGCTGAAAAGGAAACCCTAGAAATTCTAGAAAAAAATTTAAAAAAAAAAGAAATTAAAATACTTATTCACTGTTTTACCGGATCAAGAGAATTTGCATTTAAATTATTAGATTTGGGTGCATATATTTCTGCTAGTGGTGTAGTTACTTTTAAAAAATCTAAAGATTTAGCTAATACTTTTAAAGATATACCGAACGAGAAAATATTGGTTGAAACAGACGCGCCATATCTTGCTCCAGTACCTCTAAGAGGTAAGTCGAATGAACCAAGCTACATAATACATACAGTGAAGTTTTTGTCCAATCTAAAAAAATTATCGTTTGATGAATTTGCAAGTATTACAACGAAAAATTTTTTTAATTTATTTGGTAAATTAAGTTGAAAAATAAATTTACAATTTTAGGCTGTGGAAGTTCTCTTGGTTCTCCGTGGATAACTAATTATAAAGGAAATTTAAAAAAAAACTCGAAAAATTTAAGAACTAGATGTTGTGCACACATTCAAAAGGGAAACCTATCAGTTTTAATAGACACTTCGCCTGATATAAAAAATCAATTTCTCAAAAACAAAATCAAAAATCTAGACTCTATTATTTACACGCATGAGCACGCTGATCAGACAGCCGGTATATTTGAAATGAGACCATTTTATTGGAAAAATGGAGTAAAAATTCCTGTTTACGGTAGTTATAGAACTATTAAAGCTTTAAAAAAATCTTACAGTTTTTGTTTTGAAGAAAAGCAAGGATACAGACCAATAATGCAAGCTAAAATAATTAATAACGATTTTTTTATAAAAAAGAATAACATAAAGTTATCCATCAAGGCATTCGATGTAAATCACGGTTTGATAAAATCAACCGGTTATTTAATGGATAAAATTGCATACATTAGCGATTGTAACAAAGTTCCTTCAAAAAACTTAAAATATCTTAAAAACCTTAATTATTTAATATTAGATTGCTTAAAAATTAATAAACATCCGTCTCATTTCAATTTAAATGAAGCTTTAGATTTAATATATTTAACTGAGCCAAAAAAAGCCATACTAACAAATCTACACACGGATTTAGATTATTTTAAATTAAAGAAAAAGTTACCCAAAAATATAGTGCCTGCTTACGATGGACTAAGTTTTAGATTCTAAATTAAATCTTCAATGGCTTTCAAGAATTTTTTAGATGTTGGTTTTGTTATTGAAGAAAATGTTTCAGCAACTTTTCCATTTTTTCCAATAATAATTTTATGAAAATTCCATTTAGGAATAGCGCCTATACCATAATCTTTTCTTGCCCATTTATAAAATGGATGCGAATTGTTACCTATTACATTAATTTTTTCAGTCATTGGGAAAGTAATTCCAAAATTTGTCTCGCAGAAATCTTTGATTTCTTTGTTATTTCCAGGCTCCTGCCTAAAATTGTTTGTAGGAATACCTAAAACAACTAAATTTTTACCTTTATATTCGGACCAGAGCGTTTGAAGACTTTCATATTGAGGAGTGTAACCACATCGGCTTGCAACATTTACTATAACAATTACTTTGCCTTTGTATTTATTTAGCTTGATTAAACCACCATCAATACTATTGAACTCGTAGTCATAAGCAGTTCCAAAGTTTCCTGCCACTACTTTAGTAAAAAAACCAAACATAAATAAAATAATATATATACTTTTCATAATTTTAATGCTTTTACTACTGCATCAATTGGCAAAAATATACACTTAAATCTACTATAATTGTCACTATTCAACAATTTTTTAAAGTCAGATAATCTCTTTGGTATCTTTGAATTTTCTTTAGTGGATATATTTTTCAAAGCCATTAAGTCATTTTTAATATCTTTTAGATCTATATCTTTTATTTTTCTAGAAAGAAGGCTAGCAGATGCTTCACAATATATGCAAGATACTGTTTCATATTTCATTGAATTTATCTTTTTTTTATCAGCTATTAGTTCAAGAGTAATTTTATCTCCGCAAGTTGTATTTTTTAAAGAAACTTTATGTGAATATTTATTTTTCAAACCTACGTTCGAAGTATTAGAAGCTATTTTAATTATTTCCTTATTAATCATTTTTTTGACGAATATAATAATAAAAAATAGCCAAAGAGTGTAGAAAGTAGTGAGCCCGCTAAAACTCCAATTTTAACTCCATCAATATATTCTAGATTATTTACAAATGCTAGATTTCCAACAAATAAACTCATAGTAAATCCAATACCTGTTAATATTGAAACTCCATAAAGAGCTAACCAAGTGGAACCGGATGGTTTATCGGCAAATTTAAATTTAACTGATAAATAGGAGAGGGCAAAAACACCAATTTGTTTTCCAAAAAATAAACCTAAAACAATTCCAAGAGGCACAGGATTTAACAAAGTAGCAAAAGTAAGTCCTTCAAGAGAAACTCCTGCATTTGCAAAAGCAAAAAGCGGCATTATTCCAAAAGCTACATAAGGTGACAATCCATGTTCTAGTTTGAGTAACATTGACTCTTTACTCTTATTTTTGTTATGTGGAATTGTTAGGGCTAATAGAACACCAGCTATTGTAGCATGAATTCCTGATTGATGAGTAAAATCCCACAGAAAAATTCCTACAATAAAGAAAGGTATAAAATTTTTTATTTTATATTTATTAAAAGCTACTAAAATAATCAAAGATAATAACATCAGAACTAAATATTTTGCTTCAATATTTCCAGAATAAAAAAAGGCAATAATAACAATTGCCCCTAAGTCATCTATAATTGCTAGAGCAGTCAAAAAAACTTTTAGCGATATTGGAACCCTTTTACCTAATAACGATAAAACTCCTAAAGAGAAAGCAATATCTGTAGCTGAAGGTATAGCCCAACCATTTAATGTTGTGCTGTCAGAATAATTTACAACGATATAGAACAATGCGGGCACCGCCATACCTCCAACTGCACCAATAATAGGCAGCATAGCTTGTTTTGGATTAGATAATTCTCCCTGAATAAATTCTCTTTTAATCTCCAATGAAACAAAAAAGAAAAATATTGCCATCAGAACGTCATTTATCCAATGTAGAACACTTAGTTTTAAACCAAAATCTTTAGTACCAAGTGTGATATATTTTTCTAAGGTAGAAAAATAGATTTCATTTAAACCACTATTACTGATTATAAGTGCTAGGATGGCAGCAAATAACAAAACTAACCCAGAAGCAGCCTCAAGTTTAAAAAAATATTTAAATGGTTTTGTTATATGCTGGATCATTGGTATTATTTACTTCTATAGAGACTATCTTTCAATTGCCAAAATTGCTTAATTAACCTATAAAACAGACATTCGGGGCGTAGCGCAGCCTGGTAGCGCATCTGGTTTGGGACCAGAGGGTCGCAGGTTCAAATCCTGCCGCCCCGACCAAAAATAGTATGAAAAAAGCAAAAATATACATTCCTACAAAAACAGCAATGCAATCGGGCAGGGCAAAACTAAAATATTGGGTGCTTGAATTTGAAACCAAAGATCCATTTATCAACCCTTTTATGGGATGGGAAACTTCAACTGATACTCTTGAAGAAGTCATCTTAAAATTTCCCAATAAAGATGCTGCCATTGAATATGCTAAGAAAAATAATATTGATTTCAAAGTTATAGAACCAAAAAAAAAGAAATTTATAATAAAATCTTATGCAGATAATTTTCTAAAAGATTAGTTATGTGGAGAAGTTTTTTTAAAGATAAAAAATGGTTTTACTGGTCATATGGAGGAGGTTTCTTCATAATCTCTCTTCTAGTATTACAAACATATTTGGATGTCTTATTTAACAGTTGGTATAAAGATTTTTACGATATTCTTCAAACTGCAGAAAAACGTGATATTTCAGAGTTTTGGTTATCCATAGAAAGATTTTTATATATTGCACTCCCTTACGTTACACTTTTTGCATTTACAAACTGGTTTACACGGTTATGGGCTTTTAGATGGAGAGAGGCAATGACATTTTCATATATGCCTTATTGGAGAGCTACTGAAGCTAAAGTAGAAGGATCATCTCAAAGAATTCAAGAAGACTGTATGAATTTTGCAAAAATAGTTGAGTCAATTGGCCTCCAAGTTGTAAAAGCTATTATGACTTTAATTGCATTTATTCCAATTCTTTGGGTTCTTTCATCTAATGTTTCCGTTCCTTTTTTGAATAATGTATCCGGGTCTTTAGTTTGGGTTGCGCTTACACTAAGTTTAGGAGGTATCCTTATCAGTTGGTTGGTTGGTATAAAACTTCCCGGTTTAGAATATAATAATCAAAAAGTTGAAGCAGCATTTAGAAAAGAGTTAGTTTATGGTGAGGATGACAGAAAAAATTATGTTCAAGCCCCAACTATCTTACAACTATTTACTGGTATAAAATTTAATTACCACAAGCTTTTCTTACATTATGGTTATTTTGACTTATGGGCTATTTGGTACAGACAATTATTTGTTATTGTTCCATTTTTAATTATGGCACCAGGATTATTTACTGCTGCGTTCACATTGGGTGTGATGATGCAAGTTGTTAATGCTTTTGGTGAAGTAAAAGATGCCTTTTCTGTATTTTTGTACAATTGGACAAGAATTACAGAATTAAGATCTATACATAAGCGATTGATGGAGTTCGAAACTGCAATTAATTATAATACTAATAAGTTGAGAAAACCTCGAAAATCTGATGTAAGAGTTTAATGGAACTTTACATTAAACTTATAGACGTCATACTTCCGGTATTTTTTGTTATTGGAATTGGTTACTATTTAGGAAAAAAAGATCCGAATTTTAATACTGATTTTATAACAACATTGGCTGGCAATGTTGGTACACCTGCTATGATCTTCTACACTATTACTTCTACAGGTGTAACTTTGCAAACGTTTATAGAATATTTTATTTATGCTTTAATTATTATAGGCGGGTTTGCTGTGGTAGGGCTTATTGCTCTTGCTTTAATGAAAAAGGATTTTATAAGTGAACTTCCTCCATTAATACTCCCTAATACTGGTAATATGGGTATACCAATTTGCTTATTTGCTTATGGTACAGAGGGTTTAGGTGTAGCCTCAGCTATTGCATCAGTAATTATCTTACTTCACTTCACTTTAGGGGTTCTTCTAGCAAAAAAGAGTTTTTCACTTAAAATATTAATTACTAATATGCCTATTTACGGAATAATTGCGGCAGTTATTGTTTTATACAAAGATTGGGAAGTTCCTGGTTTTGTAGTTAATACTACGTTTTTGTTAACTTATGCAACAATTTTTCTAGTTCTTATGTCTTTAGGGATAGCGTTGACAAAGTTAAAAGTAGTTTCTTGGTTAAATGCATCTCTTTTAAGTAGTATTAGAATTATAATTGGACCCTTAATTGGATTTGGTTTAATTAAATACTTAAACCTTACTGGATTGGCTGCTGGAGTGTTGTTGATTCAATCTGCAATGCCTAGCGCTATACTAACTTACTTAGTAGGCTCGATGTATTCAGAGAAAAGGGTAGTCGATAGTATTGCTAGCGTCATAGTTACTTCAACACTTATGTCATTTATCACTATCCCAATTGTTGTATATCTAAGTCTCAAATATTTTCAATAAATACAGTAACTTAGATTTAGTAATTAATGTAATAGATTAGCTAATAGGTAAGTAATACTTATATATTATGAAAAAAAAACAAATAAACATTGGAAAATAACACTTATTTTTGATTAAAAAATAACAAATCTGTGCAAAAAAGTATTAAAAATTAAGGATAGATTATAAAATTCGAAGAAATGATAAATTACTATAAGCTAAAATTAAGCAAAATTCTGTGTTTTAGACCACTCTAAAAGCGTTTATAATTAAGTATTCTAAGAGCTTTGCGTTTACTGAATATACCGTTTAAACGGCCGTAGATGGTGTTTTTTTTGAAATCATTCATTTCAGAGTACAACCAGCTGGTGTGTGGATAAAAAAAACAGTGAAATAGGGGCCAATAGACCCGATCGCCCGTCAAATAACAATTCTAGAGCTTAATACCCTCTTTTTTTAGTAAAAATCTCTTTGTTTTTACGCCTCCTTTGCCTGAATAGCCTCCCAACGATCCGTCAGATCTTATAACTCTATGGCAAGGTATTTTAGGAGCATATGGGTTTTTTCCTATGGCGTTGGCCACAGCGCGTATAGCAAGCGGTTTCCCTATATCTTTTGCCACTTGAGAGTAGGTTTTAACGCTTCCACGAGGTATTTTCCTTAAATAAGCCCATACTTTAAGCTGAAATTTAGTTCCTATTAACTTCATCAGTCAAAAATCAGGTAAGTTGTTAAAGATATGCCCACTATAAGGCCTATTATTAAGCCTAGAGCTATCATTTTTTTGCCCTTCGAGCTTGAGTTAGTCCAGAAATACGAAATTCCGTAAACAGCAGCTATAAATACTACTAGGGGAAGAATAAATTTAATCATTAACTTTAAAATTATATGTATTGACATCTAAAATCACATAATATATTACTAATGATAATTAAAAGTTATCAATAGTAATATGAATGATTTAGTAACAGATCTTAAAAAGCTTCATGAAGATACTTTAAGCAACCTCAAGTTATCAAAAGCAAATAATACGCTGAGAGCTTATAAATCTGATTTTAAAGACTTTGGAGTATTTTGTGCTAAACATGGGTTTAACTCAATTCCAACAGAACCTAAAGTTGTATCTTTATACCTAACACATCTATCAGCTAGTTCTAAAATTAGCACGATAAGACGTAGATTAGTTTCTATAGGCATGGTTCATAAGCTTAAAGGTCATTACTTAGATACAAAACATCCAATTATTATCGAGAACTTAATGGGGATTAAAAGAAAAAAAGGAACCATTCAATCAGGTAAAAAACCGATATTAATCAATCACTTAAAACAAATAATTGATGTTATAGATGATCAAAAAGTAGAAAAAATTAAAAAATTAAGGAATAGAACTGTAATACTTATAGGTTTTGGCGGAGGTTTTAGAAGAACAGAATTAATTTCGACTGATTATGAAGATATAGATTTTGTTAAAGAAGGAGTAAAAATAACTCTTAGAAGGTCTAAAACAGATCAATTCGGAGAAGGTATGACCAAAGGTCTGCCCTACTTTTCAAATGAAAAATATTGCCCGGTTACAAGTTTGAAAAATTGGTTAAATTTATCAAAAATAAAAAATGGACCGATATTTAGAAGGTTTGCAAAAGGTGCAATACTTACTAAACATAGATTAACAGATCAATCAGTTGTTTTAATAATCAAGGAATGCTTAAGATTAGCTGGAATAGAAAATACAAATTTTTCTGGCCATAGTTTAAGATCTGGTTTTGCTACGGCAGCAGCTGAGTCTGGTGCTGACGAAAGAAGTATAATGGCTATGACAGGACACAAAACAACTCAAATGGTAAGAAGATATATCAAAGAAGCAAATATATTTAAAAATAATGCATTAAGTAAAATTAAAATGTAATTTTTGATTTTAATTTACAAAGTAGTAGTTCAAAAAAGTATTTGAAACTAATCTTAGGCCCTTTTAAAGGACCTTCGTATTTTGTTTTTGACATTAAATAATATTTTTTAAAAAATTTTACTGATATACCCCATTTTTTGAGAAAAGTTTTGTCCCCTCTATTCATTTTAAGACTCTTTTTTTTTCTAGTGGTTATAGAGCCAAAATGATAAACTTTGAAATTACTTAACCCTTTAAAAATACGTATACCTTCACTCCATAGCTTCATATTAAAATCTGGGTCAGAACCTATTCCAGGATTAAATTCTTCGCTAAAACCACCTACCTTATTCCAAATATCTTTGTGAACACAATGAGGAGCAAAGTGTGATCCTTGATGATCTGATATATTTAAATTTTTTATGTTATCTAAGAGTTTTTTTTCGTTAAAGGTTTCTATAGTTTCTCCACAATTATAAACAATATGACCTGAGTAAGGTTCTATCATTGATCCGGATAAATAAAAATTTTTATGATTTAAGGCTTTAATTTCATCCATTAAAAATTTATCCCAGTCAGGACAAAAATACATATCATCGTGAGAATATATCAAATAATCTTTTGTTGCTTTTTTAGCAATTAGATTTATTGATGAACAAAGACCAATATTTTTTTCAGAATACGTAAATGATATATTCATTGATTTAAGGTAATTTCTAGAAACATTTTCTTGATCTTCATTTACATGAACTAATAATTCATTATTTAATGAGGAAGTTTTTTTAATACTTTCAATGCTTAATTTAAGATATTTAAAGTTATTTAAAGTTGGAATAAGAATTGAAAACATTAATTAAATTTTATTTTCCCAATAATATTTTCGTGTTTTAATTTTTAACGTCTTATTCAATATATATTCGGCAATAATCTTAGAATTAAAATATCGGTGATACTTAATTCTACCTTTTTTGGCTATTTTTTTTCTTAATCTGTCATTTTTATTAAATTTAATAATTTTATTGGCTAAATCCTTTAAATTTTTATAAGTAACAATTTCATTCTTAGATAAAAAGTTACTAAATTTGGTTTTTTCATCTACTAGAACCAAAAGACCATTTCCTATCAATTGTGCGAATCTATCACTACTATAATATTTAGCGGCTCTTCCTTGGCTTAAATTAAGCCCCATTTTCGATTTGGAAATTTTATTAATAAAATTATCAGCCCATACAGGTTGATTATTATCCATGCCGTATAGATCGTATTTTATATCTGGCGTAAGTTTTTTCAAATTTTCAATGAATACCTCTCTTTCATCAAATTTTCCTTTTTTAAGAACACCTCTGTGCACACCATGGCTCATCGCAAAGAACACATCATTATTAAGATAACTATTTTGATCATTTTTAAGTTTTTCAAAAGACTCGTCTACTGGATTTGGAATATAAAAAATAGGTTTGTTTTGTTTTTTGGAGAAACTTTTTGGATCACTTGTGCAAAAGTTTGCATCCATTAAATCAAATTTATGTTCAAATCTATTCAAATTTTTTATCCATTTAGAGTCCATTCTATCTAAAAACCACTGACAAAATTTTATATTTGGATAAGTTTTTTTTATAAATTGTATTGTATTTCTTTTAATTAAATCAGCATGACCGAAAACAATCACATCTGGTAAGTAATTGCTTATAACCTCAATAAATTTTTTATTAAGTTTTTTTGAGCCATCAAAATCATTTATTTTTCTATAATAACTGACGATATCTCTATCACTAAACTCTAGTACACTATGATTTAATCGTACAAACCCATTATTTATTCTCTTTCCTGTATTATAGAATAATCGTCCATTATGCCTTTCATTGAAATTTGTTACATGTAAAATTTTTAACTTTTGTGATTTTTTTAATATTTTATCTTTATTCAATATTTCATTTCTATAGGCGTCAATTTGTATAGAAGCATTTTTATGAGTAAGATTAAAATTTTTTAAAGATAGGTTTTGAATTTCACGTCTGAATTTTTTATTTTTAATTAATTTTACTATGGAGTCATAAACTGATCTTTTTGATAAATTATTTAAAATAACCCCATTAGTAATTGTTTCAGGTAAACCACCTCTATTAGTAATTATTACTGCACAACCACAACTCCCTGACTCAAGACTTGTTCTACCAAAAGGCTCCTCCCATCTTGAACAAACAACAGAAATACTCGATTTTTTAAAAATTTTTATAACTTCGTTATGTTTCTTAAAACCTAATATTTTTAATCTATCATGTTTAAAATCTATTTTTTCTCTTTCTTCATCACCAATAACTACTGCCCTCCAGTCTTTATAATCTTTAAGAACATCAATAATCGCTGATCCAAAAACGTCATATCCTTTTGCCCTGTTTAACTTTCCAACAAATGTAATTACTTTTTCTTTTTTTAAAATATTAACAGTTTGTTTATCAGCACTTTGGCGGATTACTATTAATTTGGGTGATTTTGTATAAATTTCATCTAAGCCTGTTAAAAATCTATTTTTTGACCACTCACTATTAAAAATAATTTTCGAACATAAATCTAAAAGTGTAAGTCTTTCGCTCAGTGTTTTAGATCCTGCCATACTAAGTGGATCATTGTGAAAATAAAGAATTTTCTTGGTTTTATTTATTGGTAAAAGCTGAACATATGTTGGCCTGTTGTGTATTTCAATTATATTTGAAGGCCTAACGTTTTCTAATTTAATAAAATTATTAATATATTTTGAGGTTTGGCTTCCCAGACCCATAATCTTTTTAGAAATATTAATATTTTTATATTTTATATTATATTTTTCTTTAAAACTTGTATTTCCAAATACTGTTATATTTTTCTTATATTTACTTTTTTTAATTACTGAGCTTAAAAAAATTGACACCGCACCTGGATAGACTGGAGAAAAATTTTCTTTATAAGGTAGTAAAATTGAAATTTTCATAAATACTTTAGTTTAATTTTATTTCTTAAAATCCTATTTTTCTTTATATAATATTCTCTAGAAATTGCCTTATTTTTTGAGGTAAACTTTTCTTTATAGATAAGCTTCCATTTTCTTCCTCTTGTAAATTTTGCACCTTTTCCATTATTGTGAAGAGAGATTCTTTTTTTAAGATTATTTGTATAACCTACATAAGTTATTGGCTTTTTGCCCAAAGATTTGAGCATATAAACATGGAATTTCATTCAAGTTTAGTAACCTTTTCCTGTGTCTTCTTTTTGATTTTTTTTTAATTTTCCTAATGCTGATTTTGAAGCCGCGGTCATGTATCTTTGATCTGATCCTATAGTTACTAGTTGGAAACCTTTTTTAATCATTTTTTCCGCATATTCAGGCTGCCCGTTTTGAATACCAGCTATAATCTTGTTTTTCTTTGCATGCTCTAAAATTTTCATTATTACTTCATACACCGGGTCTCCTTCTGGTTTATCAAAACTTGGTTTTTCACCGATAGCTAAGCTTA
This sequence comes from uncultured Pelagibacteraceae bacterium, assembly GCA_902557935.1. GTDB lineage: Bacteria > Pseudomonadota > Alphaproteobacteria > Pelagibacterales > Pelagibacteraceae > Pelagilacustribacter. Next base: position 225,138 of record CACECJ010000001.1, on the reverse strand, counting down.
AATCAGCAGGACCTATGTAAATACCATCTAACCCAGGAGTTTTCATTATGTTATCTAAATTTTCTAAAGACTCTTTAGTTTCTATCATTGCAAATTTTAATATTTCATTATTTGCTTCATCGGCATATTCTGGACCACCGTAAACTAGTCCTCTGATAGGTCCGTAACTTCTGTAACCTTTAGGTGGATACATGCAGGCTTTTACGAATTTTTCTGCCTCAAGTTTATTGCTAACCATCGGACAAATAATTCCATATGCACCCGCATCTAGAATTTTCATTATTTGTCCCGGTTCATTCCAATTTACTCTAGCCATTGGAACAACCTTTGTAGTTGATATAGCTTGTAACATACCAACGGCATTAGGATAATCTATTACACCATGTTGCATATCTAATGTTAAAGAGTCCCAATCTTGATTAGCCATTAATTCAGCAGTAAAAGAATTTGGGATCTGAAGCCAACCATTTACAGCTGCTTTTCCTGATTTAAAAATTTCTTTCAACTTATTTTTTCTCATTCGTAAGAAATTCCAAAATGAGTATATTTAATATTTAAATAATCTTTTATGGCCATTGATCCGCCTTCTCGACCATAACCAGTTTGTTTTATTCCTCCAAAAGGAGCTTCTGCCACTGCTACTACTGGTGTGTTAACCGCTACACAACCAGTTTCTAATTTCTCAGAGGCTTGATTAGCTTTTTTAAGATCTGTTGTATATACATAACTTGCTAAACCTAAATCATTGTTATTAGCTCTAGTCATAACTTCATCAAAATCCTTAAAGCTTAAAATAGGAACAATTGGACCAAAAGGCTCTTCTCTCATTACAGTAAAATTATCTTTTATGTCATCAAAAATAGTTGGTTCATAATAATAACCTTTATTAAAATTTGCAGCTCTTTTTCCACCTAATAATAATTTTCCACCTTCTTTTTTTGTTGTTTCAACTAATTTTTCCACTCCTTCAAGTCTTTCTTTTGTACATAGCGGCCCTAATAAAGTATCTTTTTCCATACCATTTCCAATTTTTAATTTTTTTGTTTTTTCCACCATTAAATTAGCAAATTCATCTTTCTTTTTTTCATGTATATAAAATCTGTTAGGAGAAATACAAACCTGACCATTATTTCTAAATTTCGCTGTAATAGCCATGTCAGTAACTTTATTTAAATCTACATCATCAAAGACTATAAATGGTGAATGACCACTTAATTCCATTGTTACTCTTTGAACTTTATCAGCGGCCTGCTTAAGTATTAATTTACCAACTCTTGTAGATCCTGTGATAGAAATTTTTTTTATTATATCTGACTGAATTAATTCAGATGAAATAGCTGCTGGATCTCCAGATAATAGATTAACAACTCCATCAGGAACACCTGCTTCCTTACAAATATTTACAATCTCCATAACACTACCGGGCGTTATTACATCAGGTTTTACTATTACAGAACATCCCGCAGCAAGAGCTGTTGATATTTTTCTCGCAGCTAAAATGACTGGAAAATTCCAAGGCACTAATGCTGCTACTACACCTACAGGCTGATATATTACGTGTATTTTCGTATTAGGAAAACGACTTTGGTTTATTTCACCAAAAATTCTCTTTGTTTCTTCAGAATTCCACTCAAATATGTCGGCTGCACCACCAACCTCTCCAGCTCCTTCAGATAAAGGTTTACCAACTTCCAAAGTAAGCCATTTTGATAACGTATCAACTTTATTTCTCATAAGCTCAGAAATTTTTCTAATAACTTTTGACCTTTCCCAAGGTGAAGTATTCTTCCAAATTTCTAATCCTTTTTGAGCTGACTTAAGAGCTCTTTGAACGTCTTTACTATTTGCTTTAGATGCTCTACCAATAATTTCTTCTGTGGCGGGATTAATTACTTCATAAGTCTCACCACTCGATGATTGCTGCCATTTACCGTCAATAAACTGACCAAATTTCTCGTACATAAATTATATATAATTATTGAATATATTAAGTTAATTATCTATCTTATAAAGAATTTATGAAAAACATTCAACTTACTTGTGCTCACGCTCTTGTTAAATTCCTTACAAAACAAAAAATACTGATTGATGGAAAGAAAGAACCATTGTTTCCAGGTGCATTTGGAATCTTTGGCCATGGCAATGTAGCTTGCCTTGGACAAGCACTGCAAGAAAATCAAAAGGAACTACCAACTTGGCGAGGACATCACGAACAGAATATGGCATTGACAGGCATTGCATACTCGAGAGCTAAAAGAAGAAAACAAATTTTTATTGCAACAAGTTCTGTAGGACCTGGTTCCACAAATATGATTACTGCAGCTGCTGTTGCTATGAGCAATCGTTTACCAATATTATTTCTTCCTGGAGATACTTTTGCAAATAGAATGCCAGATCCAGTTTTACAACAAGTTGAACATTTTAATAATCCAGGAGTTACACAAAATGATGGTTTTAAACCAGTTGTTAGATATTTTGATAGAATTACTCGACCTGAGCAAATTATATCGACTTTGCCTCAAGCAATAGAAGTTATGCTTGATCCCGCAGATTGTGGTCCTGCGTGTATTTCTTTAAGCCAAGATGTTCAAGGAGAGGTATTTGATTATCCTGAAGATTTTTTTAAAGAAAGAGTTCATTCAATTAGACGACCACGTCCAGATGATTATCAAATAAAAAAAGCAGCTGAGGCAATTAAATCCTCAAAAAATCCAATAATAATTTCAGGAGGAGGAGTATTTTACTCTGATGCAATGGATGAATTATCTGATTTTGCAAAAAAACATAATATACCAGTAACACAAACCGTCATGGGTTATTCTACTATGAAAAGAGATCATTCTCACTTTTTAGGACCGATAGGTGGCCTTGGTGGTAAAGCTGCAAATAATATGGCAAAGAAAACAGATTTAGCTATAGCAATAGGTACTAAGCTAGCAGATTTTACTACTGGATCTTGGGCAAACTTCGAAAATCCAAATTTCAAACTTGTATCTATTAATGCAGCTAGATTTGATGCAAACAAACATATGGCACAAGCTGTAGTTGGTGATGCTAAGGTTTCATTATCTGAATTATCTTTAGTTCTAGGAAGTTGGAAAGCAGAGGATAGCTGGAATAAAAAAGCACAATCAGAGTTAAAAAGTTGGAATGAATATGTAGACAAAGAGAGTGGTCCTACTAATCAAAAATTACCTAGTTATGCGCATGCAGTTGGTGCAATTTATAGAAATTCTGATCCATCAGATATAGCTGTTACTGCGGCAGGCGGTTTGGTAGGAGAAGTTGTACAAGTTTGGCGACCTAGAGAACTAAATACTCATGAAACTGAATGGGGTTTTAGTTGTATGAGTTATGAAATTTCAGGGGCTCTTGGGATTAAAATGGCAAACCCCAATAAAGAAGTTATAGCATTTGTTGGAGACGGATCATATTTGCTTTATAATTCAGATATTTACAGTTCGGTAATTACTAATAATAAATTAATTATAATAGTTTGCGATAACGGCGGTCACGCTGTTATTAATAGACTGCAATTGTATAAGGGAGGTAAAGAATTTAATTGTTTGTTAAAAAGTTCTAAAACTCCTAATCTTGTTCCAGTTGACTTCGCGTCGCATGCAAAAAGTATGGGCGCAGAGGGAGAACAAGTGAACTCAATATCTGAACTTGAAGAGGCTTTTAAAAGAGCAAAAAAATCCAAGAAAACGTATGTTATAAGTATTCATACCGATGGATATCAATGGCTAGAGGGTTCTGCTTACTGGGAAAGCCCTACTCTTTCAATACCAACGACTAAGGAAAATGAAAGAGCCCTAAAAGAACACCTAGAAGGGAAGAAAAAACAGAGAAAAGGTGTATAAACTTTTTAATGGGAAAAGTTTACAAAGTCGGTCTAATTGGCTGCGGTCATATAGCTGAAACTTATTTTAGGGCACATAAATATTTCAATAACTTTAAGATAATCAAATGTGCTGATATTAACAAACTCGCAGCTCAAAAGTGTGCTAAAACTTATAAGATAAGTTCAACTTCAGTTAATGAATTGCTTAAAGATAAAGAAATTCAAGTTATTCTAAACTTAACAATACCTAATGCACATTATTTAATAGCCAAAAAATCATTACTTAATGGTAAACACGTTTATTCTGAAAAACCATTAGCGGTTTCATTTGAAGATGGAAAAGAAATTATAAGAATAGCAAAAAGGAAAAAACTTTTTATAGGAAATGCTCCTGATACCTTTTTAGGTGGAGGAAATCAAAAAGCAAGAGAACTTTTGGATACAAATGTTATAGGTAAAGTAAAATTTGGAACTGGGATATTTGCTTATCCAGGAATACAATCTTATCATCCTAACCCAGAGCCTTGGTTTGCTAAAAATGGAGGTGGACCAGTGATAGATATGGGTCCATATTATCTTACTGCTTTAGTAAACTTACTAGGTCCAGCTAAAGAAGTGACAAGTATAAGTTCAAAAGGAGTTAGTAAGCGAACTATTGGTATAGGACCAAAAAAAGGAAAAAAATTTAAAGTAGAGTGTCCAACAACTTATTTTTCTACTATAAAATTTCATAATGGCACGATAATTAGATTGACTTTATCTTTTGATGTAATTTCTCATTTAAGAAACCATATTGAACTTTACGGAGATAAAGGATCTATGATAGTTCCAGATCCAAATATGTTTGGAGGATCAGTCTTAATCAGTAAAAAATTAGGTAGTACATGGAAGAGTCATCAAACAAACAAAATGTCCTTGGGAAAAATTAATATAAGAACCCAAAGCTCTAGAGCAAACGAGTCTCCTACTAATGCAAATTATAGAGGTGTTGGATTATCGGAGATGATAAATTCAATTAAAAACAAGAAAAAACATAGATGTAACGGAAATTTATCTCTTCATGTTTTAAATATCATAGAGGCAATTCATTTATCTGCAAGAAATAATAAAAAACAAAGAATTTCTATTAAATGTGAAAAGCCGAAACCATTTTCAAATAAAGAGATTAAATCAATACTTAAATAGAACTTTGCCTACTCAAAATAGCAGCACCTCTTACCCCGCTTGCGTCTCCATATTTTGGTTTTAAAAAAACTGTTTTAAGATTAGGTTCATTTATAAATGATGATGTTTTTTTTTTAATTTGATCTAAAAAATCTATCTCATTAGAAATTCCACCACCGAAAACAATAGCATCTGGATCAAGAGTTGTTACTATAATAACCAAACATCTTGCTAAAATATCTTTATACTCATTTATAAATAAAGTGCAGTTAGTATCCTTTTTTCTATATCTGCTAAAAATTTCTTTTGCTGAAATTTTTTCATTAAATTGTTCATTAAATCTTTTTTCTATTGATTTACCGGATAGATAACCCTCTAGTCTATTTGAAAAATCTAAGATTTTATCGGATTTTAAGTTTGGTGTATTTGTAAGTGGTATTTGATTTAAACTCCATTCTCCTCCCAAACCATTTGATCCAGATATTATTTTTTTATTAATTACTAATCCACCGCCACAACCCGATCCTAATATAATACCAAATACAGTTTCATAATGACTAGCTGATCCATCAAATGCCTCAGATAAACAAAAACAATTAGCGTCATTTTCTGAGAAAAAATTATTATTCATTTTTAATTTTAAATCTTTTATTAAGTTCTTATTATTAAGCCATTGAGAGTTATGTGCATTTTTAATTAATCCTGTAGTTTTATCTACAGCTCCAGGATGACATATACCTACATTAAAATTTCCAGATTTATTTTCTAATTTTTTTATAATTTCAGTGATTGAAATTATTGTGTTTTCATAATCTTTAGGTGTTTGAACTCTTTCTCTTTTTAATTCTATATTATTATTATCTAAAAGAACGTACTCTATTTTAGTTGCCCCTAAATCTATTCCTATTTGCATTAATTAGCTGTAGACCTGTTCATTTCCTGAAGCTCTACCTCTAATTTGTTTAACTCTTCACCACCTGCCATCATACTTAAAAGTTTTTCTCTAGAAATATCTTTTTTTTCATATGTACCTAAACTTTTTCCTCTATTTAATACTGTAAAATTATTTCCGACTGGATAAGCATGATGAACATTATGTGTTATTAAAATAACAGCTAAACCCTGAGAAGCAGCTTTAACTATATATTTTAAAACAACCGAAGCTTGGTGAACCCCAAGAGCAGAAGTAGGCTCATCTAAAACGAGAACTTTTGCTCCAAAATATATAGCTCTACTAATTGCTAAACATTGTCTCTCACCACCCGACATCGTTCCGACGGCCTGAGACGGATCTCTAACATCAATACCTATCTGCGCCATTCTATCAGCAGCTATTTTATTTGCCTTTTCAATATCGAACGTTTTGAAAAATGGTGGACCTTTCATGGGTTCTCTACCCATAAAAAAGTTTCTAGTAACACTCATTAAAGAGACTAAAGCTAGATCCTGATATACAGTAGCTATTCCCATGTCCAATGCATCTTTGGGGCTATCAAATATTGTTTTTTTTCCTTCGACAATAATTTCACCTTCATCAGGTTTGTGTACTCCGGCTAATGTTTTAATTAAAGTTGATTTACCTGCACCATTGTCACCAAGAAGACACATAATTTCACCTTTTTTTAATTTCATAGTTACATCTTTAAGAGCTATTACTTTTCCAAAAAATTTACTTATGTTGTTAAATTGAACTAAATAGTCAGACATTATTTGCTTTCCGTTACCTTTCTTCTAATATAATTATTAAAGATCACCGCAATTAACATCATTGCTCCTAAAAAAACTTTAAACCAGTCTGTATCTACATCTGTATAAAATATTCCCATTGATACTGTTCCAAATATTAAGGCCCCAAATGCTGCGCCAATAGCTGAACCATATCCACCAGTCAATAGACAGCCTCCAACAACTGCAGCTGCAATTGCTTCCAATTCTTTTAAAGTTCCTCGCATTGTATCAGCTGAGCCTGCATCTAAAACTTGAATAGTAGCAAAAATAGTTGCGGCTACTGCAGTTCCTATAAATAAACTTATTTTTACCCTACCAACTGGTACTCCAACATTGTTAGCACCATTTTTATCTCCCCCAGATGCAAATATCCAATTTCCGTATCTTGTTTTCATTAGTATCCATGTTGTAATTATTGCCAAAGCTATAAACCAAATTACAGATGGAGGTATACCCGTGGCTAGAGGGGTTCCATCTGTTCTCAGTGCAATCAGATTCATCGAACCTAACCAAGTAAAGACCCATTTAAAAGTATCAGTTGCAAATATCCATGCTAAAGGATCATCTTCGATTAAAACTCTTAGACCTGGAACTTGCGTACGACCAGTGATCAATCTTGTTATAGCTAAAGTTGCTCCTCTTAAAATAAAAAGCATTGCAAGAGTAACGATGAATGATGGCAAGCCTGTTCTTACAACTAATATTCCATTGAAATATCCTACTAGTACTGCCATTGAGAATGCAAAAATAATACTCATCCATAGTGGCCATCCCCAATAAATTGCTGGAATAGCTATACATATACCTGCAAATCCAATCATTGATCCAATAGACAAATCGAATTCTCCACCTATCATTAACATAGCAGCGGCAATAGCTATTATACCTAAATTAGCTGAGACATCTAAGAAGTTTAGTACTCCATATGCACTAAACATTCCCGTATCACCAGCAACAATACCAAAAAATATAAATACAAGTATAGCTCCACCAAGAGCGCCAAGTTCAGGTCTATTTAATAATAACCGTAATTTAGAAACTTTTTTGAGTCTTTCATCCTGATTGATGTCAGTTTTTGTTTCAATACTTTTAGACTTTGTAGACATATAAAAAAACTTAAAAAAAAAAGGCCTAGTGAATAATCACTAGGCCTTTTTAATATTTTTCTTATCTATAACCTTGAGCAGCCCATTTTATTACATCCTTCGCATTGTTAGGAGTAACAAAACCAGGTCCTGTCATAACAACACCAGCTGGCATTGTTCCATATCTCATATATTGAGAAAAGATAGCTATAGGTAAATAACCTTGTAGGTATTGTTGTTGGTCAATCAAGAACTCAACTTTTCCAGCAGCAGCAGCTTTTAGCATTCCTGGCGACATATCGAATGTACCAAGTTTTACGCTTCCAACCTTACCAGCAGACTCTAAAGCTTTTAGAGCAGCTTCTCCCGCTAGACCAGCTCCTAAAGTAAGAATAGTGTCATATCCACCACCTAATTTAGCAGCTACAGCTTTTTGAATTTCAGTCGGGTCATTTGATGTACCTAATATGTCTACAGATCCACCAAAGCCTTTTTTGAAACCAGCACATCTTCTATCTAAAGCGACGTTACCTACTTCGTGGTTAACACATAGTGCTTTTTTACCACCAGCAGCTTTCATTTTTTGTCCGCCACCTACGCCAGCTTCAAACTCTGTTTGACCTACGTGAGCACTAATACCTAATTTCATGTAGTCGTCTGAACCTGAATTCATAGAGATTACTGGGATACCTGCAGATATTGCAGCTTTAACAGATTTACCTAAAGCGGCAGCATCTGGAAGAGTTATTACAATACCTTTTGGCTTTTGAGAAACAGCGTTGTCAATAAGTTTTGCCATCTCTACCATGTCAAATGTTGCCGGAGCAGTGTATTTGCAAGATACTTTCATATCTTTACAAGCTTTATCAACTCCATTTTTTGCAACAGACCAGAAAGGGTCATTTGCTTGTCCATGAGACACAACAATAATATCTACTGCTAGAGCAGCTACTGACATCATTGCCCAGCTCATTAGAGCAGCAACAGTTAAGTATACTTTTTTCATGATTATTTCCCTCATTTGTTTGTTAATTTTGCGCAATTAAAACAAAAAATTGGTTAAATTACAAAAGGAAAAAAAATACATACAACTAGAGGTAGTCAAAAATTACTTTAATTTTATTATCTTTTTTTGCTTTAGAGATTGATATGCAGCATTAGCAATTTTTAAAGCTAAATAACCATCTTTGAAAGATGATCTAGGTTTTATTCTATTCTTATGAAGAGAAATTAGTTCATTCAATTGCAAATTATAAGCTTCTTTGTATCGTTCAATAAAAAAATTTAAAAAAGGTTTTTGTGAATGGGATTGATTTGAATTAAATATCTCTGTGGCCGTCCTCTTTTGATTGCCTGATAAAAGCATTCCTTTTTTTCCAAATAATTCAACCCTTTGATCGTATCCAAATGAACAATGTCTAGAATTTGTGATTACACATATAACACCTTTCTTTGATTTCATGGTAACAGTAGCTAATTCATGATCTTTGATTTTTTTGTAAAAATTCTCAAATGAGCTTACAGATGAACTAATTTCTAAAATTTCATCATTATTTAAATAATACCTACATAAATCAAAATCGTGAATCATCATGTCTCTGAAAATACCCCCAGAAGATTTGAGATAAGCTTTCGAAGGAGGTGCTGGATCCCTGCTTGTAATTATTATTTTTTCCAATCTTCCTATTTTACCTTTTTCTAAATCTTTTTTAATTGAGTGGTGGCTAGGATCAAATCTTCGATTAAACCCCATCTGTATCTTCGAATTATTTTTCTTAACTTTTTTGAAAGTTTTAACAATTTTATTTATATTTAAGTCTAAAGGTTTTTCACAAAAAATAGTTTTATTGTATTTGATACCCTCTTCTATAAATCTGATATGAGTATTTGTAGGGCTAGAAATAAAAATAATATCTACTTTTTCGTCTGAAAATATTTTTTTATAATCTTTTTCAATTTTACAATTGTAAAGACTCTTAGCTTTTTTTCTGAGTTTATCAATCTTTTCGTATACATATAACAAATTAAGCGTTTTATTTAGATATATATTCTGAGCATGCATTTGCCCAATTCTACCAAAACCCAAAAGTGCTACATTGATCATAAATTCTTTTGTAAGTTAATTATTTATATTATAAAATATTATTACTTTCTTAAAACTATGTCGATAAGATTAGGAATAGCGCCCATTGCATGGAGCAACGATGATATGCCTGAATTAGGTGGAAAAACTCCATTAGAACAATGTTTAAAAGAAGCAAGTATGGCAGGTTTTACTGGAATTGAATCTGGCGGAAAATTTCCAATGAATTCGAAAGAACTTATTCCTAAACTTCAAAAAGAGAACCTTAAATTATGTTCAGGTTGGTATGGGGCTCAACTATTAAAAAGATCACCCAAAGAAGAATTTAAACTTATGCAAAAACAACTTAAATTATTCAAAGATTGTGAAGCACCTTGCATGGTTTTTGCTGAGGTAACAGACTCCGTTCAAGGAGATCCTATAACACCGTTATCAAAAAGACCTAAATTAGATAAAGACGATTGGAATAGATTTATTTATTCAATAAATGAAATTAGTAAAATGATGATAGATGAAAATATGCCATTAGCTTATCATCATCACATGGGAACTATAATAGAAACTGAGGAAGATACTTCTAGACTTATAGAAAATACAAAGGATACAGTTAAATTATTAGTAGATACAGGTCACATGTTGTTTGCTCAAGGTGACTCTATTAAATTAGTTGAAAATTTTTACGAACGTATAATTCACGTTCATTGTAAAGACATAAGAAAAGATATTTTACAAAAATCACTGAAAAATGATGCAACATTTAGACAAGCATTTTTAGATGGGGCATTTACTGTGCCAGGTGATGGGTGTATTGACTATATTCCTTTCTTAAATGTATTAAAGAAAAAAAATTATTCTGGATGGCTTGTAGTAGAGGCTGAACAAGATCCTGCTAAAGCAAATCCATTTGAATATGCAAAGATTGGTTTCAATTATTTAAGTAAAACTGCAAAACAATGTGGTTTTGAAATTATTAATTAACGGTATACTGAGACTAATTCATTATTACCCGCAGCTACGCAAGGTGACTTTATACAAGTGCCGACTACCCATTCTGAGCCTGCTTCTGACTCAAAGTTATTTGAAGAAACAAAAATTATACCTTTATCTGTAGACTGACCTGCTTTACCTTCGGCCTGAATTCTGGGATCTTGAGAGGTTTGTATTAACGGTTTATTAATTGAATATGGGTTTTTTAGATCAATATTATTTAACACATAATTAACGATGTTATCTGAACTCCAAACAGAATTGCATTTCTCACCCCAAGATGTTGAACCCTCTTCATTTGAGCTGCAACTATTTATCTCGTCATTAAGAAAATCAACCACAGACTTATGATTTGATTTTATATCGTTTGCTTTTTGTAAAACTTCTGACCTTGTCGAAGCTGTCCATAATAACATTACAATCACATATGTAATAGAACTTAATACTAAAACTTCTAATGGACCAAAATTTTTTAATTTCCTATTTATATCTATCATAATTTTACAATCATAGACTTATCAATCTTATTTTCAAAAAAATCAATAATATTTTTAGTTGTTTCTAAAGACATTCTAGATTTACATTCATTCGTAAATGTTGCTGAATGTGGACTCAATAAAACTTTTTTATTTGATAGCAGAGGATTAATTTCATCTATGGGCTCATTTTCAAAAACATCTAATCCTGCACCAAAAATTATATTCTCTCTCAATGCCTTGTCTAAATCGTTTTCGTTGATAATTCCACCTCTTGCAGTATTAATTACAATAGCTTCTCTTTTCATATTCTTAAGTTTAGAATAATTAATTAAATTTTTAGTTTTTTCATTTAACGGAACATGTAAAGAAACATAGTCACAAATTTTTAATCCATCATCAAGATTTTCAATTTTTTGCCCTCCAAACTTTTCAATAGTCTCTTTATCAACAAAAGGATCAAATACTTTTACTTTCATCTCGAAACCTTTACATCTTTTAATTAAGCTTTGTCCTATCCTTCCAAATCCAACAATTAGAATCTCTTTTTTAAAAAGTTCTAAAGTAGTTATATTAGATGCATTTTTTTTAAAATTTCCAATTCTAACTTCCTGGTCGTATTGATTAATACTTTTGGATATAGACAGCATCATGTAAACTACATGTTCTGCTACAGCTACTGCATTTGCAGTAGCAGTTATTAATAAAGTTATTTTGTTTTTTTTTATATAATTTAAATCAACATTATCATATCCAACACCATGTCTAGATATAACCTTTAAATTTTTACATTTTGATAGAATTTTTTCATTTAATTTAGAAACTCTAAGTGTGCAAGCATCAAAACTAGGTAGTACTTTTATTAAATTTTCTTCAGAAGCATCTTCGATTATTTCAAATTCAAACGCTGGATTAACTTTTAATAAATTTATTCCATCTTGGTGAATTTTTTCTATAATTGCTACTTTATGCATTTTTTTTGGCGGTCCCAAGGGGAATCGAACCCCTCTTTGTTGGATGAAAACCAACTGTCCTAACCGATAGACGATGGGACCGTTTTTTTGATTGTCTTATTAACAGAAATATCATCGATAATAAACTCCACATTTGATTGCCCTTGCCACTCATTTAAGGATAATTTACCAGCAATATTAAATAATTTTTTATCTTTTTTAAGCAAATAAGCTCCAATTTCATTTTCGACGCAGTTAAATGCTATAGATTTGACACTAGATCCATCCAATCCGACTAAAACTGATTTTATGTGTTTTTCCTTTATAATCTTATAATTTATAGATTTCATATTTTCTAAAACAAACTTTGGCTCTGGGTTTCCTGAACCGAAAGGAGCAAGTGAATTTACCTTATTATAAAATTGAAGATTTAATGCAGTCGGGGCTATTATACTATCTAAATATAAAGGTTTTATATTCATTTTGCCATTACTTAATCTTTCAAATTTTTTTAAGATAAATTTTTTAAATTTTTCAACATTTTCAGTTTTTATTGTAAATCCTCCAGCCATTTTATGTCCCCCACCTTTAATTAAGATTTTTTCTTGAACAGCGGCAATAATTACTGATCCAATATCAAAACCTACAATAGATCTAGCTGATGCTTTTCCTATACCATTATCGTCAATTGATATAATTATGACCGGTTTATTGAATTTATCTTTAATTCTAGATGCAACTATTCCAATCACACCCTCATGCCAATTTTTTCCAAAAATTATCATTACTGATTCATGTGTTTTATTTTCTAAATTCTTTAAGATTTTATCCATTAGGTCTTTTTCTAAAATTTGCCTTTCTTTATTAAAATGATCTAACTCAGTTGCAATTTTGAAAACATCTTTAGGATTATTACTAATTAATAAATTTGCTCCATGAGAAGACTTTCCTACTCTGCCACCAGCATTAATTCTTGGACCTAGTTGATACCCAATATGATAAACATTCGGTTTAGTTTGGATATCACAAATATCAAATAATGTTTTTAATCCAAGATTTTTTTTTGATTTTAAAATTTTTAATCCTTGTGAGACAATTGCTCTATTTAGACCAACTAAAGGAACAACATCACAAACTGTTCCTAAAGCTACTAAATCTAAGTATTCAAGCAAATTCGGCTCAGTAATTTTTGATTTGATAAACCAATCAGTTGATCTAAGTTCTTTATTCAAGGAAATTAAAAACATAAATGTAACTCCAGCGGCGCATAAGTATTTTAAATCAGATTTATCATCTAACCTATTCGGATTTACTATAGAGTGAGCTTTAGGCAAATTTATTTCTGATTGATGGTGATCGAGAACGATTACGTCAATGTCATTATTAGATGCGTAATCTATAGCATCGAATGATAGTGTCCCACAATCAACAGTGAAAATCAATTTACAACCGTTATCTATTAATTTTTTAAATGACAAAGCAGAGGGTCCGTAGCCCTCTTTTTTTCTATCTGGTATATAAATTTCGTAAGGAACATTTATTGAGTTAAAAAAATTTGCAAGTAATGCTGTTGCTGAAGCCCCATCAACATCATAATCACCAAAAATGCCAATTTTATGCTTTTGAGAAATCTCTTGTAATGTTCTTTTTGCTGATTTTTGCATATCCTTTAAAATTTCAGGATTAGGCAAGAAGTTCTTTATAGACGGGTTTAAAAAAGTTTGAACGTCTTCTTTTTTAATGTTTCTGATTGATAAAAGCTTTGATGTTAATTCATCTAATGAATAATTTTCTTTGAAAAATATAACATCTTGTTCATTGTATTTTTTAAAAATCCAGTTTTTGTTACTTACTGAATTTGAAATCATTTATTGTATATATTTCTAATTATTTTGTTTATCTTTTTACTTTTATGCAGTGCAAAAGTTGTAACCTCAAATTCATTTCCAAGGTCCTTTACTCCCTTAGTTAAGTCTCCATCTGTTACACCAGTCGCACAAAATATAACATCTCCTTTTACCATATCTTCGATATTATATTTCTTTTTAAAATCAGATATCCCAAGTTTTTTTGCCCTAATTTTTTCTTCTTCATTTAAAACTAAACGACCCTGGATTTGACCTCCAAAGCAAGATAGCGCTGATGCTGCTAAAACTCCTTCTGGGCCTCCACCTGTGCTATAGTAAATATCATTTTTCGGTTTCTCTCCTACTACACTCAAAACACCAGCTATATCACCATCTGTTATAAAATTTATAGTTACCCCTAGCTTGTTCATTTCATCAACGATTTCATCATGTCTTGGTCTTTTCAATACACATGCATTTATTTCTGAAACTTTTTTCTTTTTTGCTTCAGCTAGTATTCGAATATTTTTTTCTACTCCATTATCAATATCTATTAAATTTTTGGGTAAATTTGATCCTATTGCTATTTTTTCCATGTAAGTGTCAGGAGCTGATAATAAATCACCTTTTTTTGCGACTGCTATAACAGAGAAAGCGTTTGGTTGATTGTTTGCTGTGAATTTTGTTCCCTCTAATGGATCTACTGCTATATCAAATTTAGGTCCATTCAACGTTCCTAATCTTTCGCCAATGTACAACATGGGAGCCTCATCCATTTCCCCTTCTCCGATAACTATTGTTCCTTCCATATTAATTTTGTTTAACTCTCTTCTCATTGGATCAACAGCGCCTTTATCAGCAGCAATTTTATCATTTTTACCTATAAACTTTGAGGCTCCAATTGCTGCCTTTTCGGTGGCTTTAATAAAAAGATTTAAAAATTTTTGATCTATTGACATTTATTCGTCATCTATTCTTATCAATTTAGATCTTTTTTTTACATAAGATCTTTTATTAATAGTCTGAATAATTTTATTAAGTGATTTGTCTTTTGAAGGATGAGTTATGATTATAATTGATGATGAACTCTTATTTTTATTCGGGTCTTGAACTAATCTTTTTATAGAAACTTTATTTCTTGAAAAAATTTGAGTAATATTTGACAAAACACCAGGTTTATCAGTTACATTAAATCTAAAGTAAGCAGAAAAAAACCGTTTTGATATATCTTTGAAATATAAGTTTTTTCTTTCTTTATTTGATATTGAAAAAGGAAATTTAATGTTTCCTCTTAAAATAGATGAGATATCAGAAATTAATGCAGATGTTGTTGCGGCAGGACCTGCTCCCTCGCCTTGTATTATACTTTGACCAACCGGATTTCCGTCTATAATAACAGCATTTAAAACGCCATCAATGCTTCCTACATAAGAACTGTTTCTTATTAATGTAGGGTGAACCCTTTGAAAAATATTTTTTCCTATAAGTTCAGCATAGCCTAACAATTTAATCTTATAACCAAGTCTCTTAGCGTAATTTATATCATCCTTGTCTATATCTTTAATTCCTTCAACATGGATATTCTTGTTCAAAAATGAATTAAAACACAGAGATGACAAAATTTTTAATTTTGCTGCTACATCGTCTCCATTCAGATCAGCTGTAGGATTTGACTCTGCATATCCCAATTTTTGTGCATGTTGCAAAACTTCTTTAAAAGATTTATTTTCTTTATCCATCGATGAAAGAATATAATTTGATGTACCATTAAATATTCCAAAAACTTTATTGATTTTGTTAGCTATCAATCCCTCTTTTAAAGATCTTATAATTGGCACCCCTCCACAAACTGACGCTTCAAATTCTAAATTGACTTTATTTTTTTCTGCAATTCTTGATAATTGATCACCATATTTAGCAATTAAAGCCTTATTTGCTGTTACTACGTGTTTTTTATTTTTAAGCGCTTCAAAAACCAATTTTTTTGCTGGGCCTTCAGCGCCACCTATAAGCTCGACTATCAAGTCAACACTCTTATTTTTTGTTGAGTCTAAGTAATTGTTTAACCAGATATTTTTGTTTATCTTAAAACCTCTGTTACGATTCTTATTTTTTGCTGAGATGTAAATAACATTAGGTATACAATTATTTTTCTTTGAAAGTATCTTTTTATTTTTGTTTAGGTATTTGTATAGATAACTCCCAATATTTCCTAAACCAATTATCGCTATATTTATTTTTTTCATTTATAATGTTATTCTCTTAAAGTTATATCTGGAAAGTTCTTTTTTTTTCCAATTTTTATCAAATATTTAGATATTTCTTCAATATCACATTTTTTTATAATTGTACAAACGTCTACATTATTGTTTATTCTTTGTGAACTTGTAGTTATATCAGTCGTAGAAATTTGATTTTTTTTAATTTTCTTTTTTTTAAAATCATTTTTTTTATCAAAATTCTTTTTAACATTTTTTTTATTTTTTACTTTTTTTTTTATTTTAGTAATTTCATCTTTTGTTAAAATCTTAATTTCTTTTGTTGTTTTTTCAGTCATTTCTATTTTAACTTTTTTTTTATCAGAAGTATCCATATTTAATTTAACTAAATCGTAATTTTTAGTTTTTTTGTGATTATATATTTTGACTTCGAGCGTTAAATTTTCCTCAAAAAATTGTTGAGCTTCAGCTTTGTTAACACAAACATGATCCCCACAAATTAGAACCGTTTTAGGTTTTGTACACCCTATTAAACTAAATAAAAAAAAGATTATGAGTAGATTTTTCATTTAAGACCCAAATTTTCAGGTAAATTATAAAGAAGGTTCATGTTTTGGATAGCTTGTCCAGAAGCACCTTTTACCAAATTATCTATAGCAGAAAAAATTACAATTTTATTTTTTACACTTGTCTCGCATACAGAAATTTCACAATTATTAGTGTTAAGTACATTTCCAGAACCCAATTGAGAATTAAGTTTAAGTATTTTAATAAATTTGAATTTCTTGTAATAGTTTTTTAAAGACTCTCTAATCTTTTTTGCAGTAATTTTATTTTTAGGCTTTAAGTATATTGAAGACAAGATGCCTCTATAAGTGGGAAGAAGATGGGGATTAAAAGAAAATATAATTTTTTTTTTTGTAATCTTAAAAATCTCTTGTTGCATTTCGCACATATGTCTATGATTTTTCGTATTGTAGGCGAAAGTTGAGCTATATAGATTTTTATGTTTAAATTTTTTTTCTAAATTTTTTCCCGCACCTGAGTAACCTGACTTAGAATCAATAGTAATATCTTTTATATTTATAAGATTATCAAGAATAAGCGGTATTAAAGGTAGTTGTATCGAAGTTGGGTAACATCCTGGATTAGCAATTATTCTAAAATTTTTTATCTTTTCTTTACTAAATTCACTAATTGAATATATGCTTTTGTTGATCAAATCTTTAGCTTTATGCTTAATTTTATAATTTCTAAAATATGTGTCTGGATTAGTTATTCTGAAATCTGCTGATAAATCTATAAATTTTACTTTTTTAAATTTATGATACTTTCTTTTTATAATTTTTTGAGCTTCTCCATTAGGTAATGAGAGAAAAACTAAATCTAAATTATTCCAATCAATATGTTTTTCTGAAATCAATTTCGGTAGTTTCTTTTTAATCCTTTTGTCAAAAAAAGATATATCTTTTCCAAGATTTTTTCTGGCACAAAGACTTACTATTTTTACTTTAGGATGCTTAGTTAATAGATAAATCAAATCTAATCCTGTATACCCAGTTGCACCAATTACTGTAATTTTTATTTTATTCAAATCAGGCATAATAATTTATACCATCGTCCTTTCTAAAATTAAATTTAAATGATTATCGTTTTGAAAATTGAAAGCTTCTTCTTGCTTTTCGATGACCGTATTTTTTTCTCTCAACAACTCTTGAGTCTCTGGTGGTAAGTTTATCTTTTTTTAAATTCTTTTTTAAATTTTCATCATGGGCTATCAATGCTTTCGAAATACCTAGTATTATTGCTCCGGCTTGCCCGGATAAACCGCCTCCTTTAACTGAACATTTCACATCATAGCTTGTAGCTACTTCTGATATTTCTAATGGTCTAGTAACAATTATTTGATGAACTGGTCTTTTAAAGTAATCATTCATTTTAATTCCATTAACATGAATATTTCCAGTTCCCTTTTTAACCCATACTTTAGCAATTGATTTCTTTCTTCTCCCCGTAGCGTATTTACTTTCTTTGAAGTCTAACTTAATTTTTTTAGGTTTGATCTGAGATGTAGTTGAATTTTGCATTATCTGACAATATTTTTGTTATTAAGCTTTTCAAAATTTATTATTTTGGGTTTTTGTATTTCGTGTGGATGTTCTGTACCGTTATAAATTTTTAATTTTGTTAATTGTTTTTTTGATAAAGAGCCACCAGGTAACATTCTTTTGACAGCTAATTTAAGAATTTCTTCTGATTTATTTTTTTCTCTTAAAATTAAAGGCGATGTATCTTTAATTCCTCCAGGGTGACCAGTGTGTTTGAAATATTTTTTATTTTTAAATTTTTTTCCAGTAAATTTTATTTTATCGATGTTTGTGACGACTACAAAATCACCATTATCAATATGTGGATTAAATTGAGGCTTGTTTTTTCCTCTTAAAACTTTAGAAATAAAAGATGCGAGTCTACCAACCGCTGCATTTTTAGCGTCGATTAAGTACCAATCTTTTTTAACATCTTTCTTCTTTATAAACGGTGTCATTTTAATTATCGCGATAAATACATATTAAATATAACAAAGTCAAACTAATTTATATAACGGTAATAAAGATTAATTAAGCTTAATGTAAGAACAACGCTCGTTAGTTGATGTGCAGAGGCAAGATAAATATTAAGCCCGCTTACTAATGTAACAACACCTAAAAATACTTGCAATAATAAGAAAAATAATGAAATAAAAACTGGTTTATAGAGGTATTTATTTTTCTTTTTAAGAATTAAAAAACACATTATCAAAATATATAATGTTATTATATAAGCTAAATTTCTATGATAAAATTGCACTAATGAGTGATTATCAAAATCTAATAAATTTATTAAACTATAAAGTATTAGATCATTTGGAAAATATGATTTATCCATTAATGGCCATGTTTGATAAATTTTACCAGCGTCAAGTCCAGAGACAAAAGCTCCAAATATTATTTGCAAAAAAACTAAAGAGAAAAGAATTAAAAAGGGAAAATTAAACTTAGAAAAATTAAAAAAAATTTTATTTGTATTTTTTTTAAAATTTAATAATAACCAGTAAATCATTGATATAATTATGAAAGCGTTAATCAAATGTAATGATAAACGATAGTGACTTACGGACACATCGTTAACTAAACCGCTTTTAACCATATACCAGCCAACTAGTCCTTGAATTAATACTAGAAGAAAAATAATTAAACTCTTCTTTAAATACTCTTTGTTAATTTCTTTTGTTAGATAAAAAAATATTAGTGGTATCAAAATAAATAGACCAATTATTCTTGCTAGAATTCTATGAAAATACTCCCAATAAAAAATTACTTTAAACTCATCTATAGTCATTGAGGAATTTAGTAATTGGTACTGTGGTATTTTTTTATAAAGATCAAAATAATTGTTCCATGTTATATTGTTTAGTGGAGGTAATATTCCTGTAAATAATTCCCATTCTGTTATTGAAAGTCCCGAATTAGTTAACCTTGTCAATCCACCAACGATAATTATACTTAACACAAGTATCATTGAAAATCTTAACCAAAGTGTAAATAATCTATTTATTTTTATATCTAAATTCTGCATTCGATGTATTATACTCTTATTTTAAAAAACTAATTATTAAATAATGTCGCTATGATAAATAAAAACATAATAAAAATTAGAAAAGAATTAGATAAACTAGACGATTTATTTTTAAATATTTTAAAAAAAAGAACAAACTTGGTCAGTAAAATTCTTGCAAATAAAAAGTTTAAAAAAGATATAGTAGATAAAAAAAGAATTTCAATCATTCTTAAAAATATTAATCGTAAATCTCGTAAAAAGAAAATAGACCCTAAAATAACAAAGGACATTTGGAAGGCTATGATAAGGTCTTATATAAATTTTGAAATTAGAAATTTTAAAAAAAGGTAAAATTATTTACTGTGAGGCGGCAGCTTTTTTTCAACGAAAAATTCATGTTTTCTTGTATTAGGATTATATTTTTTAAGCTTTAATTTATCTTTGGCCTTTTCACCTTTAGTAGGTTTTTTTGCATAGTAAATAAATTTACTGTCAGGATTACTTTCAGGAACCATCCTTACTTTAATATGAGATTTTTTTGCCATAATTTTTTATTCTATTTATTTTCTCTAACAATTTTTTTGACTTATTTTTAATTTTTAATTTATAATATTGAGCTTTTAAACTATCTGATTTGTAATCGTCAAGTTTATTTACATTGGAGTCTAATATTTTTTTTACACCTTTTAAAGTTAAACCCTTAATTTTAAGTAAAAAATGAATTAATTCTATTAATTCGACTTGTTGATTATTATAGTATCGTCTGTTTCTTATTATTTTGGGTTTGATTTGTTTAAATTCTTTTTCCCAATATCTTAAAACATAATTCAATGGTTTTTTTGAATCTAAGTTAGTCAAATTTAATTTCTTTGATAAATCACTAATTGTCAGCAATTTAGTCATAAATTATCTAATTGATCCTTCAAAATTTTTGATGGGGTATAACTTAAAGATTTCCTCTCTGAGATGATGTATGGCTCTTTAGTCTTTGGGTTTCTTCCTAATCTACTTTTTTTATTTAAAGTTTTTATAGTACCGATTTTTTTAATAACTAGCTTTTCATATTTGATTATTTCTGAAAAAATTAAAAGAAGATCATCGATAATCTTTTTTGAAAAATTAAGTGAAAACCCAAGTTTTCCCTGTAGTGCTTTGGATATATCTTCTTTTTTTAAAGAATTATTCTTCATTTAAGTGGCTTAAATTATTTTTAATCTGTGTCATTAAACCTCCTTTGGCAATTTTATAACACAAATCTATTGAATAATAAAAACCTATTGCGTCTGTTCCTCCATGACTTTTTACTACTGGACCATTAAGACCTAAAAAAATCGCTCCATTATATTTTCTTGGATCTAATTTATCTTTAAATCTTTTTAATGCAAAAAAAGAAAACAGTAGTGAAATTTTAGTCAAAATATTTTGAGTAAGCGTTTCTTTTAAATTATCCGTAATAAATTTAGCAGTGCCTTCTGCTGTCTTTAGTGCAATATTCCCGGTAAAACCATCTGTTATAATTACGTTCGAATTACCGTCCATTATCTTGTTGCCTTCTATATAACCTTTAAAAATAAAATTATCATCATTGCTTAGCTGATTTAATTTTTTATATGTCTTTTTTAAAATGTCAGTCCCCTTTATCTCTTCAGAACCAACGTTTAACAGAGAAACTAATGATTTTTCATTAGGGTATAGAGATTTAAATAAAGCAGAACCCATTTCAGCAAATTCAATTAAATTATATTCATCACATTCGATGTTTGCTCCAAGATCTAAAACAACATTCATTCCATTTTTATTTGGCCACAAACCTGCTAAAGCTGGCTTACGAACATTGTTCATCATTTTTAATATCATCCTTGAAATCACAAGAAGAACACCTGTATTTCCAGCTGATAAACTAATATCAGCGTCTCCCTCTATTTGAGCGTTAATAGATCTCCACATACTTGTGTTTTTAGAGTTTTTAATAGCTGTAAGAGGTGTTTCTTTATCTGATACTACAGATTCTGTATGGATTATATTAATCTTATCTTCGGAAACGTCGAATTTTTTTATTTTATCTTTTATTAATTTTTCGTCTCCAAAAATCTGGATTAAAAAGTCTTCTCTATTATTTTTTTTTAAAAAAAAACTTATACCTTCTATTGTTTTATCTGGAGCGTTGTCACCTCCCATTGCATCTATAGCAATAGTTATTTTTTTTGGCATGAATAAATTTTAATTATCTAAGATTTTTTTTCCGTTATATAATCCAGATTTTAAATCAACATGATGAGATAATCTATATTCACCACTTTTTTTGTCTTCAACAATGTTGGAAGAAATAATTTTGTGATGAGATCTTCTCATTTTTTTTTTTGATACAGAAGTTTTTCTTTTAGGTACAGCCATAATCAAATTTTAAATTTAATTGCTTCTCTTATCATATTATCTAGAGGTAATTCAAAGCAAAAATTGTAAAATTTAATAAAATAATGGTTGAATTCATTGTATTTTATCTCTTCTTTGGTATCTAAATCCTTAAAATACTTAAATGCTAAATTTTTACTGATATCAAAACCCTTGTTTTTATTTTTTTCGAGTTTAATTATTATATCATATAGTTGTTTATTTAAATCCTTCATCTTTTTATTTACTGAAACATCTCCAAGACCTGCCTCTCGCAAATTATTTTCTATATCGTGAAATAAGTTATCGTATAATTTTTGATCAAATTTAGTTTTTTTTTCTTTGAATATAAGCATAATTATTGAAAAATGAAAAAACATCAAATATATTCTTGTTTCGAAAGTATCTGGCAACCTGATTTTATTGTAAAATAAAATATTTCTAGATAGATTGAGAAGTGTATTGTATAAAACATGATTATGTATTTTAGAACCAAACATATAAATAAATTACTATTATTCTTTTACTTTCTTATTTTAATTAATTGCCAGTTTCAAGAATCATATAAAAATCATGGAATTGTTTTTTTAGAAAATAGGTCTAATAAGCTTGTTTTAAACACTTCTAACAAAAACGACGTAATCAAAATCTTTGGTGAACCTCATACAGTGTCTTTTAAGAATGATAATGAATGGATTTATATAGAGAGAGTTTTGTCAAAAGGCGAGTATCATAAACTGGGACAAAATATATTAAAAACTAACAATGTATTGATATTGAGTTTTAATAAATACGGTGTTTTAGTAGATAAAAAAATTCTTTATAAAAGAGATTTACAAAAAGTTAAATTCTCTACAGATAAAACTGCAAATGAACTTTCTAAAAAAAGCTTTGTAGAAAAATTTCTCTCTAGTGTTAGGTCAAAAATGTATAAAAATAAGTAGCTTAATGAGCTATTACAGCTAATAGTAACAAAGCAACTATATTAGTGATTTTGATCATTGGGTTTACGGCTGGCCCTGCTGTATCTTTGTAAGGATCACCAACTGTATCTCCGGTTACTGCAGATTTATGTGCCTCTGAACCTTTTCCTCCAAAATTTCCATCTTCGATATATTTTTTTGCATTGTCCCATGCACCACCTCCAGCAGTCATTGATACTGCAACAAATAAACCTGTAATGATTACACCTAATAACATTGCGCCCAAAGAGGATAACGCTGCTTCTAATCCACCTATTTGTAAAATAACAAAATAAAGAATCATAGGCGACAAGACTGGTAAAAGAGAAGGTAATATCATTTCTTTAATTGCAGCTTTAGTTAATAGATCAACCAACTTTCCATAGTCAGGTTTTCTTTTTCCCTTCATTATTCCAGGTATTTTTTTAAATTGCCTTCTAACTTCAATTACAACTGCCCCACCAGCTCTACCAACTGCTTGCATACCCATTGATCCAAATAGATATGGCAACATACCACCAATTAATAAACCAGCAACTACGAATGGGTTTGATAAATCAAAAGTTACATCAACACCTTCAAGTGCAGAGCCGGATACTCCAGAAAAATATTTTATATCTTCTGTATATGCAGCAAAAAGGACAAGTGCACCTAGACCAGCTGAACCTATTGCATAACCTTTTGTTACGGCTTTAGTTGTGTTACCCACTGCATCTAATGCATCGGTAGTCTTTCTAACATTTTTCGGCAACTTAGACATTTCTGCAATTCCACCTGCATTATCAGTTACAGGTCCATACGCATCTAAAGCAACAACCATCCCAGTTAAAGCTAACATCGCTGTTACAGCAATGGCAATACCATACAAACCAGCTAAACTATTAGTATATAATATACCTGCTACAATTATTAAGGCTGGTACAGCTGTAGCTTCCATAGATATTGCTAACCCTTGAATAACATTAGTACCATGTCCCGTTGTTGAAGATTTGGCAACGGTTCTAACTGGCCTATAATTAGTTCCTGTATAATATTCTGTAACCCAAATTAATAATCCCGTAATTATAAATCCTACAACACCACAAATATAAAGATCTAAACCTGTAAATATTGCTCCTGCATTATTATTGTAGGTTGATTTTAATCCAATAATTGATTCTGTTATTGGATACATGATTATCAAAGATGTAATCGCCGTAACTATGAATCCTTTATACAAAGCACCCATTATACTTTTGGTTTTACCTAGTTTTACAAACCAAGTTCCAATTATTGATGTAATAATACAAGCACCACCAATAGCTAGTGGATAAATCATTAAATTATAATCTAGAGGAGAAAAAATCGATGCTAAGACCATTGTCGCTACTATTGTTACTGCGTATGTTTCAAACAAATCAGCGGCCATACCAGCACAATCACCTACATTATCACCTACGTTGTCAGCTATAACTGCTGGGTTTCGTGGATCATCTTCTGGAATTCCTGCTTCAACTTTTCCAACTAAGTCAGCACCAACATCAGCTCCTTTTGTAAAAATACCACCACCAAGTCTAGCAAAAATTGAAATAAGAGATGCTCCAAATCCAAGGGCAACCAAGGCATTAATTATTTCCCTACTATCTACATTAAGATTAATTAAAATTATATAATAAATTGTAATTGCTAATAAAGCCAAACCGGCGACTAATAAACCAGTTATTGCTCCGGATTTAAAAGCTATTGTTAATCCTGATTGCAAACTCTGTCTTGAAGCTTCTGCTGTTCTGACATTTGCTTTTACTGAAATTAACATTCCAACATAACCAGCTACTCCAGAAAGAAACGCTCCTATAAAATAACCTAATCCAACTAGATAATTAAAAAAGTAAGTTACTATTGCTAAAACAATTATTCCAACAATAGCGATAGTTTTATATTGTCTATTCAAATAAGCTTTGGCTCCTATTTGAATTGCTTCAGCGATTTCCTGCATTCTAGAGTTACCCGGACTAGATGATATAATTTGACCAGACAAAAGATAGCTATAGGCTACGGCTAGTATCCCAGTAAATGAAATTAAATATAGAAGTTCTAAATAATTACTCATTATAATAAGCGGATAAATGCCAAAAAAGTGTTTAAAACGCAAGCTAAAGTTAATAGATTCAGTAATTTTTTACTCATCTTTTCTAATAACTTTGGATATTTTATCTAAAATTGCGTTTAAATAACCAATTTGAACTTTTTCTAAAAAATATTCTGATGCTAAAACGTACTCACTTATAATTACTTTCTTAGGATTATTGTGTTTAAATAAAAGCTCAAACACTGCAGCAAAGAGTACAATTTTGAGTAATTTATCAGTTTTTTTTAAGTCTATATCACTATTTAAATGCTCATTAATAGTACTCTCGATCAATTCGGATCTTTCCAAAGTTCCCTCGACAACATCTTTAATAAATTTTTTGTACTGGCTCTTTGGATACTCCACTTGAGTATTAGGATTCATTAATAAATTATAAATTTTTTGTACTACTTTTACTCTAGGTAATGAGTTCTTATTTATTTTCTGAGACATTTAATCCAACTTAAAGGGAGTAAGCTCATTAAAAAAATTAACAACAGCTGCAGCAGCTTCTGCCCCCTTTTTTTTTCTATCACTAGCTTGTTTATCGTTAAAACATGTAATAATGCCATTTCCTACGGGTTTTTTATGTCTAATCGATAAATTGATTAAGGCATCTGTAACAGATTGAGAAATTAATTCAAAATTATTTGTTTCTCCTTTAATAATACAACCAAGAGCAATAACTCCATCATATTTTTTAATATATTTCTCAATAATAAAAGGAATCTCAAATGCTCCTGGAGCTTCAGTAAGGTACTTCTCAAAATTACTATGTTGAGAAAGATGATCTATAGCAGTTTTTTCTAAACCTTTAGTTATCAATTTATTATATCTAGATACAACAATTAAAATTTTTTTCTTTTTCATTTAATTATTTCTTGTTTTTTTATTTTTAAACCAAATCCTTCTAGGCCAATAATTTTTTTTCTTGTTCTTGTTACTAATATCATATTTTTTACTTTTAGATCCTTAATAATTTGTGCGCCAATTCCATAGTATCTTAAAGTAAGATTTTCCTTCTCTTTCTTTTCTTTTACTTCTTTGCTTATTATAACTAATGCAAAGTTTTTAAACTTCATAAGATATTTTAGAGATTTTTTAACAAGTAAATTCTTCAATATTAATTTTGAATTTTTGATATTTATAGAAATAACTCTAACACGAATTGATTTACTTTTATTAAAATTACCTTTTTTTATTACGTAATTTTTTGAATTATTTAGTTTATTTTCATAGATAATGAATTCAGAATTTTTAATTTTAGATTTTTTTACATAAGATTTTATAATTAACTTTTCATTTCTCAGTCTATAAGCGATAAGATCTTCAATTGATGCAATTTTTATTTTATGTTTAATAGAAAATTTTTGAAGATCTTTTAATCTAGCCATTCTTCCATCCTCATTCATTACTTCACAAATAACAGCACTAGGGTTTATTTTTGCTAGTTTAGATATATCTACAGAAGCTTCAGTATGTCCTGCTCTTTCTAAAACTCCTCCTGACCTAGCAACTAATGGGAATACATGCCCTGGAGAAACTATATCATTTTTTTTTGCATTTTTATTTATAGCAGTATTGATAGTTTTTGCTCTATCGTATGCTGAAATTCCAGTAGTTATACCTTCTCTTGCCTCTATAGAAATTGTAAAGGCGGTTTGCATTCTTGATTTGTTTGTCCGAGACATTAATGGGAGCTTAAGTTTTTCAATTTGCTGCTTTGTTAATGCCAAACATATTAATCCTCTTCCATGCTTGGCCATAAAATTAATACTTTGAGAATTACATTTAGAACCTGGTATTATTAAATCTCCCTCATTTTCTCTATCTTTATCGTCAACTAAAATAAACATTCTTCCTTTTTTTGCATCTTTTATAATTGATGTAATATTTGAAAAAAAATTTTTTGGCATCTTATTTTGTGTATTTATAAATGTATTTACCAAATATATCTAATTCGACATTTACTGTATCATTTAATCTTAAATTTTTTAAATTAGTAAGTTTAAGTGTATGCGGTATTATATTTAAAATAATATTTTTGTTAGAAATTTTAGAAATTGTTAAAGAAACACCGTTTATCGAAATAGAGGCTTTTTCCTCTAAATGTTTTATTAATTTTCTATTTTTAAATTCAAGTTTTAAAATCCATGAATTATCTATTAATAAAATTTTTTTAACTTTAGCAGTAGTGTCTACGTGGCCCTGGGTGAAATGACCTGATATTTTTTGACCATATACTAAAGATTTTTCTAAATTTACTTCGTCACCTATTTTAATGTTACTAAAATTTGATCTTCTTATTGTTTCAATTGAAATATAAAAATAAATTATTTTTTTATCAATTTTTACTAAAGTGAGACAAACACCATTACAATTAATAGAAGATCCAAGCTCCTCTTTTTTAATTTTTAAATTTGACTTAATTCCTAATAAAATACTTTTGCTGTTTTTTTTGATATTTTTAACAGTACCTTTATTGAAAATTATTCCATTAAACATTAGTGAATCCTTGCTTTAAGTAATTTATCGTTATTTAAATTAACATTGACCTGTTTTAAAATTTTTAAATTTTTAATCAAATTTATTTTACTATTATTAAATCCATTTGACCTTAGCTTAGTATTAGACTTAAAAATGTAGAGATTATTAATAAAGTTCATTTTTAAGAGTTGATTTAAAAATATTAAGCCTGACTCAATTAAGATTCTTCTTTTTCCTAGTTGAAACAATTTTCTAAATAATTTTAAAAAATCGTCCTTTGTTAACAAGGAATTTAATTTAATAATTCTAATATTTTTTTTTTTCAAAAAAGATGTTTCTTTAGAATTATTTGATGTTGTAAGTATATATGTTTTTCTTTTTTTGGCTAAACTATAAAGAGCTAAGTTCTTTTTAAGTCTTAATTTTCTATCGATTATCACAAGGTCAGGTTTAAAATTATTTAAACCTTTTATTCTACAATTTAATAAAGAATTATCTTTATTAATTGAAGCCGATGTTGAAATTATACAATCGTACTTTGATCTAATTAAATGACTAACTTTTCTAGACCTGGAATTTGTTATCCATTTATTTTTCCTGCTAATTGTTGAAAAATCTTTTGATATTGCGATTTTTGCGTCAATAAAGGGGAGTTTATATTTTTTATTTAAAAAATAACTTTTATAAAAATCTTTATTTCTATCATCAATTTTTTTTATCTTTTTAATTCTGTTATTTAAAACAATTTTTGCCTTTTTATATGTACGAATATCTGGGTCTTCAAAACAATAATAAACTTTTTTGATTTTCTTTTTTTTTATTAAATTTGTACAAGGAGGCGTTATTCCATAATGTGTGCATGGCTCCAAGGTAACATACATATAAGCGTCTTTGAAATTAAGATTTTTACTTAGTGCATTATATTCTGCGTGAGGTCTCCCGTTAATAGATGTTACGCCTGTACTGATTACAGAATTATTTTTAACAATTACACACCCAACAGATGGATTTTTATTTGTTTTACCAACATTACTTTCTGCTATATTAAATGCTAAATTTGAAAAAAAATTATGATTTTGCTTCATCAATATTGCCTACGAATTCCTCAAAATCCTTTGCTTCCTTAAAATTCTTGTAAACAGAGGCAAAACGTACATAGGCAACCTTATCTAAAGATGAAAGACCTTCCATAATAAATTTTCCTATTGTCGGTGTTGGAATTTCACTTTCACCAAGTCCTTCTAAATTTCTTACAATTTTTGAAATAAACTTTTCTATAGTTTCAGAGTCAATTGGCCTTTTTCTTGTTGCTATTCTTATTGATTTTGAAATTTTATCTCTATCAAAAGGCTCTCTTTTTCCATTGCCTTTGATAACAGTTAATTCTTGAAACTGAACTCTCTCAAATGTTGTGAATCGTTCTTTTCTTTCACATCCACACAATCTTCTTCTTCTAATCGCAGTACCGTCTTCGGTTGGACGAGAGTCAACTACCGACGTGTCTTTTTCTCTACAAAATGGACAAAGCATAAATATTCTAACTACTATATATAGGAAAAGATGAACAAAGTTCAATTATTTCTTTTTGAACTTCTTTTTCTATTTTTGAGTTATCTTCTTTATTTTTGCTTAAACCATCTATTACTTTATAAATTAGATCACCAACTAATTTAAATTCATCAGTACCGAAACCTCTAGTCGTACAAGCCGGTGTCCCTAATCTGATGCCTGATGTTATCATTGGACTTTCACTATCAAAAGGAATTCCATTTTTGTTACAAGTTATATTAGCTCTTCCCAATGAAGCCTGGGCATCTTTTCCAGTAACACCGAATGATCTTAAATCTATTAACATTAAATGAGTATCTGTACCTCCAGAAAAAATCTTAAAACCTCTGTCATTTAGTTTCTCGGCGAGAGCTTTGGCATTGTTAATTACGTTTTGTGTGTACTTTTTAAAATCTGATGAAAGAGCTTCCTTAAAACATACAGCTTTAGCTGCTATTACATGCATTAAAGGACCTCCTTGTAGTCCAGGAAATATTGCACTATTAAATTTTTTTATTAAATCTTCTCTGTTCGTTAAAATTATCCCTCCTCTTGGTCCTCTTAAAACTTTATGAGTAGTAGAAGTTACTACATCAGCATATTGTGTTGGATTGGGATAGGCTCCTCCAGCAACTAATCCTGAAAAGTGAGCCATATCAACTAGTAAGTAAGCGCCAACCTTATCACAAATTTCCCTAAATTTTTTAAAATCTATAATTCTTGAATATGCACTTCCTCCAGCAATTAGAAGTTTGGGTTTATTTTCTATAGCAAGTTTTTCAACACTTTCGTAATCTATAAGTCCAGTGTTTTTATTCACTTCGTAATGAAGAGCGTTAAACCATTTTCCTGACTGAGCTGGCTTAGCTCCATGTGTTAAGTGACCACCTGAATTTAAGCTCATAGCCAATGTAGTGTCACCTGGTTTTAATAATGCTAAATAAACAGCACCATTTGCTTGTGCGCCCGAATGAGGTTGAACATTAGCAAATTTGCAATTAAATAATTCTTTTGCTCTATCGATTGCTAAATTTTCAGAAATATCAACATGTTCACATCCGCCGTAATATCTTTTCCCAGGATACCCTTCAGCATATTTATTAGTCAATACTGAGCCTTGAGCCTCTAACACAGCTTTAGAAACAATATTTTCAGAAGCAATTAGTTCAATATGATTTTGCTGTCTTAAAAATTCTTCCTCGATTGATTTATACAATTCTTTATCAGCTTCTTTTAAATCTAATTTAAAAAAGCTATTTAAATATTTATTTAATTTTACAGCTATTGACATAATTAAATTTTTTTAACCCTTCTCAAATGTCTGCCACCTTCAAATTTAGTATTAAAAAATATCTCAACTAATTTTAAAGATAAATTTTTTTTTGTTAATCTAGATCCTAATGCGATTATATTAGCATTATTATGCTGTCTAGACAATCTTGTAGACTTTAAATTATAACATACTGCAGCTCTAATTGTTTTGATTTTATTAGCACTTATGGCCATTCCTGTTCCTGATCCGCACACTAATATGCCAACATCGCTTTTTTTCATTCTGATTCTTCTAGCTAGTTTTTTCGCATAATCAGGGTAATCAACAGACTGATTATTAAATGGTCCCATATCAAATATCGAAACATTTTTATCTATAAGAAACTCTTTTATTAATTCCTTTAATTTATAACCAGCATGATCTGAGGCAATACATGCAGTTTTAAATATTTTGTTTAATTTTATATTGCTCATAAATATTAATTAAATTACACTAACAGGAATTATAATAATATATTTGTCGCATTACATTAAAATAATCAGGACTTAGCATGAAAATCATTGGTTCATATCCAAAAACAAGGCTTAGAAGATTGAGAAAATCTCAATGGATAAGAAATTTAGTGTCAGAAAATAATATTTCATCGAATGATTTGATTTTGCCTATTTTTATAAGAGAAGGAAAAAACAAAATAGAGTCAATTAAATCTATGCCTGGCATAAAAAGGTATTCTGTTGACAAACTTCCAACAATTTTAAATCAAGTAAAGAAGCATAAAATCCCGATGGTTGCTTTATTTCCTTTCACACCAGATAGAAAAAAAGATAATTATGGATCTGAAGCATTAAATCAAAACAATTTAATTTGTAAAAGTATTAAATTAATTAAAAAAAAATTTCCTAACGTTGGTATAATGTGTGACGTTGCGTTGGATCCATATACATCACACGGGCATGATGGCATAATAATTAATGGAAAAATTGATAATGATAAAACTATAAAGATTTTGACCAAACAGGCCTTGTTAAACGCAAAAATGGGATGCGATGTTATCGCTCCATCTGATATGATGGATGGAAGAGTTGGTGTAATTAGAAAAGCTTTAGATAAAGAAAAATATTACGATGTGAGCATTTTATCTTATGCTGTAAAATATGCTTCAAGTTTTTATGGACCTTTCAGAGACGCAATAGGAAGTAAAGCAAAACTTAAGAGCGACAAAAAAACTTATCAAATGGATTACAGAAATAATTTCGATTTATTTAGAGAGGTTGGATTTGATATCAAAGAAGGCGCAGATATGGTAATGGTAAAACCAGGTTTAGTTTATTTAGATATCATAAGTAAAATTAAAAATAATTTTAATATACCTGTTATTGCGTATCAAGTTTCTGGTGAATATAGTTTAATAAAAAATGGAATTGATCAAAAGCTTTTAGGAGAAGAGGCAATTATCGAGAGCATTATGGCTTTTAAAAGAGCTGGAGCATGTTCAATAGTAACTTATTTTGCCATTGAAATAGCAAAAAAAATTAAAACTAATTAAAATAATTTTCTAAAAGAATCCGCGATTTAGGAAAAGATAGATTGTTAGGAATAAAAAATTTATTTTGCATAATACTTCTAGTAAAATAAAGACTTTTTTTAATTAAATCTTTTGCAAATTTTTCTGGTAATTTACGTAATATCAAAAAAATTGGTACCTCATAATCTTTTGAGTCAATTTTAATTTTAATTATATTTGAATTGAAGATCTCTTCTTTGAATTTGTTTAGATTGGTATCAAAACCCAAATCTTTTATAAGATTTAATTCAAAAAAAACATAAAGTATTATCCAATTATCAAGATTAATAGAATTTAATAATTTTTCGAATGATTTATATACATTTTTATTTGGTTGTGACTCGGGTAACAAAGTATTTAAAATTGAACATAGAGAAATTAAAGCAGAAGTCCTCTCCTTATCGTTAAAAAATTGAGGGGAAATAGCTTTAATTAATTCTGTTTTAAAGTAACCCAGCTTATTTTCATTTTTTGAAGTATGTGAAACAAATAATTTATTTGAAAGTTGCAAATAATTTCTAACTTTTCTTGAATTTCCTCCATAAACTACTCCGGAAACTCGACCCTTAGATAAAGAAAAGACATTTATAATATTTGCATTTTCTCTAAATTTTCTTTTTGATAATAAATAACATTCATCTTCCCAATTCATATTTTTAAAATCTTAATTAATTTTGATGCAGCATTTTGTTGCGCTTTTTTTTTTGATGAACCAAAACCAGTAACTTTTTTAGACTCTGGTATGTCAACTTCGGTTTTGAATACAGGTTTGTGTTGTGGTCCGGTTTTTTTATAAAAAAAATATTTTGGTAATTTTTTAAATTTTTTAAGACTATATTCTTGGAGTTTTGTTTTAGAATCAATTAAAGTAAAAACTGATTTATCAATATAAGACTCCCAGAATTTAAAGATAAATTTTTCAGCGGATTTAAGTCCACCGTCAATATAAATAGCACCTACTAAAGCCTCTAAAGAGTCGCTAATTATTTTTTCAGCTGTTTTTCCTAAGTTTTTATGGGATGACCCTAAATATAAAAATTTTTTTAAACCCAACTTAGTTGCAATATTCACGCAAGTTTTTTTATTTACAAGATTAGCAAATTTTTTATCTATTATACCTTCCTTTTCATTTGGGTATTTATCTAAAAGTTTCTTAGAAATTACTAACCCCAACACCCTATCTCCAAGAAATTCCAATTTTTCGTTATTTAGGTGGTTATCAAAACTTTTATGGGTTAATGCTCTATTAAGTAAAGATTTGTCTTTAAAATGATACTTTAAAATATTTTCAAGATTTTTTTGATGATTAATCATTTAAGTTTTTTAAAGGTTCTCTCGGTTCTAAGTGAACTTTGTAAATTCCAAAATTTAATTAAGCCACTTTTGTTGGTATCATTTGAAAAAAACAAAAATTTAGCTTTACCAACTAAATTTATTTTTTTTACGTATCCAACATCATCTAAAAATCTGCTATCTTTTGAACAGTCTCGGTTATCACCCATCAAAAAAAAATGATCTTTCGGAACTTTAAATATTTTACTATTTTTTAGTGTACCTCTTTTATTGTAGACAGCTATATATTCTACACCATTAGGAAGAGTTTCTACATAATTTGCGGTTTCTAAAAAGAAATTTCCACATCTTATCGTATTAGATATTAGCGTTGATTTTCTTTTTATTTTTTTTTTATTTATATAAAGATCTCCATCGATAAATTGAATTTCATCTCCTGGCAAACCTATCAATCTTTTAATATAATCAGTTCTATTATCAGCAGGAGTTTTAAAAACAACCAAATCGCCTTGAGTTGGCTCTTTTGAAAAATATCTCATATTAGAAAAATTTGGACTAAAAGGAAAAGAGTGTTTACTATATCCGTAAGAGTATTTTAAAACGAATATCCTATCTCCAACTAACAACGTTGGTTCCATTGATGAAGATGGAATATAAAAAGGCTGAAC
This sequence comes from uncultured Pelagibacteraceae bacterium, assembly GCA_902557935.1. Taxonomy (GTDB): domain Bacteria; phylum Pseudomonadota; class Alphaproteobacteria; order Pelagibacterales; family Pelagibacteraceae; genus Pelagilacustribacter. The sequence goes on along the minus strand of CACECJ010000001.1, from coordinate 190,862 downwards.
AATTAACGACCTTATTAAAACAGCAATTATTAATGCACCAATTAAAGTTTTTAAATTTTCTAAAATACTTTTCTTAAAATTTGTCATTTTCATATTGTGATATTTACAAAAGCAACCGCATAATCATCTTCATCAGATAAAGATAATGAAATTTTAAATTTTTTTTTTTTAAATTTTTTTTCAATTTTTAGTTTAGTTTTTCCCAATAATTTAATAAAAGGTTTGCCGTTTTTATCGTTTAAAATTACTATTTCATTAAAATTTATACCTTTTCTTACACCAGTTCCTATAGCTTTAGAAAAAGCCTCTTTTGCTGCAAATCTTTTAGCAAAACAGCTTGCAGATTTATTTTGTTTTTTACATCTTAAAATTTCTTTTTCATCAAATATTCTTCGAATAAATGAATTCTTTTTAATTGAGCTTTTAATTCTACTAATCTTAATAATATCTGCGCCTACACCATATATTTTCATTAATTAATAATCTTTCTAAATTTCTTTATAGTTTTTCCTAAACCTGAAAAAATTGACTCACCAATTAAAAAATGGCCAATATTGAATTCTTTAATTCCAGATATTTTTGATAAAATTTTTGCTGATTTATAAGTTAAACCATGTCCTGCGTGAACTTCTAAACCCAGACTATTTCCAAGAATAACAGCTTTTTTAATTCTAATAAATTCTTTTTTATATTTTTTATTTTCATTAATTAAATTACAAAATTTTCCTGTATGTATTTCAACGCAGTCGGCTCCTAACTTTTTGGAATTAATAATATCTTTTAAACTTGGTTCAATAAATAAACTAACACGAGATTTATTTTTCTTTAATCTTATAATTAAAATTTTCAAAAATTTTTTTTTATAATTTAGATTGAGTCCACCTTCTGTTGTAATTTCTTTTCTTCTTTCGGGAACTATACAAATATAAGGTGGCTTATTTTTTGAAGCAATTTTTAACATTTCCTGTGTTGCAGCTATTTCGAGATTAAGTGGAATCTTTAATTTTTTTTTAATTTCTGCAAGATCACTATCTTTAATATGACGCCTATCTTCACGAAGATGTATTGTAATTGAGTCTGCTTTATTCTTTTGAGCAATTAAAGCTGCTCTTAAAGGACTCGGATAAGTATCACCTCTAGCATTTCGAACGGTTGCAACGTGATCAATATTTACTCCAAGTCTTATTTTACTCATTTAAGATTTCTACTTCCAGGTTTAATAGGATTAATTGACAACAGCTTTTTGGGTAAATTATCTTTTGAGTAAGTAGGTATATTTAATTTAACTTGAGATACTATTTTTTCTTTCAACAATGATCTATTATTTGACCTGTCAATTATACAAGCATAACCAACCACTATCGCTTTAAAATTTTTAATTAATTGGGTGCACTCCAAACTTGATTTACCTGTAGTAATTACATCTTCAACAACTAAAACTTTTTGATCTTTTTTAACAAAAAAGTCTCTTCTGAGATTAAATTCACCGTTAACTCTTTCAGAAAATATTGTCTCAACGTTTAATAACCTTCCGATTTCATAACCTATTATAATACCACCCATCGCTGGCGATAATATTAAATCAATTTCTTTAAATTCGGCCTTTATTTTTTCTGATAAAGATATGCAGATTTTACTAGCTTGATGGGGTTTGCTTAGAAGCTGAGCACATTGAACATATTGAGCGCTATGAAGTCCAGAGGATAATATAAAATGCCCTTCTAAAAGCGCATTAGTTTCTTTTAAAATTTTCAAAGATTCTTCTAATGAAAGCATTTTTTTTCTGTTTATGACGAATTATTTTAAATTTTAAATTACTCTGCTTTATTTGACTTATCAAGTTTGTAAAATTTTTCAAATCTTTAATTTGTAGTTCAAATGAAAAAGTAAGGAATTCTTTTTCTCTTTTGATTAATTCAATATTAATAATATTGCCTTTATTAAGACCAATTAAGGAGCTTATATTCCCTAAAGCTCCAGGTTTATGCGGTAAATCTACTTCAATAGTACTAGAGTAGTTTTTATTAGATAAATTTGTATCCTCAGTAGATTTATCTTGCCAATATCTTCTAATTGCAGATCTAGCTTTTCCAGTAGCAGAAGACGAGAGCCAATGTAATGAAGGAGATGCATTTTTTGATGTTTCAATCTTTACTAAATCTCCATTTTTTAAAATTGTTTGAAGAGTTGATGGACTGCCATTAATGGTACAGCTGATAGCACTATTTCCAACTTTTGTATGAACTGCATAAGCAAAATCTATAGGCGTTGCTTTAGCAGGAAGTTTAATAACTGCTCCTTTAGGTGTGAAACAAAAAACATTTTCTTGGAACATTTGAAGTTTTGTAAATTCATAGTAATGTTCTGGGCTGGTTCCCGCTTCGATTATTTCTACAAGGTCTCTTAGCCAATCATATTCTTTCCATGATAATTCAGAAAATCTTTCTGAAGATTTATATTTCCAATGCGAAGCGATACCTCTCTGGGCAAATTCATTCATTTCATGAGTTCTAATCTGTATTTCTATTCTATTTTTTTTTGGACCAATTACTGCAGTATGTATAGATTTATAATTATTAATTTTTGGAGTGGAAATATAATCTTTAAATTTTCCTGGTATTGTTGAAAATTTGCTGTGAAATATACCTAAAGTCTTGTAACAATCCTCTACTGTTTTTACAATAACTCTAAAACCAATAATGTCGGTTAGTTGTTCAAGGGAAACTTTCTTATTTTGAATTTTTCTCCAAATTGAAAAAGGAGTTTTCTCTCTACCAGCAATTGTTGCGGTTATTCCATTGCTATTTAATAGATCTATTAATTCAGTTGAAATAGATTTAAATGTATCATCTTTATTATTTTTAATAAAATTTAACCTTTCTATGATTAAATCTCTAGCAGGTTTATTAAGTACTGAGAATGAAAGATCCTCTAATTCATCTCTAATTCTATTCATGCCCATTCGATCAGCTAATGGCGCATATATTTCCATTGTTTCTTTTGCTTTTCTAATTATCTTATTTTTATCTTTTACATATTTTATAGTTCTCATGTTGTGCAATCTATCTGCAAGTTTTACAAGTAAAACCCTTATATCTTTGGAAGTTGCCAAAATTAATTTTCTAAAATTTTCAGCCTTTGAATCGCTCGATGCTTTATTTTCTAACGCAGATATTTTAGTAACTCCCTCAACTAAATTAGCGACTTCTTCTCCAAATTCTTTTTTTACAGTTGAATAAGTAACGTTTGTATCTTCAATTGTATCATGCAACAAACCAGTTGTGATAGTTGCGCTATCTAATTTTAATTCTGTAAGTATTTTAGCTACAGCTACGGGATGAATAATATAAGGGACTCCCTCATCTCTTTTTTGATTTTGGTGGGCATCCAAAGCAAATTTATAAGCCTTATTTAATGATTCAGAATTTAAGAACTTGTTATATGACTTTATTTGATTAATTAATTCGTAATTGTTAATCATGTCTTATTTTAACACTTTTATACAATCTTGTAATCTCAATACGAGATTTTTGATTTAAATTATTTATTAAAAATTGGGCATTTTTCTTAATAATTGGATGTGACCATTTAGGATCAATTTCTAATATTGGAAATAAAACAAAATTTCTAATATGTGCTCTTGGGTGAGGCAATATTAAATTATTTGATCTTTTAACAAGACCATTAAAATCAATGATATCAATATCTATTACTCGTGGTTCATTTTTTTTGGTTTTGATTCTACCAATTTTTTTCTCTATTAGTCTAATAACGTTCAAAAGTTTAAAAAAATCCCTTTCATAGTAAGCTAAAATTCCAATATTTAAAAATTTAGGGAAATTTAAATTTGGGTAAGATGGTGTTTCGTAAAAGTTTGAAATTTTTTTTATTTTAATTTTTGCTTCAATTAATAAATTAAGCGCAATAGAAATATTATCAGACCTGGATCCGTAAACAGAATTAAGATTTGAACCTAGGTTTAAATGTATCATTTGTTATTTCTGCTTAGAAGTCTAGCTTTTTCTCTATTCCAATCTCTTTTTTTCTTTACTTGTCTTTTATCAAAAAGTTTTTTTCCTTTTGCAACTGCAATTTCAATTTTTACTTTACCTTTAACAAAATACATCTTAATAGGAATAATAGTTAAACCTTCCTGATGTATTCTTCCTATTAACTTATTAATTTCTCGCCTCTTTAAAAGAAGTTTTCTTTCCCCTTTAGGATTATGGTTGTTATAAGATGATTGTCTGTAAAGTGGAATATGAGAATTAATTAAAAACAATTCACCGTTATTATCTATAGCGTATGAGTCTGCAATGCTTCCTTTGCCCTCTCTAAGTGATTTAACTTCTGATCCTTTTAAGGAAATACCTGCCTCTAAAGTTTCTAAAAAAAAATAATTAAAACTGGCTTTTCTATTTAAACAAATTATTTTTCTTCCGTGCGCTACATTGTGTTTCATTAAAGTAATTTAGCTACTTTAAGTGCTTCTGAAACTTTCTTTTTTGTTTCTTCTCTAATTTCAACTAATGGCAATCTAACAGATGGATTGCACATACCTAATAATGATGCTGCATATTTTACAGGTGATGGATTGCTTTCAATAAATAATGCTGAATGTAAAGGTTGTAAGAGCTTATCTAAAGTTTCTGCTTCTTCACTTTTTTGCTCACAAGCTTTCTGAAAATCAGAAGAAATTTTTGCAGCTATATTTGCTGTGACTCCAATAGCTCCTACTCCGCCTCTTTTATTAAACTCAAGAGCATTATCGTCATTTCCAGTAAGCTGAATAAAATCTTTTCCCATTGCTTTTAATTGCTGATCTACCCTATTTAAGTCACCAGTTGCATCTTTTACACCTGCTATGTTTTTTAGTTCATATAATTTACTCATTGTTTCAACTGACATATCTATTACTGATCTTGAAGGAATGTTATAAATTATAATTGGTATTCCAACACTATCATTTATCTTTTTATAATGATGGTACAAGCCCTCTTGAGTTGGTTTGTTGTAATATGGTGTAACAACTAATAATGCATCTGAACCAGCTTTTTCTGCGTATTGAGATAGTTCAACAGCTTCATCCGTTGAATTAGATCCGGTCCCAGCTATCACAGGTATTTTTCCACTACATTCTTTAACCGCTATCTCTATAATTTTTTTGTGTTCACTATGAGATAAAGTGGGAGATTCTCCGGTGGTGCCGCCGGGGACTACACCATTAGTACCGTTATTTAGGTGATAATCAATTAAACTTCTATAGGTGTTTTCATCAAGATTATCATCTTTAAATGGGGTTATTAATGCAACAATTGATCCTTTAAGCATAAAACAATATAAGGTAGATATCCTTAAACTTATGCTTAATAGATTAATTAGTCTAGTATTTTTATTATCAATTTTGAAAATTAGTATCGTTTATTCAGACACGGACTTCTTATTACCGCAAAAAAAACCTTCAATTTTTAAAAAATCAGAAAAACAAATCCAAGAAAGTATTAATAAAAATCTACCTGCACCAAAACCATTTTTAGAAAAAAAAGGTGAGACTAAACCAGCAGTAGTTGAACAAAAAAAAGAGCCCTCTAAAAAAAAAGAAATAAAAACAGAGTTTAAAGAAGAAGTAAAAAAACAGGTACTATCTACATTTCTGTACCCTAGAAAAAAACCAATTACATATAAAGTTTCATCAAAAGAAGTAAAAAGTTCAAAAGTTCTTAATAAAAAAGATTTTGAAAGAGCAAAAGAAACAATTGATTTTATTAAGCAAAAAAAATGGAATAGTGCTTTAAAGAGTGCTCAAAAGGTAAAAGATAGTGAGTTCAGAAAATTAATCACTTGGATGCATCTTAAAACCACTAGAAATGGGGCATCATTTAGTGAATATAAAAAATTTATAGAACAAAATGACTATTATCCAAGAATAAGCAGAATAAGATATTTAGCAGAAGAAAAAATATATTTAAGAAATAATTCACCTACATCAATAATTAATTGGTTTGAAAAATATCCTCCCTTAGGTGGTTTAGGTAAAATTAAATTAGCTGAGGCCTATCTAGAACAAGGAAAATTAGAAAAAGTCAAAGAGTTAGTAAAAGAAGGATGGATCACTGCTGAGATAAGAAAAAATGATTTAGGTTATTACAGAGCTAAATTTAAAAAATTTATCTCGTCAGATGATCATGTAAAAAGAGCTGATTATTTAGCATGGGAGAGGAAATATTGGGATTTAAAAAGAATGCTTAAGTATTTACCTACAGATCAAAGAGCTCTTTATAATGCAAGACAAATTTTAATGAGTAACTCTTACGGTGTAGACAATGCAATAGCAAAGGTACCTCAATATTTAAAAAAAGATCCTGGTTTAGAGTTTGATAGATTGAGATGGAGAAACCGAAGAGGACGATTAGACGGATCTTTAGAAATTTTATATCAAAACGCGAATAAAACCGAGACACAAATGGTTAGACCTGATAAATGGTGGGAACAGAGAGAGAGTGTTACAAGAAGTCTAATTTATAAAAAAAGATATAAGACAGCATATAAAGTAGCTAGTGAACACTCTCTATCATCTGGTCCGTCATTTGCAGAAGCTGAATGGCTATCGGGTTGGATAGCTTTAACTTTTTTAAAATCTCCTGAGTATGCAATTAATCATTTTCAAAATTTTTACAATAATGTAGGATATCCGATAAGCTTAGCTAGAGGAGCATATTGGTTAGGAGAGTCGTATGAAAAGTTAAATGAAAAGGAAACTGCTAATAAATTTTTTTCTGAAGCTGCAAAATTTCCAATGACTTATTATGGACAACTGGCGTTTAATAAAATTAATCCGGGTGGGAATTTTGAATTAAATGATCAAAGTAATTTTAACAAGGATTATGAAAAAGAGTTTAAAAAAAATAAACTTATTAAACACGTTATTCTGCTACATGAACTTGACGCAAGCCAATATGCCAAAGATATTCTTAAACATTTAGCTGATCTAAATATTGAAAAAGGGAGTGAAGTTTTAGCAGCAGAATTATCTACATCTGTTGAAAGATACGATTTTGCAATACAAATATCAAAAAAAGCATCCTATGAAAAAAGATTTTTGAATAAATACAATTATCCAGTTATTGCTACTCCAAAAGTCGTGAATAATAAACAGATGCCTAAACAAGAAATAATTCTTGCAATAATCAGACAAGAGAGTGAATTTGACAGGAAAGCAAATAGTTGGGCTGGAGCTAGAGGAATGATGCAGTTAATGAAATACACCGCAAAGATTGTAGCTAAACAAGCAAAACTACCTTACAGTATTAGTCGACTAACAACAGATCCAGAATACAACATTCAACTTGGTTCATATTATTTTAATGAATTGCTTAATGATTATAATGGTGTTTTCCCGTTTGCTATTGCAGCATACAATGCAGGTCCAAATAGGGTAAAAACTTGGAGGAGAGTAAATGGAGACCCTTCTAAAGGTCAAATTTCTTACATTAATTGGATTGAACAAATAAGATTCGAAGAAACTAGAAATTACGTTCAACGAGTTCTAGAAAATATTAATGTTTATAAATACATTTTAAGAAAAGAACCTGTTCAAATAGATAGTTATTTTAACTAATTGGCGGTGAGAGAGGGATTCGAACCCTCGGTAGCATAGTTAAATACTACGGAAGTTTAGCAAACTCCTGGTTTAAACCAACTCACCCATCTCACCACAAGCTTTACGTATCTTTATAAAGAAAATTAACTTATATTGCACCAAATTTGTAATGCAACAAAAACAATTATCAGGAATTTTTTATGCTGCTTTTGCATCTCTTTGGTGGGGTGTTGTAGGTACTATTTTTTTCAAATTTGTATCTTTTGCATCATTTATTGAATTAACTGTTCACAGAACAATTTGGACAGCTGTTCTTTTAATTCTGACAACAAGTTTTTATAAAAAGTGGCCAGAATTTAATCAAATTTTTAAAAAGAGAAAAAATCAATTATTGCTTTTTTTATCAGGTTTATTGGTAAGTATAAATTGGGGAACTTGGCTTTATGCCGTCAGTGTAAATAAATTATTAGACTCAAGTTTAGGATATTATATCTACCCAATAATAAGTGTATTTTTAGGAAGAGTATTTTTAAAAGAAAAACTAAATAGAAATCAATTTATTGCGGTAATATTAGTAGTAATTTCTTTATTTTACTTTTTAATAAAACTTGGTGAATTACCTTGGATTGGTCTTACTGTTGCAATAACTTTTAGTATTTATGGATTAATAAGAAAAAAAATTAAAGTTTCATCAGATATAGGTCTGTTGATAGAAACATTGCTAATATCTCCTATAGCAATTGCATTATTTATTTATTTAATAAATTTAAACTTAAATGTTTTTTCTTATAAAGAACCTCTTTTATCTTTTTATTTATTTTGGTCAGGATTTATGACTTTGGTACCTCTCTTTTTATATACTTTAGGTTTTAAGATAATTGGAATCGGTCCGGCAAGTATGATTTTGTTTTTAACTCCAACATCACAATTTCTTTTGGGAATAACTTATTTTGATGAGATTCTAACCTTAGAAAAGTTTTTTGGTTTCTTAATAATTTGGATAGCTGTGTCTATCTATCTTAATGAATTACGTAAAGAGTGAGTTGTGATTATTACAAGTGGTACAATTATAGCTACAAAAAACGAAATAAATAATAAGTTTGATAAGACAATTGGACTAAAATTTTCTATAGACATAATATTACCTACTAAAAGACTTGATTGAAAATTTTGACTTGGGAAAAATAATAAACCTGAGCTTAAACCAAGAATAATTGATGTTAAAGACAATCTTGTGTTAATTTTTTTCTTAAAAAATCCATAGAATATTGTTACAACTGCTGCACAACATAGAAGATCTGCAAATAAGAACAAATATAAGATGCTGTAGCCTTTAGAAGCAAAAATAAAAACAATAACACATAATAATAAAATTAATTTATTGGATTTATCTTTTATTTCTCTACCACTTAAAAATTTATTTAGTTCTTTTCCATCAATAATTATTAAACTTGAAATAGCGTTTATTAATGTATCAGTTGTACTTAATGTTAAAGCTAGGGCTAAAATTAAAATAGATACAATTATTAAAACATTATCATAAGATAACATTATTTTAAAAAAAGCTAAATCAGGTTTTATTTTAGGATCAAGTGAAAAAGATATCAGACCTGTGTAGCCCATCCAAAAAACAATCAAAAAAGATATAATTGATGAGTAAATTAAACTTTTTTTTAAAATAAAATTATTTTTTGCAGCAAAGACACGTTGCCAATTACCCTGGTGAAATAAGTTTGTTGCTGCTACAGCAATAAAAAATGTCAATCCAGCAGTGTAATTTGGAATATAATTTTTACTTACAAGTTTTGCAGAATTTTTTTTAATCATATCATAACTATTTATTTCTAAATTTCCTAAAATTAAAAATATAGAAAATAATATTATGCTTAAAATTATTATAAATTGATATTTATCTGTAATAATTGAAAGTTTAAATCCACCTCTTAATATATATAAAAGACATATGATTAAAGTTAGTCCAGATGTTATCCATAAAGGTGTTTTTGAGATTAAATTTATTAAAAAAGCTATTGCTGTGACTTCTGCTATCAAAAAAATTGTCAAATAAAATAGAATTAAGATTAACATTATCTTTAAAATTCCTGTCCCAAATCTTCTTTTAATAAACTCAGTTAAAGACATCCCGTTAGGAAACTCTCTCCTTATTTTCGGTCCAAAATTTAGTAAAAATAGCATAGGTGCAGCTGTGCCTAACGCATATCCAATTACTGCCCCTATCCCTCCCCAAGTTGCTGCTGAAGCTGGTCCGAATAATATCCAAGCTCCCAAGGCAGATGCTGATAAACTCGTTGTTAATGAAAAAACACTCTCTTTTCTGTCACCAATTATGTGGCTTTTATTATCTGAAATTTTTTTTAAATTTATATAACCTAAGGCGATAAAAAAAGCGCCCACCACTAGAGTAATAGTTAGCGTTGTTTGTGTTGATAGGTATATATCTTTCATTTATCCCTTACTGAATTACCGGTCAGGTTCTTTGGGTATGATCTCAGTCTTTATGACACCCCTTATATAAATTATATATTTATTTTAGGCAGGAAGTCAAATGAAGCTGTATCTATTCTAGATGAGTGTTCTCTTCTCATTTTCCAATCATTACTTATACCAGCTTGAGCTATGCTGATTGCATTTCGTCCATATTTTGCATTGGTAAAATCGATTGCTCTCATTAATGTTTGAGATTTATTCTCTAAAATTGGTGCTAATAAATTTAGCTCTTTTTCAGAAGCGTCTCTAAGCTTCGATAAAATAACTCCAGCTTTTTGATAGAAATAACCGTATTTATAAATCTTTCCCAGTCCGCTAATTGCAGTTTTTACAAGTTCAATACTGTTATTGGTTGCCACCGGCAATTCAATAGTAATAGAATTTGAATAGTATTTTCTATTTTTATCAAATGGACTTGTTCTTATAAATATAGTGACGGCTCTCGTAGTTTGTTTTTCTGTTCTTATTTTTTCTGCTGCATTTAAACAATGAGTAGTTATAGACTCTTTTAATTTATCTAAACTCTCAACTTTTTTTCCAAACGATCTTGATACACAACAGCTTTTTCTTCTTGTTTCCTCAGTTTCTAAATCTATACAAGGAATTCCTCTTAATTCCATTACTGTTTTTGCACCTAAAACATTAGTACTTTTCTTAACCCATGTGTTTGAAATATTTTTTAGCTTATAAGCATTGTCTATTCCATTTTTAATATATAGTTTTGATAACTGTCTTCCAACTCCCCATACATCTGCAATATCAAAATCTTTTAGTATATTATCAATATTTTCTTTTAGAAATATCACTCCTGCTTTATTTTTTTTAGCAATGTGATTTGCAACTTTACCTAAAGTTTTTGTATTTGAAATTCCTACACTTGTTGGTATTCCCGTCCATTTTAAAACTCTTTCTCTTATTTGTTTTCCATATTCTTCAACTTGTTCATCTTTGATATGCGATAAATCTAAAAATGCTTCGTCTATAGAATAGATTTCAATTTTATCAGTAAAACCTTTTAAAACTTTCATCACTCGTCTAGAAAGGTCTCCATATAATGCATAGTTTGAGGAAAATATCTGAACGTTATTCTTTTTAACTAAATCTTTAACTTTAAAATATGGTTCTCCCATTCTTATTCCAAGTTTTTTTGCTTCAGTAGATCTTGATATTACACATCCATCATTATTAGATAGCACTACAACTGGTACATTTTGTATTTTAGGATTAAATAATCTTTCGCAGGAAACATAAAATGAATTACAGTCAATTAATGCAATTTTTTTTCTACTGCTGTTTGTGTATGACATATGTTACTACTCCCCAAATTATTATTTCTGGATTATCTGTTAAATTAATTCGATCCGATGTGTTTTTTGAACCTGATGTTAAGTAGTTGTTGCCCTTACTTTTAACCAGAGTTTTGACTACAAGTTCTTCGTTGATATTTGCTATAACAGTGGAGAAATTTTTTGGACTTAAACTTTTATCTACTATTAATAGATCTCCATCATATATACCCACATTAGTCATAGATTTACCTTGTACTCTAATAATGAAAGTAGCTGGTGCATTTGTTATGAGATGAGAGTTTAGATCTATGTCGTCCTCAATATAATCTGTTGCCGGAGAAGGAAAACCAGCTCCCACTTTGTGTAAATAATAAGGTATTGTTAACTTCATAAATGTTCTTGTTTTGTTCTTTATAGCTGATAAACTGCCTATCAGTCAACCCCTTTTCAGAAGGTTGTTAAAGTGGGTCAAATTGCAAATCGAAAAAAAGAGAGAGATTAGCTAATAACATAACGTGATTAAAAAAATTTTTTCAATATTATTAGTATTACTTGTAGCAACAGGTGCTCAAGCAGCATCTAAGCTAGACTCAATTAAACAAAGTGGAGAGTTAAGAGTTGGTACGACTGGAGACTGGGATCCAATGTCAATGAAAGATCCGAAGACAAACAAGTACAAAGGATTTGATATTGATGTGATGAATGAATTAGCTAAAGATTTGGGCGTAAAAGTGAAGTTTGTGCCTGCAGAATGGAAAACTATTGTTGCAGGAATAACAGCCGATAGATACGATATATCGACAAGTGTAACCAAAACACCAAAAAGAGCAGAAGTAGCTGGGTTTACCGCTACGTATTACAAGTATGCAACAGTGCCACTTGTTTTAAAAAAGAATTTAAAAAAGTTTTCAACTTGGGAGTCTTTAAACAATAGTAGAGTTACAATAGCTACAACGTTAGGTACATCTCAAGAAGAAAAAGCAAAAGAATTTTTTCCAAAATCAAAACTTCAATCAGTTGAAGCTCCTGCAAGAGATTTCCAAGAAGTTTTAGCAGGTAGAGCTGATGGAAATATTACAAGTTCAACAGAAGCAAACAAACTAGTTATTAAATATCCCCAATTAGCTATAGTTCCTGATGGAGGAAAAAATCCAGCATTTTTAGCCATGATGGTTCCAAAGGGTGATAAAGTATGGAATGATTACGTCAGCAATTGGATTAAGAAAAAACAATCATCTGGATTTTTTAAAACTTTACTGGCAAAGTACGATCTTAAAAGCTTATAATTTAAGTTTCAATACCTCCCATTTACAATTATAGTCGATTAGTGAAATTTTTAAAAATAATTTCTATTCTATTTTTGCTTCAAGGATGTAGTTCTAACTATGAATGGGGTTGGTACATACTAAGTCCAGATAATATAGATGGTTTAACTAATCTAAAATTTTTAATCAGCGGAATTACAACTACGATTTATATTTCAGTAGTTTCAATAATTCTTGCAATGATTATCGGTTTGATAGTTACTCTGCCTTCATTGTCTAATAATAAATTCTTAACTTATTTTAACATAACATACGTAGAAATTGTTAGAGCCATCCCTTTATTAGTTTTAATTCTTTGGATTTATTACGGCCTTCCAATAATGGTCGGTGTAAGTTTCTCACCATTTGTTTCTGGTATAATAGCTTTGACTATTAGTGAGAGTGCGTTTCAAGCAGAAATTTTTAGAGCAGGAATTAATTCAATTTCAAAAGGTCAACATGAAGTATCAGAGTCTTTAGGAATGGATTTCTGGAGAAAGATGAGATTAGTAATTCTTCCGCAAGCGATTAAAGTTGTATTACCAGCCATGGGAAATCAATTTGTTTATGTTTTAAAAATGTCCTCTCTAGTGTCAATTATAGGTATAGGAGATTTAACAAGAAAAGCTAATGAGCTGGTCACCACGACTTACAGGCCCTTAGAAATTTATACTTTTTTAATTCTAGAATACCTGGTGCTAATCCTAATAGTATCCTATTTTGTAAGAAAATTAGAGAATAAACTAGAATACAAGTAATTTTTTTAAAGAAATCTTAAATACTCTCTTTAAAAAAAATGGTACGAAAGTTAATACAACTAATCCCATCATCCAATTTGTTACTAAAATCGTATAAAAAATATCTTGATATTCACCATTTCTAATATTTATTACATACCATAACGACATAAATGGTATTAACGTTAGTCTTAGAATTGTCATGTACAAACTAAAAATTGGTCTTTTAAGTGCCTGGAATAAAGCAGAGGTAATAAAGAAAACTGGATACACTGGCCCAATTAAAGCTGCTACCTGTAAGTAAAGTGCACCTCTTCGGATTACTTCTAAATCATTAGTAAAAAAAGATATTATAATTTCTGAAGTTAAATAAACAAATATACCTGCTAATACCATAAATCCTGAACCGAACAACAGAGCTTTTCCATATACTTCTTTTACTCTGAAATACATTTTTGCTCCAAAATTTTGACCTGCAATTGATAAAACAGCAGTATTTAAACCTATGACTGGTAACAATAAAACTTGTTCTATTCTTACAGCAGTACCATAACCCGCTGTAGCTAATTCTCCAAACTGACCAACAAAATAGAAAATATTGAATACTCCAAACATTATCATCAACATAGTAAACATTATTGGCACTGATTGTTTGAAGAGAGAGCTTAAGTACTCAATTTTTGGTTTGAAGCATTCTAGATAAAGGAATTTTTTTAATTTACAGCAATAAACTTTATTAGCTAAATATATTAAGCCGATACACTGAGAAACAAGCGTAGCGATAGCTAAACCAGCAATTCCAAATGCTGGTATAAATCCATAACCAAAAATAAATAATGGATTTAAAAAAATATTTAAGAAAAAGGTAACAATCAAAACATTTCTATAACTTTTTGTATCACCTTGGGCATTTAAAGTTCCGTTCAAAGATAGTTGAACTAATACAATGATAGCTCCAAAAAAAATAATATCTAAATATTCGCGTGTTAGAATTATACTTTCTTCAGTAGAGCCCATAATTTTCAAAAGTTCATCAGAAAAATTTAAGCCAAATAAAGTTACGAAAATTGAAATTACGATTGCTAATACTATTGACTGAGCAACGTACATTGAGGCTTTTCTATCTTCCTTGGCTCCAATTGAATTACTGATTAGAGCTGTAGTTCCGGCTCCAATACCGACCGCAACAGCTATTGCTATGAAGTATATTGGCCATGATTTTGCAATAGCTGCTAACGCTTCTGGTGAAATTCTACCTGCAAAATAAGTATCGACTAGATTATAAAAAGTTTGAAATAGGGATCCTGTGCTTGCAGGTATGGTCACTTTTCTTAAGAGTTGCCATATTGAACCTTTAGTCAAATCCATAATTAATATTCCTTTTGAAATTTATGCTTTCTTCCATCTTTTTTAGCAAGATTAATTTGATTTTGCCTCATACGAAATCTTGTTTTTTGTGAATTTGAGAGTGTGTCATAACACCTTGGGCACGAAACACCCTCTTCATATTTATAAGATTTTTTATCTTTTATTGAAAAAGTCATTCGACATCCACTGCATACAGAGTAAGTTCCTTGTTTTAATTTGTGTTTAAGAGATACTCTATTATCAAAAACAAAACATTCTCCTTTCCATAGACTGTCTTTCCTCTCAGTTTTTTTCAAATAATTAAGTATTCCTCCTTTTAATTGAAAAACATTTTTAAAGCCTTTTCTTTTTAAAAATATGGAAGCCTTTTCGCATCTAATTCCTCCTGTACAGAACATTGCTACAGCTTTAGCTTTATCAACTTTTTTTAAATATTTTGGAAAATCTCTAAAATTTTGAATATTTGGATTTATAGAATTTTTAAATGTGCCCACTTCATATTCAAATGGTTTTCTAGCGTCTATAACTAAAGTTTCTTTATTTGAAATAAGTTTATTCCATGACTTTCCAGAAACATATCTATTAAGTTTTTTATTCTTTGGGTTTATTTTTAAACCCAATGGAACAACTTCATTTTTGATTTTTATTTTACCTTTGTGGTATGGTTGAAAAAGACTCTCAGAAATATTCTTACTATCAAAATCCTTCAACCGATATTGTCTTTTTATAATCTTTATTATTTTGCTAATATCATCTTTTTTGCCTGCAATTGTTCCATTTATGCCCTCTGCTGATAAAATTATTGTGCCCCTCACATTATTTTTTAAAATTTCTTTTTGAAATAAAGCTTTATATTTTTTCAAAAATTTAATCTTTTTAAACTTATAAAAACCAAAAATTGTATACATTATTTTTTAATACAAATTGTAAGTCCATCACCTATTGGAATAATATTTTTTGTAACTCTACTATCTTTCTTAATGTGTGTATTAAATTCCCTTATAATATTTGTAAATTTATCATTTTTCGTATTATCAATTACTTCTCCGTGCCATAAAACATTATCTATAACAATAAGTCCATTTTTATTAATAAGATCCATAGATGCTTCATAGTATTTAAGGTAATTTTCCTTATCAGCATCAATAAAAATTAAATCAAATCTTTGACTAGAGTCTTTCAATTCATTAAGGCTTTCAGTAGCAGGTTTTACAATTTGCTTTATTTTTTTTTCATTTGCTTTTTTATAAAATGATTGTGCTTTAATACTGAATTCAGGACTTTTATCTAAGCTAATTAGAAGACCATCAGATGGAAGGGCTAAGGCCATTGATAAAGCGCTAAAACCTGTAAAACTTCCTATTTCTAAAATCTTTTTAATATTAGAAATCTTAATTAATGTTTGTAGAAATTGTGCTTGAGAAACTGAAATCTGTAATCTCTGTTGATCACCAAGACTTATATTATATTGAATTATCTCTTTCTGAACATCAGTTAAAGATTCTGAATGATCAATAATGTATTTTTCAAGATTTTCAGTTAAATCTAATTTCTTAGGCATAATTAGCCTTTTAAAAGTTTTTTTAGAATTTCATTTGTCAATTGAGGGTTTGCTTTCCCACCAGATAATTTCATAACCTGTCCAACAAAAAAACCAAACAATTTTTCTTTTCCAGCTTTATATTGTTCAACTTTATCTTTATTTTTTGATAGTATTTCATTAATTATTTTCTCTAATTCTTTAGGATCGCTTTGTTGTTTCATCCCTTTTGACTCTATGATTTTTTTTGGGTTATCACCGCTTTCAACCATAATTTCGAAAACTTCTTTTGCTATTCTTCCTGAAATCTCTCCAGATTTAATTGATTGTACTAACTCAGCAAAATTTTTAGCAGAAATTGGTGAGTTAGAAATATTAAGTCCTTTGTCGTTGAGCATTGCAAATAAATCACCCATCATCCATGTAGCTGCTAGTTTTTTGTCAGATAATTTTGCAACTTCCTCATAATAATCAGAGATTTCTTTTTCGGAAACCAATACGTTTGCTTCGTATGAGTTAAGCCCATATTCTTGAATAAATCTCTCCTTCTTATTATCTGGCAACTCAGGCAAAGATTTTTTTAAATCATCAATTAATTTTTGTTCAAGTTTTAATGGTAAAAGATCTGGATCAGGAAAGTATCTATAATCGTGAGCATCTTCTTTTGATCTCATTGATCTTGTTTCATTTTTTTTTGTATCAAATAATCTTGTTTCTTGATCTATCTCTTTTCCATCCTCTAGTAATTCAACCTGTCGATGAGCCTCATATTCAATCGCCATTTGCATAAATTTAATTGAATTTACATTTTTAATTTCACATCTTGTGCCGAAATTTTTATCGCCTACTTTTCTTACTGATACATTTACATCTGCTCTTAATGAACCTTCTTGCATATTGCCATCACATGTGCCCAAGTATCTCATAATGGTTCTTAATTTTTTTATGTAAGCATTTACTTCATCGGGCGAACGAAGATGGGGTTTGCTAACGATTTCCATTAAAGCTATTCCAGAACGATTTAAATCAACATAGGTGCTTGAAGGATCCATATCATGGATACTTTTACCTGCGTCCTGTTCTAAATGAAGCCTTTCAATGCCAATTTCTTTTGAACCATAAGGCATATCCAGTAAAACTTTTCCTTCACCAACAATAGGATTTTTATATTGGGAAATCTGGTAGCCCTGTGGAAGATCTGCATAAAAATAATTTTTTCTATCGAATACTGAATAATTGTTTATTTTTGCATTTAAACCTAAGCCTGTTCTTACAGCTTGTTTCACGCACTCCTCATTGATAACTGGTAACATTCCGGGAAAAGCAGAGTCAATTAAACTTACTTGTTTGTTAGGATCAGCTCCGAATTTAGTTGAGGAGCCTGAAAAAAGTTTAGAATTAGAAAGGACTTGAGCATGAACTTCTAAACCTATAACTACTTCATACTTCCCTTTCTCACCATTTATAAAATAATCAAATTTTTCTTTGCTCATGACCACCACTTTTTAATTTCATTTTTATAGCCACAATTCTTTTCGAATGCGTAACCAATATTGAGAATTTTTTGTTCATCTAAGGCTTTACCTATCAATTGTAAACCAAGTGGGTAGCCCTGTTTATCTAATCCAGCAGGAAGAGATAAGGCTGGTAATCCAGCTAAATTTACTGGCACCGTAAAAATGTCATTTAAATACATTGATACAGGATCATTAGTTTTTTCTCCTATCTTAAATGCTGAGCTTGGTGTTGAAGGTGTTAAAATAGCATCAACTTTAGTAAAACTATCATCAAAATCTTTTTTTATTAATTGTCTTACTTTTTGGGCTTTTAAATAATAGGCATCGTAATAACCAGACGATAAAACATAAGTGCCTATTAATATTCTTCTCTTTACTTCATCACCAAATCCTTCTGATCTAGTGTTTTCATACATTTCAATTAAATCTTTTCCTTTTTGTGATCTGTAGCCATATCTTACGCCATCATATCTTGCTAAATTTGATGAAGCTTCCGCAGGTGCAACGATATAGTAAGTAGGCAAAGCATACTTTGTGTGGGGTAATGAAATATCAATTAACTGTGCGCCTAAATCTTTTAATATTTTTTTTCCCTTTTCCCAAAGTTCATCAATTTCCTTTGGCATATTATCTACTCGATACTCTTTAGGGATACCAATTTTCAATCCTTTGATATTATCTTTTAAATTTTTTGAGTATGTTTCTTTTTTTTTATTAATTGAGGTTGAGTCTTTTTCATCAAAACCAGACATTGCCTCAAGCATAATTGAGCAATCATTTACTGTTTTAGTCATTGGTCCTGCTTGGTCTAATGAAGAAGCAAAAGCAACTATACCCCACCTCGAACAAAGACCGTAAGTTGGCTTGAGACCTACAGTGCCAGTAAATGATGCAGGCTGCCTAATAGAACCACCTGTATCTGTTCCAATTGTTGCAGGAGTAAGATCAGCCGCCAAAGCAGAAGAAGATCCCCCTGAAGAACCACCTGGAACTAGATGATCTCCGATAGGATTAATAACGTTTCCAAAAAAACTTGTTTCATTCGAAGAACCCATAGCAAATTCATCACAATTTAATTTTCCAAGTAAGAAAGCTCCATTGTTCCATAAATTTTTTGTTACAGTAGACTCATATGAAGGAACAAAATTATTTAAAATATTACTTCCAGCCATAGTTTTAACATTTTCAGTACAAAATAAATCTTTTACAGCTAAAGGTACGCCGCTAAGAAGTTGTTCATTATTTGGTTTGTTATCAAATTTTTTTGCATTTTCTAATGCTTGATCAAATGTTGTAGTTACAAAAGCATTTAGTTTTTTTGCATTTTCAATGTTCTTTATATATGCTTGTGTAAGTTCTAATGAGGATATCTTCTTAGACTTTATACTTTCCAAAATTTCACTTAAACTTTGATTAGTTATATTGCTCATTATTCAATCACCTTTGGAACTACAAAAAACTCTTCATTTTTTTTTGGAGAATTTTTAAGAATTTTTTCTCTTATTTTGCCATCACTGATTTCGTCTTTCCTTGATCTCAAAGACTGGTTTAAAATCGATGTTAATGGTTCAACTTTATCAGTATTCAGTTCATTTAATTGTTCAATAAACTTGAAAATTGAGTTTAAATCTTTGGTTAAGCTATCTACTTTAGCTTCATCAACTGAAATTCGAGCTAATTTTGCTACATGTTTAATTTTCTCTTTATCTAAGGACATTTGTGCAATAAGTTAATTTAAATGTGTTTTATCACAAATTAGGTAAATTTCATGCTCGATATTGACGTATTTATTGAAAAAACCAAGAAAAAATCAAGATTAATAGGTATTGATCCTGGCGGCAAAAGAATAGGAATAGCTCTATCAGATGAAAATAAAATTGTAGCTACACCATACACCTCGATTATTAAAGAAAATTATAGAGACCTAGTTGATCAAATTAAGAAAATTGTCAAAGAATATGACATAGACGGAATAGTCATAGGTAATCCAATTAATATGGATGGAACGGAAGGGCCTTCTTCACAATCAGCTAAAGATCTAGCTAAAAATCTTTCAAAAGATATTACAGAAAATATCACTTTATGGGATGAGAGACTATCTAGCCAGGGAGCCTTTAATCTATCTAATGATTTAGCAATTAATTCATCAAAAAAAGTGAAGAAATTAGACGAGAATTCTGCTCAATTTATACTTCAAGGGATTCTAGATTATTATCATAAAAAAAATACTTGATATAATATAGTAAAAGGCCTATAGAGTTGATTTTAATGGCAACTGAAAAAAAAGTTACAGCTATTAAAAACACTCCCAAACATCTATTAGGTATTCAAAATTTATCAGTTCTCGAGGCAAAAGAGATTTTAAATGAGGCAAAATCCTTCATAAAATTAAATAGAGGAAGTTCTAAAAAACTAGATGTCCTTAGGGGAAAAACTCAAATAAACTTATTTTTTGAACCTTCTACAAGGACACAGAGTTCATTTGATTTAGCTGGAAAAAGACTAGGAGCGGACGTAATGACGATGAATATGGGTAATTCTGCATTAAAAAAAGGTGAAACATTAATTGACACTGCCATGACATTAAATGCCATGCATCCTGACATTATTGTTATAAGACATCAAGACTCGGGTGCACCAAATCTTCTTTCACAAAAAGTAAATTGTACGGTCATCAATGCAGGTGATGGAAGGAGAGAACACCCCACACAAGCCTTACTTGATGCTTTAACAATTATTAATAGAAAAGGTAACATTGAGGGATTAAAAATTGCAATATGCGGAGACATTCTTCATTCAAGAGTTGCTAGGTCTAACATTTATTTAATGAATATGTTGGGTGCAGAAGTAAATGTCATTGCACCAAAGACTTTAATGCCCAAAGGGATAGATAACTTAGGTGTTAAATCATTTACCGATATGAAAAAAGGATTAGATGGGTGTGATATTGTTATGATGTTAAGATTGCAAAATGAAAGAATGCAGGGATCTTTTCTTCCATCAAAGAGAGAATATTACGAATTTTTTGGACTAACGCCAGAAAAACTAAAGTTTGCAAAAAAAGATGCTTTACTAATGCACCCTGGTCCAATGAACAGAGGTGTTGAGATTGATACTAAATTAGCAGATGACATAAATGTTAGTCTCGTGAAAGAACAAGTTGAATTAGGTGTAGCTGTTAGGATGGCATGTTTAAAATTGTACTGTAAATAAATGAAAGAAAAAATTTTGACAAATGTGAGAATTATCGACCCATCTCAAAAGATGGATGAAATAGGAAATATAGTTATCGATGAAAAAGGAAAAATAAAATCCATTGGAAAAAAATTAGGTACATCTAAATCAGCAGAAAAAATTGATTTGAAAGGCCTAGTAGCTATTCCTGGATTAGTTGATATGAAAGCTTTTGTTGGAGAGCCTGGCTTTGAATATAAAGAAAATTTTAGAACATTAAGCCAAGCAGCTTTGGCAGGTGGAGTAACTTCAATTGTAACTATGCCAAATACTAAGCCAGTTATAGACAACGTATCTATGGTGGACTTTATAATTAGAAGGGGTAGAGATAAAGCTAAGGTAAATCTTTTTCCATGTGCTTCGATTACTAGACAGATGGAGGGTAATCAGATGACTGAATTTGGTTTGTTAAAAGTAAGAGGAATTATTGGGTTTAGTGATGTTAATAAAACTATCCAAAATTCAGAATTGATGTCTAGAATAATGAATTATGCTTCAGACATTGATGTTCTGATTATGCAACACGCCGAGGATTATGAATTAGCTAAAAATTCATGCATTCATCAGGGCGAAGTGGCAACAAGATTAGGTTTACAAGGAGTCTCAGATATTGCTGAAAAGATTATTATTGAAAGGGATTTATCTTTGTTAAGTGAATTTCCTTGCAGATATCATATTAATCAAATTTCCTCAAAAAATTCTCTTAATGTTATAAAAAAAAATAAATCTAATGGAATAAAATTCAGCACAGGGGTTTCTATTAACAATTTATCGTTAAATCAAAATGATATCGGGGAATTTAGAACTTTTTTGAAGTTATCTCCCCCTCTTAGAAGCGAGGAGGATAGGCTTTCATTAATAGAAGGAATAAAGAATGATCTCATTAATGTAATTGTATCAGATCACATTCCTGAAGATGAGGAAAGTAAAAGACTTCCGTTTGCACAAGCAGCGACAGGTTCTATCGGTATAGAGACATTGCTATCTTTATCTTTAGAGCTTTACCATAATGAGTCATTGCCTTTGGAAAAAATAATCAAGTGCTTAACGATTAATCCAGCTAAGATACTAAAAATAGATAAAGGATCCCTTAAAGAAGGATCGGACGCAGATATTTGTATATTTGATCTGGAAAAACCATGGGTAGTGAAAGCTGAAGAACTTAAATCAAAATCAAAAAATACTGCGATTGAAAATAGAAAATTACAAGGTAAAGTGAAAATGACTTTGCTTCAAGGCGAGGTAGTATATTCGAACTAATGGACATGGATTTAATTATTGTAGCAATTTACTCATACCTTTTGGGATCAATACCATTTGGATTACTCTTAACTAGGATATTTCTAAAAAAAGATATTAGAACTGTTGGCTCTGGCAATATCGGAACTACAAATGTGCTTAGAACTGGAAATAAATTTCTCGCAATAACTACGTTAGCTCTTGATTTATTTAAAGGATATATTTCAGTTTATATAACGATATTTTATTTTGAAGACTTAACCTCTCTATCTGCATTAATTTGTTTCATCGGACATATTTTTCCTGTTTGGTTAAAATTTAAAGGAGGAAAAGGTGTAGCAACTTACCTTGGAGTAATTTTAGCTTTATCTAATAAATTTTTTTTAATTTTTATTATAGCGTGGATTTCTTTATCGTTATTATTTAGATTTGCATCATTATCTTCAATGATTTCTTCGTTAATAGTTTTTCTCTATGCATATTTTTACGAAATAAATAACAATATCCTAATACTTTTTATTTTTTTTGTGATGATTCTTTTTACCCATAAAGAAAATATTTTAAGACTTAAAAGTTCTACAGAAAATAAAATTAAGTTATAATTGCTGTCTTTTCTAGTTTTTAAATAATAAATTTGACAAACTCGTTTAATTTTGAAAATAAACAATTAATGAACTTAGTAATTGTTGAAAGTCCAGCTAAAGCAAAAACAATAAATAAATATTTAGGAAAAGATTATTTAGTTTTAGCAAGTTATGGTCATATAAGAGATTTGCCCTCAAAAAATGGATCGGTCGATCCAGAAAATAAATTTCAAATGGAGTGGGAAATTGATTCTTTTTCAAAAAAATATTTAAAAGAAATTACGAATGCTGCTGAAGACTCAGATAAGATTATTTTAGCAACGGACCCAGATCGTGAAGGTGAAGCTATAGCTTGGCACGTTAAAGAAGTTCTGGAAAAAAAGAAACTACTCAAAGATAAAAATTTAGAAAGAGTTGTCTTTAATGAAATTACTAAAAAAGCAATACTTGATGCTATAAAAAATCCAAGACAAATCCATTTGCCTTTAGTCGAAGCTTACTTAGCTAGACGAGCGTTAGATTATCTTGTTGGATTTAATATCTCTCCAATTCTTTGGACCAAATTACCTGGATCAAAATCAGCAGGAAGAGTTCAATCTGTAGCCTTAAAGCTTATAACTGAAAGAGAAAAAGAAATAGAATTATTTAAACCAGATGAATATTGGACTATTACGTCAGACTTTACAAATAAAAATAATAAAAATATTTTTTCAAAATTAAGTTTATTTAATGGAGAAAAAATAGAAAAATTTACTTTCAAAAATAAAGAAGAAATACAAAAAGCAGTTAATGTAATCAATAAAACAAAATTTAAAATTACAGATGTAAACACAAAAGTGTTTAGACGTAATCCCCTAGCCCCTTTTACCACTTCTACCTTACAGCAAACTGCTTCAGGACGATTTGGTTTTGGAGCTTCCAGAACAATGCAAATTGCACAACGACTGTATCAAGGAGTAGATATCGAGGGTGAAACTACCGGATTAATTACTTATATGAGAACTGATGGGACTAATATTTCAAAAGAAGCAATTGAAGATTTTAGGAAATTCATTACTGATGATTATGGTGATAAATATTTGCCAGAGGCACCGAATAGTTATACTGGAAAAAAAGCAAAGAACGCTCAAGAAGCTCATGAAGCAATTAGACCAACTAATATAAGTAGAAAACCCTCTGACATCAAAAAATATGTAAACGCAGATCAATTTAAACTCTATGAATTAATTTGGAGTAGAGCCTTATCATCTCAAATGACACCAGCAGAATTTGATAGAAATACGATAATTATTTCGTCAATTGATAATAAAATTAATTTTAGAGCTAGCGGCTCAGTAGTAAAATTTGATGGATTTCTTAAAATTTATCAAGTTCAAGAAACTGACGAAGATGCAAAAAATATTTTGCCTGAAGTCAAAGTTGGTGAAGAAATTAGCATACTTAAATTACATGATGAACAGCACTTTACAGATCCACCGCCACGTTACTCTGAAGCTAGTTTAGTAAAAAAAATGGAGGAGTTAGGCATTGGTAGACCCTCCACTTACGCTAGTATTATTTCAGTATTATCAACTAGAAATTATGTGGAATTGATTAATAAAAGGTTTAATCCAACTGATAGAGGCAAGCTAATTTCAGCTTTTTTAGAGAAATTATTCTCTAAATACGTAGATTATAATTTTACTGCAGACCTAGAAAATCAGTTAGATGAAATCACTAGTGGTAAGATTGAATGGGTTCAAGTTTTGAATAATTTTTGGAAAGATTTTTATGAAAATGTGGGAAAAGTTAAAGAAAAGAGAACTAGAGAAGTATTAGACTTATTAAATGAAAGTTTAGGGGCTTTAATTTTTGAAAGAGATGATAAAGACGCAATCGATCGAAAATGTAAGTTGTGTTCCAATGGAGAACTAAGTCTAAAAAATAGTTTTAGAGGTGGTGCTTTTATAGGATGTTCAAATTATCCAGAGTGCAAATTTACTAGACCTTTATCTAAAGCCAAAGCTGCAGCTCAATATAACTTAGCAGAACCTAAATTACTAGGTCAAAACGAAAAAGGTAAAGACATTTATTTAAAGAATGGTAGATTCGGTCCCTACTTACAATATGAAAAAGAAAAAGATGAATTAGAAACAAAAAAGAAAAAAGGCAGAAAGAAAAAAAATGAGAATGAACATCTTCAAAATGTATCAATTCCAAAAGGTATAGATGTTGACAGTGTTGATTTAAATAAAGCAAAATATTTATGCTCTCTTCCTAAAGTATTAGGACAACATCCTGATAATGGTCAGGATATAACATTAAATTCTGGAAGATTTGGTCCTTATCTTAAATGTGAAAACAAATCTGCAAGACTTGAAAATATTGAAGATCTTTTTTCTATTGGAATCAATCGGGCAATAACATTAATAGCTGAAGCTAAGCCGGGGAGAATTTCCTCTTCATTAATAAAAGATCTTGGTGAACATCCAGAGGATAAAAAACCAGTGAGAATTATGAAAGGTCAATATGGACCCTACATAAAATATAAATCTCTTAATGCAACCATCCCAGAAGAAAAAGATCCAAATGATCTTACTATGGAAGAGGCGCTTATATTAATTGAAAAAAGAAAAGAATACGATAAAACTAAAAAGAAAGGTCGTAAAAAATGAAATACATAATCTTAATTATCTTTTTAAATATTTTTTTCGTAACAAATTTATTTTCTGATGAAAAAAAGTGCAAAGATTTGATTGATAAACCAATTGAATGGTCTAAATGTGTAAAAGATAAAAGTATTGATCTAGGTAAGAAAGGATCAAAAAAACTTAATACAGACTCAAAACTTACTGATTGGGTTAAGAAAAAATTGAGTAAATAAAAATGAGTATTATCGATGATAATCTTAAAAAATTAAATATTATTTTACCTGATCCAAAAGGACCAGTTGGTGCATACGTTGCCACTAAAATTGTTGGAAAATTACTATTTATATCTGGACAAGTATCAATAGATAAAAATGCAAAACTTATCACCGGTAAAATAGGTAAAGATTTAAATTTAGAACAGGGTTATATGGCCGCTGAAAGATGTGGATTGAGTATAATCGCGCACGTTAAAAAAGCTTGTGATGGAGATCTTAATAAAATTAAAACTTGTGTGAAACTAACTGGTTACGTCAACTCAGCAGATGATTTTAAAGATCAGCCTAAAATTATAAATGGTGCATCAGATATAATAGCTAAAATTTTTGAAAAAAAAGGTGAACATACAAGAGCTGCAGTAAGTGTAAATAGTTTACCTTTAGGAGTTGCTGTAGAAGTTGACGCTATATTTGAACTTAATTAGCGTCTGGTCTGCCAACAGAGTAATATTTGATCTTATTTTTTTTCATTTCTTCAGCAGAATAAAGGTTTCTTAAATCAAACACTTTAAATTTAGTATTTTTAACAACTTTTTTGAAATCTATTGATTTAAATTCATCCCATTCGGTGAGTAAAACTATTAAATCTGCACCATTACAACTAGATTTTATATTGTTTCTGTAATTGCAGTTTTTAATCTTTTTAAACTCATTCTTTTCTCCAGATGGATCGTAATACCTAACTTTTGCACCCTTTTTACAAAGATAAGGAATCATTTTGAGACTAGAAGAATCTCTCATATCGTCAGTATTTGGTTTAAATGTAACGCCTAAAAAAGAAATTTTTTTATTTCTTATATTTGAGCCTAAAATTTTATGAATTCTTTGAGTTAGTAAATTTGATCTTTCTTGATTTGATTTAATAACTGATTTAACAACAGATAGGTTTATATTAAATTTATCTGCTGCTGAAACAAGTCCTTTAGTATCTTTCGGAAAACATGACCCACCATAAGCTGGGCCAGCTCGTAAAAATCTACCGCCTATTCTGCTATCAGAACCCATTCCTAAAGAGATATCTTCTATATTTACTCCTGTTTTTTCACACAAATTAGCAAGTTCATTTATAAAAGTAATTTTGGTTGCAAGAAAAGCATTTGATGCATACTTTATTAGTTCAGCTCCTCTTCTTGAAGTAGTAAAAAATTTTGAGCCTTTATTAATTAATGGTGCATAAAGTTTTCTCATAGTGTTAAAGGCTTTTTTTTCGTTGGATCCTATTACGATTCTATCAGGATATCTAAAATCACGTATTGCTTCTCCTTCTCTTAAGAATTCAGGATTAGAGATTACTGTAAAAAGTTTTTTCTTTTTTTTTAAAATTTTTTCAATTTCATCGCCTGTTCCTACTGGAACAGTAGACTTGGTTACAATAATTTTTTTTCTTTTTGAATATTTAAATATTTCTTTTGTACATTTATTAACAAAAGATAAATCAACTTTGATTGATCCTTTTCTTGTAGGTGTTCCCACACATATAAAAATTATATCTGACTTACTAATAGCTTTATTCATATTTGTAGTAAACGAAAGGCGTTTAGCTAAAAAATTTTTTTTTATTAATTCGTCTAACCCTGGCTCATAGATTGGGGAGACACCAAAATTAAGTTTATCTATTTTAGTTTTATCTTTATCAACACATACGACTTGATTGCCTATGTCTGCAAAGCAAACACCACTTACTAATCCAACGTAGCCAGTGCCTATCATACATAGTTTCATTTATTTCCTCTTAAATATTTGAATACCTGAATTAATATATCCACTTAAAGTACCACAATCTAAATATTTACCTGTAAAAATATTTCCATAAAATTTATTTTCTTTTTTAATTAACCTTCTAATTGCGTCAGTAATATGTATCTCTCCACCTTGACCTGGTTTTAATTTTTTAATTTCATTAAAAATTTTTGTCGTTAGTATATATCTTCCAATAATTGCGAAATTTGAAGGTGCTTTTTTGATGCTTGGTTTCTCTACTACATCTTTAATTTGAAAGTAATTTTTTTTTTTATTTTTGATTGATAAAATTCCCCATCTTGAAACTGTTTTTCTTTCTACTCTTTTTGTGGCAATTATAGATCCATTAGTTTTTTTATGTAATTGTATCATTTCTTTAGAACAGTTTTTTCTTGTTATTAAGTCGTCAGGTAATAACATTAAAAAATATTTATTTTTAATAAATTTTTTACATTTTAAAACTGCGTCCCCTGTTCCTCTAGGTTTATTTTGATAAACAAATTTAATCATTTTTTGATATCTTTTAATTTTTTTATACTCTTCAAATAATCTTTTATCTTTTTTTTTCTTTAATATTTTCTTATAAAAATTGTCATTAAAAAAATATTTTTTTATTGATAGTTTTTTTTTTGAGATTATAAAGATAAATTCCTTTACACCTGCATCAATACATTCGTCTAATATATATTGTAAATTTGGTTTACCATTGATTGGCATTAACTCTTTAGGTATCACACTTGTCAAAGGAAGCATTCTAGTCCCTAATCCTGCTAATGGAATAATGGCTTGTTTTATCATATGATTCTTATAATAGTTATTATCATTGCTTTATAGAAATGAAAATATTTAAAGATAAACATTCACTTCAGAAAGAGATCTTAAAAACTAAAGGGATATCATTTGTACCTACGATGGGCGGATTACATAAAGGGCATATTTCATTGATCAAAAAATCTAAGAAATCTCAGTTTAAAACTTTAGTCTCAATTTTTGTAAATCCTAAACAATTCAATAAAAAAAGTGATTTTAAATCCTATCCAAGAAGTACGACGACAGACTTAAAAAAGCTAAAAAAATTAAGAATTAATTACTTATATATTCCCACATTTAAAGACATATACGGATTTAAACCAAAGGAAAAAGTTTACTTAGATAAATTATCAAAAAAATTATGCGGTAGATTCAGAAGAGGTCATTTTGAAGGTGTTTTAAATGTAGTTAATAGATTTTTAGAAATAATTAAACCTAAATATATTTTTTTAGGGAAAAAAGATTATCAACAATTGTATCTAATAAAAAAACATATTAAAAAAAGAAAGATTAAATCTAAGATTATTGAATGTAAAACTATAAGAGAAAATAATGGCGTAGCTTTCTCAACAAGAAATTCAAATCTTGATGAAAATCAAATGAAGATTGCATCTAACATTTACTATTATTTACATAATTTAAAGAAAAAAATTAAAAAAAATTATAATTTATTTAATCTAAATAAAATTAAAAAAGACTTGAAAAATTTAGGTGTGAGTAAAATAGATTATTTAGAAAATTATAATACTAAAAATTTTAAAAAAATTAAAAGACAAAGCAAAAAATTCAACCTATTTATTGCCTACTATATTAAAAACGTTAGATTAATTGATAATATCTAATTTAAAAAATAAAAAGATCCTAATCCTAGAAAAGAAAGAAATCCAATAACATCTGTAATAGTTGTAACAAAAACACTAGAAGCTAAAGCGGGGTCAATATTTAATTTTTTTAATGATACTGGGACTAAAATACCAAACAATCCTGCAACAATCATATTCAAGATCATTGAAATGCCAATCAAAAGTGAGAGATTTAATTCTTTAAACCATAATTGTACTATTACCGCAGTTATTATTGCAAAAATTATCCCATTCAATATGCCTATTAGAAATTCCTTACCAACTACTTTATTAAAATTACTTTTTGATAACTCTTTAGTAGCTATTGCTCGAATAGTAACTGCCAAAGTTTGCATCCCAGCGTTTCCTCCCATTGATGCAACTATTGGCATAAGAAAAGCTAAGGCTACCATTTGTTCAATTGAAGCACCAAAAAAGCTTATAACCCAAGTGGCAAGTAAAGCTGTGAATAAATTTAATAGTAACCAATTGAATCTTCTTTTTGTTTTTAACATAACGCTATCGGTGATTTCCTCATCACCAACACCTGCTAAACGTAAAGCATCTTCCTCTGCTTCTTCTTGAACAACTGTTACAACATCATCAGCTGTAATCATTCCAACTAATTTATTTTCTTTATTTACTACTCCTGCGGAGACTAAGTTATAATTCTCAAAAGTAAGACCAACTTCTTCTTTATCCATATTGACAGAAATTAAGACTGGCATTTCTCTCATTATAGAGTTCATTTTTAAATCTCTAGATGTCCTTAACACTCTTGATGAAGGAACAGTCCCAATTGGTTTAAAATCATTATCAACGATAAATATTTCTAAGAATTCTTCAGGTAAATCTTTGTTTTCTCTTAAATAATCTATAGTTTGCCCCACAGTCCAATTACTTGGAACTGCTGTAAATTCTCTTTGCATTATTCTTGCTGCTGAGTCTTCAGGGTAACTTAATCCCTCTTGAAGTAAAAATTTATCTTTTGGGGGAAGTTTTTCTAAAACTTTTTCTTTTATTTCTTTTGATAGATTTTCAAGAATTTTAATAGCATTATCTGACTCTAATCTTTTTATTATTTTAATAAGAGATTCTATTGAAAGTAATTGTAAAACTTCACTTTGAATTGACTCGTTTAATTCAATAAAAATTTCAGGATCAATATTAAACGACTCAATTTCAATTAATTTGTTTCTTGTATCAGGATTTAAATTTTCAATTAAATTAGCAACATCTGCCTCGTGCAAATCTTTTAGTGTTTGATTGATAAATTCAACATTTCTGCTCTCAATATTTTGAGTAAAAGTATTGATAAATTCTTTATTAAAATCCAAATTGACTTTTTTTGCCTCTGTTGTTTTTGGTAAAGTCATAAATACCTCTTTAAGTTTTTTTGAGACTATTAGTCTATATAATGATAAAATTCAAATTAAATGAGTATAGAAATTAAAATTAGTAAAAAACGCATACCCTATAAAATGGCAATGCTTTATCTCAATAAAAGAGTTGAGGAAGTTAAAAATGGTACAAATAGAGAATTATTATGGATCCTAGAGCATCCAACCACTTATAGCGCCGGGGTGAGTTTTAACAAAAAAGATGTAATAGATAAAAAAATTAAAATAGTTAAATCAAATAGAGGAGGCAAAATTACATTGCACAACCCTGGTCAAAAAATAATTTACTTTGTCATCGACTTGAACAAAAGAAAGAGGGATATAAGAAAATTTATTAATTCAATAGAAGAAAGTATAATACAATTTTTAAAAAGCTTTAAAATTAAATCTAAAAAAGATAAGAAAAATATAGGCATATGGGTTAAAGATAAAAAAATTGCAGCAATAGGTATCAGAGTATCTCGATGGGTTGCTTATCATGGTTGTTCAATAAATATATCAAATAATTTAAATCAATATTTAAAAATTATTCCTTGTGGTTTAGATAATAAAAAGGTTACTTCTATTTTTAAATTAATTTCAATAAAACCTAAGAAATTTGAAATAAGTTTAGCAAATATTTTTATAAATAATATTAACAATATTTAGATATTTTTTTTAAGAAAATCTTCAAATGGTTTGTTGTATTTTGCTTTGAAATTATATTGAGTATTGTTAATCATAAATTTTATTTTATATGCATGTAACATAAGATTTTTTATTTTTAATCTTTTTCTATCACTTAAGAAATATTTATCGTCTCCTATTATTGGAAAACCAATATTAAGTAACTGTTTTCTTAATTGATGCTTTCTTCCAGTAATTGGATTTAACTCTAAGTAAGAATAACCTTCGTTCGACTTGATGATTTTAATATTTGATATTGCCTTTTGAGAAATTTTTTTATTATTTTCATAATAAACTAAATTATCTTTCATCACTTTTATAGAGTCGTCAACTTTTCCATACACTAACGCTAAATAGGTTTTATGAATTTTCCTTATCCTAAAAAGTGAAGTAAATAACTGAGCGTATCTTCTATTTTTAGCAATTATCAAAACTCCAGATGTTTCTTTATCTAATCTATGGACAATGAAAGGTTTTGAATTTTCGAAATATTCAGAGTTTTTTAATATATCTATAATGTTTTTAAATGATTTTGTACCTGATTGGACTGGAATACCTGATGGTTTATTTAAAACTACAAAATTTTCGTTATCTTCTATAACATATTCATTATAAATCCCGATTTCTTTTTTTTTTGGCAAATACTTGATCTTTTTTTTATTATCAGTAGGTTTGAATTTAGAAATATCATAAATTTCAATCAAGTCTCCAGTTTGTAATCTATATGATGACTTAGTTTTTTTTTTATTAACTTTGATTTTGTTCTGTCTTATAATTTTTTCTATTAAGGAATGTGGTAGACTTATCACATTAATTTTGAACCATTTGTCTAGACGAGAATCATTAAAATTATCGTCAACGATAAAAGATTTGACCATGAAGCTTTAATTATTTACTTGCTACTTTTTGTTTCTCTTGAGGTTCTTTTGATTTATCTTTTGTTTCAACTTTTTTAGGTTTATCAATTTTTTTTGCTTCAGGGTTTCTGTCAACTAATTCAATAACTGCCATTGGAGCATCATCTCCTGTCCTAAATCCTGCTTTAAGAACTCTAGAGTAACCACCTTTTCTTGTATTATATCTCTTCGATAATTCGTCGAATAATTTTGTAACTGATTTCTTATCTTGTAGTTTAGAAAATAATCTTTTTTTATTATTTAAATCTTTTTTTTTTCCTAAAGTTATTAGTTTGTCTATTTGGGGTTTAAGTTCTTTAGCTTTTGGTAGAGTTGTAATAATTTGCTCGTATTTGATCAAAGAATTTAACATATTTTTAAATAATGCTTTTCGATGCTCTGATGTTTTATTAAGTTTTCTATATCCAATTCCGTGTCTCATTAGTAGTTATTTTCCTCAAGTTTTTTTGATAGCTCTGCTATGTTATCTGGTGGCCAATTTGGTATTTCCATTCCTAAATATAAAGACATTGTATTAAGAACCTCTTTTATTTCGTTAAGAGATTTTCTTCCAAAATTTGGTGTTCTTAACATTTCTGGCTCAGTTTTTTGTACTAAATCACCGATATAGATTATATTATCATTTTTCAAACAATTCATTGATCTTACCGATAACTCCAATTCCTCAACTCTTTTAAGAAGATTTTTATTAAATTCAGGCTCTGAGGATTTTATTTCTTTAACTATTTCTTGTGGATCTTCAAAGTTCACAAACATTGACAGTTGATCTTGAAAGATTCTTGCTGAATAGGCAATAGCATCTTCTGCATCAACGGTCCCGTTTGTTTCAACGGTCATTATCAATTTATCATAATCAAGTGCACTTCCAGCTCTGGTATTTTCTACAGAAAAAGAAACCTTTTTTACTGGACTAAATAAAGAGTCTATTGAAATCAATCCTAAGGGACTTTCTTCAGACTTGTTTTTTGGAGCTTGAACATATCCTTTACCTGTACTTACCATCAATTCCATATGAAAATGTGTTTTTTCATCTAAATTACAAATAGTTTGTTCTGGATTTAAAATTTCTATTTCTGGAACTAAAGTAATATCTTTTGCTTTAACCTCTTTAGGACCTTTGATATCAAGAATAATCTTTTTTGCACTTGAAGATGAAGATTTGATAGCTAAATTTTTTACGTTCAAAACTATATCGGTAACATCTTCTCTCACACCTTTAATTGAGGAAAATTCATGTAATACCCCATCAATTTGAATGGCCGTTACAGCTGCACCTTGTATAGATGAAAGTAAAATTCTTCTTAAAGAATTTCCAATCGTTTGTCCAAAACCTTTTTCTAAAGGTTCGGCAACAACTTTTGCTACAGTTTTATCATCATTGCTAGTTATATCTAATTTATTTGGTTTAATTAAAGCTTTCCAATTTTTATCAATAATATTAGTAGTAGATTGCATTATACTCTCCTTCTTTTTGGTGGTCTTGCACCATTGTGTGGCATTGGTGTTGTGTCTCTTATCGACACGATTTTAAATCCTCTTGATTGTAAAGATCTTAAAGCTGTTTCACGTCCAGATCCCGGACCTTTGACTTGAACTGTTAAAGTTCTTAATCCTTGTTCAAAAGCTTTTGCTCCAGCATCGTCTGCAGCAACTTGTGCAGCATATGGAGTTGATTTTCTAGAACCTTTAAAACCTTTAGCACCTGCAGAAGACCAAGAAACTACATTACCATTTTCATCTGCGATAGAAATAATAGTGTTATTAAATGTTGAGTATACGTATGCAATACCAGCGGTAATATTCTTTTTAATTTTCTTTTTTTTTTTAAAATTACTTACTTTTTTTGTTTCAATTTTTTTTGTTTCGCTTTTTTTGATAACTTTTTCGTTTTTTTTATTCATTAAAATTTATTTCTTCAAAGGAGTTAATTTTTTTCCTGCGATAGCTATTGCTTTACCTTTTCTGGTTCTAGCGTTACATTGTGTTCTCTGCCCTCGTACAGGAAGTTTTTTTTTATGTCGTGTACCCCTATAACAAGCTAAATCAACTAACCTTTTAATATTTACAGATACCTCTCTTCTCAAGTCTCCTTCAACCTTATGATTAGCATCAATATATTCTCTAATTTTTAAAATTTGATCTTCTGTCAATTCGTTTACTCTTTTTGTAGACGGAATTTCTAATTTACCACAAATTTTCTTGGATGAATGAATGCCTATTCCATGTATGTATGTTAAAGCGATACTGACTATTTTGTTCTGTGGAATGTTGATTCCTGCTATACGAGCCATAAGTTTATGATTTTAAGTTTACTGCGTATTTATATTGTGTAATCATTTAAAGTCAACCCTTGATACCTTCAATTAAGTCGCTAATTTCAGTACTAATTTCAGATATACCTGCCTCACCATTTATAACTTTAAGTAAATCTGATCTCTCGTAATAGTCCAATAAATCTTTAGATGAGTTTTCATAAGTTTTAAACCTTTTTACGGCTACTTCTTCATTATCATCGCCGCGATTTTCTTGAGTTTGTCTTTCTAAAATTCTTTTTTTAACTGTATTTAAACTTACAGATAATTTTAAGACAATATCTATTTTTTGATCATATTTTTTTAAAAGAAAATCTAAGTTTTTCGCTTGAATTAAAGTTCTTGGGTAACCATCAAAAATAATTTTGTTTTTGTAAAGACCATTAGAAATAAATTTTTCTATTAAATTACCAACAATTTCGTCTGAAACTAACTCTCCAGAATTTATTATTGAAGAAATTTTTGATCCTAAGTTTGTCTTATTTGCAATTTCATTTCTCAATAAATCTCCAGTTGATAATTGATGAAGTTTAAATTTATTTACTATGAATTTAGATTGAGTTCCTTTTCCAGCACCAGGAGGACCAAATATTACTATATTCATTTATTACTTGCCGATATTATTTGCCAAATTTTGTTTTTTTTATTAATGACTCATACTGTGAACTCATGAGCCTGGTTTGAACTTGTGTAACAGTATCCATCGCTACGACTACAACAATCAATATTGATGTTCCCCCTAAATAAAAAGGTATAGGATAGTTTGCAATTAAAAATTCAGGCATCAAACATACAAAAGTTAAATATAAAGCTCCAACAGTAGTAAGTCTTGTCAAAATAGTTTCGATATACTCTGCAGTTCTTTCTCCAGGTCTTATTCCTGGGATATAACCACCGTATTTTCTAAGATTTTCTGAAGTCTCTTTAGGATTAAAAACGATTGATGTATAAAAAAAGGCAAAAAATATAATGCCTGATGCATATAATAACATATATAGAGGTTGACCTTGTGTGAACATCGATGAGATCTTTATAAAAGTATCAGACTCAGCAAAACCAAAGTTTGAAATAGTTACAGGTAACAATAATAAAGCTGATGCAAAAATTGCTGGGATGACACCTGCCGTATTTATTTTAAGCGGTAAATGTGAGGACTCACCCCCATACATTTTGTTTCCAACTTGTCTCTTAGGATAATTTATTAAAATTTTACGCATTGCTCTCTCAAAGAAAACGATAAATAAAACTGTGAGAATAACTAAAATAAAAATTCCTACAATCATTAATGCTGATAATGCTCCTGTTCTACCAAGTTCAAATGTGGATGCTAAAGCTCGCGGTATTTCAGCTACAATACCAGAAAAGATGATCAAAGAAATTCCATTACCTACTCCTCTTAATGTAATCTGTTCACCTAGCCACATTAAAAAAGTTGTCCCGGCAACCAATGAAATAGTTGTCATAAGCCTGAAAGACATTCCTGGTTCTATTACAAGGTTTCCTGCATTTTCAAGTCCAACTGAAACTCCGTAACCTTGAAGAAAAGCAATTAATACTGTTCCATATCTAGTTATTTGAGTAATTTTTTTTCTTCCAATCTCACCTTGTTCTTTAAGACTTTTAAAATAGTCTGAAACTCCAGTTAATAACTGAACAATAATTGCCGACGAAATGTATGGCATGATACCTAAGGCAAATATAGCCATTCTGGTGACTGCTCCCCCTGAGAACATATTAAACATCCCAAGTAAACCCTTTTGACTAGAAGCCATAATTTCTTTTAATGCTACAGGATCGATTCCAGATAAAGGCACATAAGTGCCTAATCTATAAATCATTAAAATAAGAATTGTAAAAAATATTCTATTTTTTAAATCTTTTGCTTGACTAAAAGCGCCTGGGTTATTTAGAGTTTCATTAGACATTAGATGAATTTACTTTTTTAAAATGTTTAATTTTCCACCAGCTTTTTCAACTTTTTCTAGAGCTGTTTTTGATGCAAAATGTGCGGTAATTTGAATATTTTTTTTAATTTCTCCTGATCCTAAAACCTTTAATTTAATAAATTTTTTATTAACCAATTTTTTTTCTTTTAAAATTTTTAAATCTAAAATGTTTTGAAGTTTATTTTTGCTTTTTTCAAAAATATTTTGAATTTTTGAAAGGTTTAAAATTGCGATCTTGTTTTCATTTAAAGATTTAAATCCCCGTTTAGGTAATCTTCTATACAAAGGCATTTGGCCACCCTCAAAACTTTTTATAGAAACGCCTGATCTTGATTTTTGCCCTTTGTGCCCTCTAGACGATGTTTTGCCTTTTCCAGATCCGATACCTCTACCTACACGGATTTTTTTCTTATTAATTTTTGTTAGATTATTTAATTGCATTATTCTGTCTCTCTTTTTAAAACGATATCAGAAATTTTTTTTCCCCTTATAGCTGACAATATTTTAGGGGAATTTTGAGATTTAAGGCCATTAACACATGCTTTAAGCACATTATGCGGATTGGCAGAACCTAAAGATTTTGCAACTACATCTTGAATACCTAATACTTCACAAACTGATCTGATTGCACCTCCAGCGATTATTCCAGTTCCCGAAGGGGCAGCTCTTAAAAAAACTTTACCTGATCCGTTTTTACCTTTTACATCATGATGAAGGGTCCTTCCCTCTTTTAAAGGTATTTTAATTAGATTTCTTTTAGCTACCTCAGTTGCTTTTTTTATTGCATCTGGAACTTGCTTAGATTTTCCTTGCCCAATACCTATAGAACCTTTTTGGTTACCTACAACAACAAGTGCGGCAAATCCAAA
Organism: uncultured Pelagibacteraceae bacterium; assembly: GCA_902557935.1. Taxonomy (GTDB): domain Bacteria; phylum Pseudomonadota; class Alphaproteobacteria; order Pelagibacterales; family Pelagibacteraceae; genus Pelagilacustribacter. Next base: position 153,535 of record CACECJ010000001.1, on the reverse strand, counting down.
CCTACGGCCACCTTTAACTACTTTAGTTATTCTATTAATAGCAACTAATTTTTCCTTTATATCTGACTCAATTTTTTTATTATCAGCCATATTAAAATTTTAATCCGTTTTTCCTAAGAGTTTCAGCAAATACTTTAACTCTTCCGTGATATTTATACTCACCCCTATCAAAATAAACTTCTGTAATTTTTTTTTCTTTTGCTCTTTTTGCAAGCATTTCACCTAACAAAGTTGATTTGCTTATTTTATTTGATTTTTTTAATCTTAATTCTTTTTCAATCGATGAAGCCGAAACCAAAGTTTTATTAAGTTTATCATCTATTATTTGAGCAGAAAGATTTTTTAAAGATTTATTAACTGATATTCTTAATTTATTTGTAGACAATTTCTTAATTCTCTTTCTATTTCTGAGCCTTCTTTTAATTTTTTTATTAAATTTTTTCATTATTTTTTCTTACCTTCTTTTCTAAGCACAAACTGACCTTTTTCTTTAATACCTTTAGCTTTATAAGGCTCTACGGGTTTAAGACTTTTTATATCTGCAGCAATTTTGGACACAAGCTCTTTATCAACACCAACTATCTTTATTATCGTTTGTTTTTCAACGGTAATTTTAATTTCTTTTGGAAAATTAAAGTTAATATCGTGACTAAATCCTAGTTGTAAATTTAAAACATCTCCTTTGAGATTTGCTCTAAAACCTACGCCACTGAGTTCCAACACTTTTTCATGGCCTGCGGTTACACCAGTTACAGCGTTATTAATTAAACTTCTGTATGTTCCCCACATAACCGTAGTTTTTTTATCAACTGTTTTACTTGTTGGAATTAGTTGAAATGCATTACCATCTATTTTTGATGAGAATATTTTATCATTAATAGTTAGCTTTTTAGTTCCTTTAGGTCCTGTTATAGTTAGGTCTGAACCTTCAATTTTAATTGAAGACTCTTTTGGTAAAACTATGTTTTTTTTTCCAATTTTTGACATTAAAAAACCCTACAAATTATTTCTCCACCAACATTTTTTTTTCTTGCTTCAGCGTCACTCATCACTCCTTTAGGGGTAGAAAGTATAGCCAAGCCCAACCCGTTCATTACTTTTGGAATACTCGTGGCTCTAGAATATACCCTTCGGCCTGGTTTTGAAATTCTTTTAATCTCTTTTATCACTGGATCCCCTTCGAAATATTTTAATGATATTTTTAAACTTATTTTATTATTTTCTGATTTTTCAATAAAGTAATCTTTTATGTAACCCTCTTTTTTTAAAATTTCTAAGATATTTTTTCTGAAATTTGATGATGGTATTTCAATTGAATTTAATAATCGCATCTGACCATTTCTTATTCTAGAAAACATGTCTCCTATAGGATCTGTAAATGTCATATTATTCTCCTTACCAGCTTGATTTTGTTATTCCAGGAATTTTACCAGAGGAAGCCATATCTCTTAGCGCAATTCTTGATATTTTTAATTTTCTATAAACTCCGTGAGGTCTTCCAGAGACCTCGCACCTATTTCTAATTCTTATTTTGGATGAATTCTTTGGTAACTTGTTTAATTTTAGTTGAGCTTGAAATCTTTCAGAAAGTTCCAATTTTTTGTTATTAATTATTTTTTTTAGTGCAGCTCTTTTTTTGGCATATCTCTTCACCAGTTTAATTCTTTTTAAATTTTTTTGTATTGCGCTAGTTTTTGCCATATGTCCTCAATTTTTTTTATTAGTTATCGGAAAATTAAATTCTTTCAACAGCTCTATTGTCCCCATTTTACTTTCACTTGTAGTTACTATGGTAATATCTAAACCACGAATTTTATCAACTTTATCAAAATTTACCTCTGGAAAAATTATGTGCTCTTTTACTCCAAAAGAATAATTATTAGAAATATCGACACCCTTAGAAGAAAGTCCCCTAAAGTCCTTTATTCTTGGTAATGCAATGTTTACTAATCTATCAATAAATTCGTACATTTTGTTTGATCTTAATGTTACTTTTACACCTGCATTTGATCCTTTTCTGGTTTTAAAATTAGATATAGATTTTTTAAACTTTGTAATAACTGGTTTTTGACCAGAAATTAGAGCCAAATCATCTACACAAGATTTTAGTTTTTTTCCGTCAGATGCGTCTTCTCCTAGTCCCATATTTAAAATAATTTTTTCTATTCTTGGTACTTGATGTTTATTTTTCACAGATAATTTAGTTAATAATTTTGAAATTATTTCTTTTTTATAAATTTCTTTTAATCTTGGTGTCATTTTTTACCTATTGTTTTTTTGTCTTTTTTCTTTTCATCTAAATTTTTTATATTTGAAATATGTATATAATTTTCTTTTGAAATAATGCCACCTTTATTTTCTTTTGTTGGTTTTAAATGTTTTTTAACCATATTAATCGATTTAATTTTTACTTTCTTTAATTTTCTATTTATTTCTAATATTTCTCCGTTTTTACCTTTATCTTTTCCGCATATTACTCTCACCTGAATTCCTTTTTTAAAAACCATTTTATAAAACCTCCGGTGCCAATGAAATTATTTTTGTATGACCTCTAGACCTTAATTCTCTAGTCACAGGGCCAAATATTCTTGTGCCAATAGGTTCACCTTTGTCATCTGTAAGGACGACTGCGTTTGTGTCAAATTGAACTTTGGAGCCATCATCACGAAAGATTTCTTTTCTTGTTCTTACTACCACAGCTTTATGAACTGCTCCCTTTTTCACTTTTCCCTTCGGTATAGCATCTTTGACACTTATAACTATTAGATCTCCAACTGAAGCATACCTACGTTTGGAGCCTCCAAGCACTTTAATGCACTCGACTCTTTTAGCTCCAGTATTGTCTGCCACAGATAATTCTGTTTGTATTTGTATCATTTTTCAATTACTTCCCAAGTTTTCTTTTTTGAGAATGGTTTGCTCTCTATAATTTTAACTACTTGACCCTCTTTAAATTTATTTTTCTCATCATGAGCATGATATTTTTTTGACCTTTTTATTACTTTTTCATAAAATGGATGTTTAAACTTTCTAGTAACTTCAACAACAATAGTTTTATTATTTTTTGCACTCACAACTAAACCTTTTAAAATTTTTTTTGTCATTTTGTATTTTTAATAGTTGTATATAGCCTCGCTATACTTTTTTTTATTTCGTTGTATTGAGCCGAATTGCTTATCTGATTATTTATTTTTTTAAATCTTATATTAAATAAATCTTTTTTGAGAGATAAGATTTTTTTTTCGGCTTGATCTTTAGTTAATTTTTTTTCTTCTTTTTTTACCATAAAGTTATCTTTTTATAAATTTTGTTTTTATAGGAAGTTTTGCTGAGGCCTTATAAAGCGCAATTCTAGCAACATCCTCGCTTACACCATCAACTTCAAAAATTATTCTTCCTGGTTTTACTCTACAAGCATAATATTCAGGTGATCCTTTTCCTTTACCCATTCTAACTTCTGTAGGTTTTTTAGACACTGGTATATTTGGAAATATTCTGGTCCAAACTTTTCCTGTTCTCTTCATATATCTTGTCAAAGCAACCCTTGCTGCCTCAATTTGTTTCCCAATTATTCTCTCAGGCTCTACCGCTTTTAATCCATACTGTCCATAATTTAATTTTACAGCTCTTGAAGCTTTTCCATGTATCCTGCCTTTAAAAGCTTTTCTAAATTTAGTTCTGACTGGCTGTAGCATTTTTTACCTTTTCTTTTTTTTCTTTTTCAACATCTTTGGCCATTAATTCACCTTTATAAATCCAAACTTTAACTCCAATTATTCCATAGGTCGTTAAAGCTTCAGCAAATCCATAATCAATATCTGCTCTTAGAGTGTGTGAAGGTATACTTCCCTCTCTTAACCACTCTGTCCTTGCTATTTCGTTACCAGCAAGTCTTCCGCTTAACATAACTTTAATTCCTTTAGCGTTTAATCTCATTGCAGATTGCATTGCTCTTTTCATTGCTCTTCTATATGCAACTCTTTTAACTAATTGTTGAGCAATATTTTCAGCTACTAAATTCGAGTTAAGTTCTGGTTTTTTGATTTCTTTTATATTAACTGTAACGTCACCATCTGTTATTTTCATTATATTTTTTTTAATTTTTTCAATATCGGCTCCCTTTTTTCCTATTACAAACCCTGGCCTAGATGTATGAATAGAAACCGTACATTTTTTTGATGATCTCTCTATGATAATTTCAGAAACACCTGAATTTACTATGTTCTTTTTAATATATTTTCTTATTTTAAAATCTTCAATTAAATATTTTCCAAAATCTTTTTTTTTAGCAAACCAGGTAGAGTCCCACCCTCTATTAATTCCTAGTCGTAAACCTATTGGATTTATTTTTTGTCCCATTATTTACTCGCTTTCTTTTCCTCTAGCACAATTGTAATCCTGCTATAAGGTTTTTTTATTGGACTTGCTCTCCCTTTAGCTCTAGGTCTATATCTTTTCATTACTAAAGATTTTCCGACGTAAGCCTCCTTTACAAAAAGATTGTCAATGTCAAACTGATAATTATTTTCTGCATTTGAGATAGCTGATTTAACAGTTTTGCTAACATCTTTAGCTACTTTTTTTCGTGTAAATTCTAAATCTTTTAGTGCTACATCGGCTTTTTTTCCTTTGATAAAATTGCAGACTAATGCAAGTTTTCTTGGGCTTGTTCTTACATTTTTGTTAATAGCTTTTACCAATAAATTGTTTTTATCCATTATTTTTTATCCTTTGAGTCTGTTTTTTCAGCAGATGCTGTAGCAGCAGCTTTTTTATCAGCTGGTGTATGTCCTTTAAAAGTTCTAGTCGGAGCAAATTCACCTAATTTATGACCAACCATTTCTTCTGAAATTGTTATCGGAATAAAAGTTTTTCCGTTATGTATCATAAAGCTATGGCCTACAAAATCAGGAATAATTGTTGAATTTCTTGACCAAGTTTTTATAGGTTTTTTATTACTTGTATCCTTAATTTTATCAATTTTTTTTAGTAAACTCGGGTGCACAAAAGGCCCTTTCCAGATTGATCTAGTCATTATTTATTCCTTTTCTTTCTTCTTGTGATAATAAATTTATCACTTCTTTTAGGTCTTCTTGTCTTTAAACCTTTAGCAGATTGTCCCCAAGGAGAGACAGGGCTTCTTCCGCCTGAAGTTTTACCTTCACCACCACCGTGAGGGTGATCAACGGGATTCATAGCTACACCTCTAGTTTGAGGTCTTTTACCTCTCCATCTATTTCTACCAGCTTTTCCAATTTTGATATTTTTTTGATCAGGATTTGATACTACTCCTATAGTTGCAGAACAAGTGTTTCTTACTTTTCTAGTTTCACCTGAGGATAATTTTAAAATTGCGTAATCACCATCATAACCAGATAAGGTAACTGATGCGCCAGCTGATCTTGCTAGCTTTGCTCCATTGCCGGGGATTAATTCAACGTTATGAATTGATGTACCGGGAGGAATATCTTTTAACTCAAGTGAGTTCCCAACTTTTAGTTCAACATTTTTTCCTGCTTCGATTTTATCTCCTATATTAAGTCCTTGTGGGCAGATAATATAAGATTTTTCTTTATCTTCATAAGTCACTAGTGCAATATATGAAGTTCTGTTAGGGTCGTATTCAATTCTATCTACTGTTGCTGAAATATTTTTTTTCTTTCTATAAAAATCAATAATTCTATATTTATGTTTTGATCCACCTCCAATATGTCTTGAGGTTATTCTTCCATTATTATTTCTTCCGCCTGTAAAATTTTGGCCTTTTGTTAAAGGTTTATATGGAGTACCTTTCCATAAATTAGATTTATCTATTACGACAGTGCCTCTGGTAGATTTAGTGTAAGGTTTAAAAGTTTTTAGAGCCATAATTAAATTCCAGTTGTAAGATCAATACTTTGACCTTTTTTTAATGTGACTACAGCTTTTTTGTAACCACTTTTTAAAGATTTTTTTCCCTGTTTCATCTTTAGTTTTGCTTTTTGGTTAATTATATTTATTTTAACTACATTAACTTTAAAAAGTTTTTCGATATTTTTTTTAATTATTTTTTTATTAGCTTTTTCGTGAACTTTAAAAACCGTTTTATTCTGTTCTGATAAAATAGTAGCTTTTTCAGTAATTATTGGATTAATAATTGAGTCTATGTAATTAATTTTTTTCATTAAGAATCCGTTGTTGAATTTTTTGTGCTGACGAAGATGTTATTATTACATTTTTATATTTAAGTAGGTCGTATACGTTTGTGCCTTCATCATCAATTAATTTTAAATTTTTGATATTTCTAGCTGATTTATTGATATTCTTGAGAGTGTCCTTATCAGAAATTATCAGCGCATTAGAAAGATTGTTTTTGTCTAGAAATTTGTTGAATTCTTTAGTTTTTTTAACCTCTTTTTTTACATCTGCAAGGATATAAAGGCTCTTGTCAGACGTTTTTTTAGATAAAGTTTGTGCTAAAGCAAGTTTTCTAACTTTTTTATTTATCTTCTTAATCTTATAATTAGCACCCTTCGGACCATGAGCTACGCCGCCTCCAACAAATATAGGGGCCTTTCTACTTGCGTGTCTAGCACCTCCACTACCTTTTTGAGCAACTATTTTTTTTGTCGAACCTTTAATTTGATTTCTTTGTTTTGTTTTAGCTAATCTTGGTTTCGAATGATTTAGCTGCCAGTCAATTACAAACTTAATTAATTTGTAATTAATCTTTAATTTCACAAGTTTATCAGAAATTTCAATGGAATCTGCTTTTGACCCATCAATATTTAGCAAAGGAAATTTCATTTATTTTTTACCTTTCTTTGCAGCTACAGCTTTAGCTTTAGCTTCATGTTTCTCTTTAATAGTTTTTCTAGAAACATTTTTGATAGACTCTCTTAAATAAACGATTGAATTTTTAGAGCCCGGTATTGATCCTTTCAAGTATATTAAGCTATTTTCCAAATCTGATTTTACGATTTCAAGATTAAGTATAGTTCTCTTTTTATCACCCATGTGACCAGCCATTTTTTTTCCTTTAAAAACTTTTCCTGGATCTTGTCTCTGTCCTGTAGATCCATGTGATCTGTGAGAAACTGAAACACCGTGAGAAGCTCTCAAGCCTCCAAAATTCCATCTTTTCATAACACCAGCAAAACCTTTTCCTATAGTTTTTGATTTTACATCTAAAAACTTTTTGTCTTTAAATATTTCTATTCCTACTTCGTTTCCCTCTTTAAATTGTTGATTATTTGATATTCGGAACTCTTTCAAAACTTTTTTAGGCTCAGTATTTTTTTTTGCAAAATAACCTTTCATTTGTTTTGTAAGCTTTGAATTTTTTATTTTAAAAAAGCCAACTTTTATTGCATCATATCCTCGCTTATCTTTAGTAATAACATCTAATACTCTCCCTTTTTCGACTTTTATAACTGTGACTGGGACTGACTGACCAGTCTCTATAAATTCTCGTGTCATTCCTATTTTTGTTCCTATAAGTCCAATACTCATAAATTTTATATTTTTATTTCTATATCCACACCAGATGCTAAATCTAACTTCATTAATGCTTCAACTGTTTGTGGCGTTGGTTCAATTATATCAATTAATCTTTTGTGCGTTCTTGACTCGAACTGTTCTCTACTTTTTTTATCAATATGTGGTGACCTTAAAACTGTATATCTTTCAATACGTGTAGGCAGAGGGATAGGACCTTTAACTTGAGCTCCAGTTCTTTTAGCAGTATTAACTATTTCCTCGGTCGATAAATCAAGGATTTTGTTATCATAAGCTTTTAAATGTATTCTAATATTTTGATTTTCCATAAATTAAGCTAATTTTTTTGTTACCTCATCTTGAACATTTTGTGGCACTTTATCATAATGGCTAAATTGCATAGTATATTGAGCTCTACCTTGAGTAGATGATCTTAAGTTATTGATATATCCAAACATATTAGCAAGAGGGACTACAGCATTAATAGCTGTTGCATTACCCCTAGGTTCAGTTGAACCAACTTGACCTCGTCTACTATTTAAATCTCCAATAACGTCACCCATAAATTCCTCAGGTGTTACGACCTCGACTTTCATCATTGGCTCTAATAATTTAAGAGTAGCTTTTTGGCAAGCCTCTCTAAAACACATTCTACTAGCGATTTCAAAAGCTAAGACACTAGAGTCTACATCATGATGTAAACCATCTAGAATTTTAACTTTATAATCAATAATTGGAAAACCAGCTAAAATACCGCTGTCAGATACACTTTCAACTCCTTTTTCAACACCTGGAATAAACTCTTTTGGTATCGATCCGCCTTTGATTAAATTTTCTACTTCTCTTCCTTTACCGGCATCCAGTGGCTCTACGCTTAATTTGACTTTGGCGAATTGACCTGCACCTCCACTTTGTTTTTTATGAATATATTCCATTTCAGCAGTACCTAATATTGTTTCCCTGTAAGCGACCTGTGGTGCGCCTATATTTGCTTCAACTTTAAATTCTCTTTTCATTCTATCTACAATGATATCTAAATGTAATTCTCCCATACCTTTAATTATAGTTTGACCAGACTCCTCATCAGAAGATACCCTGAAAGATGGATCTTCTTTAGCTAATCGTGCTAAAGCCTCTCCCATTTTTTCCTGATCACCTTTTGTTTTAGGTTCTACTGCAATTTCTATAACTGGATCTGGAAACTCCATAGGCTCAAGTAAAATTGGATTTTTTGAGTCACATAAAGTATGACCCGTTATTGTATGTTTAAGACCAGCTAGTGCAACAATATCTCCAGCACTAGCTTTTTTAATATCCTCCCTACTATTTGCATGCATTAAAAGCATTCTGCCTATTCTTTCATCTTTATCTTTAGAGGAGTTGAGAATTGATGTGCCTGCGTTCAATGTTCCAGAATAAATTCGAATGAAAGTTAGTGAACCAACAAATGGGTCATTTGCAACTTTAAAAGCTAGAGCTGAGAAGTTCTCTTTTTCATCAAATTTCATTTGAACTTTTTCTTCTGATCCTACTTTTGTACCTTCAATTGATTTTAAGTCGCTGGGACTAGGTAAATAATCAATTACAGCATCAAGTAATGGTTGAACACCTTTATTCTTAAATGCAGAACCGGTTAATATTGGTACAAAATTAAATGCTAAAGTTCCTTTTCGTATACATTTGATTAAATCGGCCTCCGATGGTTCTTTTCCCTCTAAATAAGACTCCATAAGTTTTTCATCTTCCTCTACAGCAGTTTCAACAAGATCTTTTCTATATTTATCTGCTTTCTCTTTTAAATCTTGAGGTATATCTACATATTCCCATTTTGCTCCCAGGTCTTCATTCTGCCAAACGATTCCTTTCATTTTAACTAAGTCAATCACTCCTTTGAGGTCTGCTTCAGATCCAATTGGAAGTTGTAAAGGTAGTGGTTTACAGCCTAATCTATCCTTGATCATGTCAACACATCGATAAAAGTCTGCTCCAGTTCTATCCAATTTATTTACAAAACAAATTCTTGGCACTTTATATTTATCTGCTTGTCTCCAAACAGTTTCAGACTGCGGCTCAACACCAGCAACTCCGTCAAATACCGCCACAGCTCCATCGAGAACTTTAAGTGATCTTTCTACTTCAATTGTAAAATCAACGTGACCAGGTGTATCTATAATGTTTATTCTATGATCTCTCCAAAAACACGTAGTGGCAGCTGAAGTAATTGTTATTCCTCTTTCTTGTTCTTGCTCCATCCAATCCATTGTAGCTGCTCCATCATGAACTTCGCCTATTTTATGACTCTTACCAGTGTAATATAAAATTCTTTCTGTTGTAGTTGTTTTACCGGCGTCAATGTGAGCCATGATACCAATGTTTCTATATTTATCTAAAGTATAGTTAGCCATTTATTTTTACCACCTAAAGTGAGCAAAAGCTTTGTTAGCCTCTGCCATTTTATGTGTATCCTCTCTTTTTTTTATTGCTGATCCTTTGTTCTGAGAAGCATCTAAAATTTCTGCAAAGAGTTTATCAGCCATAGTTTTATTTTTTCTTTTTCGTGTTGCATCCATAATCCATCTAAGTGCTAAGGCTTGAGCTCTTTTTGGTTTTACTTCAACCGGGACTTGGTAGGTAGCTCCACCAACTCTCCTTGATCTGCATTCTAAATTAGGTTTTACATTTCCTATAGCAGTATTAAAAATTTTTAAAGGGTCTTCGTTATTTTTAGATTTTATTTTATCAAGCGCATCGTATAAAATTTTTTCTGCAGTTGATCTTTTACCATCATACATAATTGAATTAATAAATTTTGAAATTACTTGAGAGTGATATCTTGGATCAGGATAAACTTTTCTCACTGGAGCTTTTCTTTTTCTGGACATAAATAATTATTTTGGTTTTTTAGCTCCGTACAATGATCTTCTTTGTTTTCGATTTGCTACACCTTGGGTATCTAGATTTCCTCTTAAAATATGATATCTAACACCGGGTAAATCTTTAACTCTTCCACCTCTTAGCAGAACAACTGAGTGTTCCTGAAGGTTGTGGCCCTCCCCTGGAATATAGGCTGTAACTTCAAATCCATTAGACAATCTTACTCTTGCTACTTTTCTTAAAGCAGAGTTAGGTTTTTTTGGAGTTGTCGTATAAACTTTAACACAAACACCCCTTTTCAGTGGCTGTTTTTCAAGCGCAGGTACCTTGTTTCTGGCAATAGGCTTAACTCTACTTTTTTTAATCAACTGATTAATTGTTGGCATAATATTATTTTGAATTGAAAGTAAGATCGGAGTTATTTTAGTTAGTGTTTAAGGTTATAATAGACCTTACTTCTAACATTCAAAATGTGCCGTAAACTAACATTGAATTTACAAATGTCAATATTTTTTGAATTTTGATGAACTATTATACTGTCTGTTCAGGCGCTGTAGCTGTGGCTTTTAGCTCCTGTTTTTTTAATTCTTCTAATCTTGCTTTATCTTGCTCTCTAGCTTGTTTATCCCACTCAATTTTTGTTAAACCTGTTCCAGCTGGAACCAGTCTTCCAACTATCACATTCTCTTTAAGGCCTTCCAATGTATCAGTTTTTCCTTTTATTGAGGCATCAGTTAATACTCTTGTTGTTTCTTGGAATGAAGCGGCTGATATAAATGAATTAGTTTGAAGAGATGCTTTAGTAATACCTAAAAGCACTCGTTCAAAAGTTGCTGGTTTCTGCTTTTCCTCTCTTAATTTATCATTAATATTATTTATTTCGAGTAGGTCAATAACTTCTCCAACTAAAAGATCTGAGTCTCCTGGATCCTTAACTTCAACACGTTTTAGCATTTGTCGGACAATTGTCTCTATATGCTTGTCATTAATTACCACTCCTTGAAGTCTATATACTTCTTGAACTTCAGTGACAAAATACTCCGTTAATTTTTCTACACCTAAAATTCTTAATATGTCGTGTGGAGCTGGACTACCATCTAATAGGTACTCTCCTTTTTTAATCTTCTCACCTTGATTAAAGTTTACGTGTTTGCCTTTAGGAATAAGATAGTTAGATGTTTCTCCATTCGAGGATACAATTGATACTTTTTGTTTACCTCTTACTTCTTTTCCAAATTGAATAACTCCATCATTTTCAGCAATTATCGCACTATCTTTAGGCCTTCTTGCCTCAAATAATTCAGCGACTCTTGGTAATCCTCCCGTTATGTCTTTTGTTTTTGAAGTTTCTTTTGGTAGTCTAGCAAGAACATCTCCTGCAGATATTTTTTGACCGTCTTTAACAGATAAAATTGTATCAGGAACAAGATAGTATCTAGCTTCATTTCCATCAGCTTTTTTAATTATCTCACCTTTTTCATTTCTAAGTGTTATTCTTGGTTTTAGTTCAGAGTTTTTAGAAGAGGATTTCCAATCTGTTACAGACTTAGATGATAAACCTGTTGCATCGTCTAGAGTTTCAGTTAAAGAACTTCCTTCCATTAGATCCATATAATTAACTATTCCTCCAGTTTCTGCGATTACTGGTAAAGTGTATGGATCCCATTCTGCTATTTTTTTTCCTTTATCAATTGTATCTCCATCTTTAAAAAATAATTTTGACCCATAGTTAACTTTATAGATTGCTAATTGTCTCCCGTTTTCATCTTCAATACTTAATTGTGTATTTCTACCCATAACAATTATATTCTTTTTTGAGTCTTCAATAAGATTTTTATTAATGATATTAAGTTTTCCTTTAGTTTGAGAAATAATTTGAGATTCTTCTTTAATTTGAGCTGTGCCACCAACGTGGAACGTTCTCATAGTTAATTGTGTTCCTGGTTCTCCTATCGATTGTGCAGCGATCATTCCTACAGCTTCACCAACACTAACAAGCTTACCTCTAGCTAAATCTCTTCCATAACTCATTGCACAAACACCTCTAGTAGAACCACAGGTAATTACTGAATAAACATTTACTGATTTTACACCTGCAGCATCAATTTTTTCACAATCATTTTCATCTATTAATTTTTCTTTTTTAATAATAACTTCACCAGTTACAGGATTTTTTATATTTTCTGCTATAACTCTACCCAAAACCCGTTCTGATAAACTTACTAAAATATTTCCACCTTCAATTATTTCAGAAATAGTTACTGAAGATTTCGTTTTGCAGTCGCACTCTTTTTTAGTAATTTGAACATCTTGCGCAACATCACATAATCTTCTTGTTAAATATCCAGAGTTAGCTGTTTTTAAAGCTGTATCAGCAAGACCTTTTCTTGCTCCATGAGTGGAGTTAAAGTATTCTAATACAGTAAGCCCTTCTTTAAAATTTGAAATAATTGGCGTTTCTATAATTTCACCTGAAGGTTTTGCAATTAGTCCTCTCATACCTGCTAACTGTTTCATTTGAGCTTGAGATCCTCTTGCTCCAGAGTCAGCCATCATAAACACTGAATTTGTTTCAATTCTATCATTGTCATAAGTTTTTTCTGCAGATGAAATTTCTTTCATCATCTCGTTAGCGACTGTGTCAGTGCATTTTGACCAAATATCAACTACTTTATTATATTTTTCCCCTCTTGTTATTAGTCCATCAGAATATTGTTTCTCGAATTCTTCTATTTGTTTTTTAGTATTATTAATTAAGTTTTCTTTTGTTTTTGGAATTATTAAATCATCTTTTCCAAAAGAAATTCCGGCCTTGAAAGCATGTTTAAAACCAAGTGTTTTTATTCTGTCACAAAAAATTACAGTCTCTTTTTGTCCACAATATCTAAAAATTGTATCTATAACTTCTGATACGTTTTTTTTAGTTAAGAGTTTATTAACTAAGCTAAATTTAATATTCTTATTTTGAGGTAAAATATTTGAAAGTAAAAATCTTCCAGCTGTACTTGTATATTTTTCTATCACTTCATGTCCGTCGTTATCAATGGTTCTAAATGTAGATATAATCTTAGAGTGCAAGCTTATCGATTTATTTTCGAGAGCTTGCTCTATTTCCTCAACGCTTGAAAAAATACCTTTAGTTTCTTTTTCATTATCTGCTGCCTGTGAAAGGTAATATATACCTAAAACAATATCCTGACTTGGTACAATTATTGGTTTTCCATTTGAGGGACTCAAAATATTATTAGTTGACATCATTAATACTCTTGCCTCAAGTTGTGCTTCTAAACTTAAAGGAATATGTACGGCCATTTGATCACCATCAAAGTCTGCGTTAAAAGCAGCACATACAAGCGGATGAAGTTCAATTGCATTACCCTCTATTAATTTTGCTTCAAATGCTTGCACTCCCAATCTATGAAGAGTTGGGGCCCTATTCAATAAAATCGGATGTTCTCTGATAATATGTTCAAGAGAGTCCCAAACCTCACTCTTTTCTTTTTCAACAAGTCTCTTGGCCTGTTTAATAGTTGTCGCTAATCCAAGTTTATCTAATCTGGCATATAAAAAAGGTTTGAATAACTCTAATGCCATTTTTTTTGGTAAACCACATTGATGAAGTTTTAACTCCGGCCCAACAACTATTACTGATCTTCCAGAGTAATCAACTCTTTTTCCTAATAAATTTTGTCTAAATCTTCCCTGTTTACCCTTGAGCATCTCGGCCAAAGATTTTAATGGTCTTTTGCCGGTACCAGTTATTACTCTTCCTCTTCTTCCATTGTCAAATAATGCATCAACTGACTCTTGAAGCATTCTTTTTTCATTTCTCACAATTATATCTGGTGCTTTTAAATCTAATAATCTTTTTAATCTATTATTTCTATTTATTACTCTTCTATACAAATCATTTAAGTCAGAAGTTGCAAATCTACCTCCATCAAGTGGAACTAAAGGTCTTAATTCTGGCGGAATAACTGGCACTGAAGTTAAAATCATCCACTCAGGCTTGTTTCCTGATGAAATAAATGACTCGATTAATTTCAATCTTTTTATAGTTCTTTCCTCAGTTACCTTAGATTTAATCTCTTTTAATGCGTCTCTTAATTTTTTTTGTTCTTTTTTAAGATCCAGGTTAACAAGAATTTCTCTTACTGCCTCAGCTCCAATACCTGCAGAAAATGCATCCTCTCCGAATTCCTCTTGTGCTTTAAGCAAACCCTCCTCTGATATCAATTGACCTTTTTTTAAAGTCGTTAAACCAGGTTCAATTACAATAAAACTCTCAAAATATAAAACTTTTTCAACCTCTTTAAGTTTCATGTCTATAGCTAAAGATATTCTGCTAGGTAGTGATTTCAAAAACCAAATATGGGCTACTGGACATGCAAGATCAATATGGCCCATTCTTTCTCTTCTAACATTAGATTTTGTTACCTCAACACCACATTTTTCACAAATTATCCCTCTAAATTTCATTCTTTTATATTTACCGCATAAGCATTCATAATCTTTAACTGGTCCGAAGATTCTTGAGCAAAATAGCCCATCTTTTTCTGGTCTAAATGTTCTATAGTTAATTGTTTCTGGTTTTTTTATTTCACCGTATGACCAAGATTTGATCTTTTCAGGACTTGCTAGAGTTATCTTTATACTGTCAAAATTGTTTTCTTGTATATTTTGATTATCAAAATTTTTTGTAATATTTTTTTCCATATTTAATTTAATTCAATATTTAATCCTAAAGCTCT
Source organism: uncultured Pelagibacteraceae bacterium (assembly GCA_902557935.1). Classification (GTDB taxonomy): domain Bacteria; phylum Pseudomonadota; class Alphaproteobacteria; order Pelagibacterales; family Pelagibacteraceae; genus Pelagilacustribacter. Next base: position 138,434 of record CACECJ010000001.1, on the reverse strand, counting down.
TATTTCTTTTACTAAAACGTTGAATGACTCAGGGACACCAGACTCAAAATTATTGTTGCCTTTAACTATAGTTTCGTAAACTTTTGTTCTTCCCGCAACATCATCTGACTTAACAGTCAAAATTTCTTGTAACGTGTAAGAAGCACCATAAGCCTCTAAAGCCCACACTTCCATTTCTCCAAATCTTTGTCCACCTAGTTGAGCCTTACCACCTAAAGGTTGTTGAGTAACTAAACTGTAAGGGCCGGTAGATCTAGCGTGAATTTTGTCTTCAACTAAATGATTTAGTTTTAACATATAAATAATACCAACAGTAACAGGTCGATCAAATCTCTCGCCTGTTTGACCATTCCATAAATGCGTCTGACCACTATTAGGAAGTTTAGCTAAGTTTAACATTTCTGTAATATCTTTAGTACTAGCTCCATCAAATACCGGGGTGGCTATAGGCACACCATTAGAAATATTTTGAACTAACTCTGCAACTTCTTTATTAGATAATTTTGAGATAACATCGTTATAATATTTCTCTCCATAAATATCTTTTAGTTTATTTTTTATACTTTCGATCTCTTTATCAAAGTTTTTTAAATGTTTTTTAATTTGATCACCAAGTTCTGAACAAGACCAACCCAGGTGAGTTTCTAAAATTTGTCCAACATTCATTCTACTTGGAACACCAAGGGGATTTAATACGATATCAACTGGTTTACCGCTCTCCATGTAAGGCATGTCTTCAACTGGCACTATTTTACTAACTACACCCTTATTTCCATGTCGTCCTGCCATTTTGTCTCCAGGCATCAGTCTTCTTTTTACAGCAACAAATACCTTCACTACCTTCATAACTGTCGGAAGTAAATCATCTCCTTGCTGAATTTTTGAGACTTTATCTTCAAATCTTATCGTTATATCGCTAGATGCATTATCAAATTGATTTTTTAATTTTTCTAAATTTGCGTTTATTTCATCTTTTTGGAATGAAATCTTCCATACATCTTTCAGAGAGAAACTTTCTAAATCATTTTTGTTTAGCGTTGTTCCTGTTTTCAAATCCTTAAATTGTTTATTGATACTTTGTCCGTTCAATAGATCGATAGCTCTTAACTTTATATTTCTGTTTAATATTTCTTCCTCAACTTTTTTATCTTCTTGGACGGACTCTATTTCCGCCCTTTCTATTGCGATAGAGCGCTCATCTTTTTCTATACCATGTCTATTAAAAACTCTTACATCAATAACAACTCCTGCGCTTCCTGAGGGTAATTTAAGTGATGAATCTCTTACATCAGTGGCCTTTTCTCCAAAAATGGATCTTAAAAGCTTTTCTTCAGGACTAGAGGATGTTTCGCTTTTAGGTGTTACTTTTCCAACCAATATGTCTCCAGGTTTCACCTCGGCTCCTACATACACGATCCCAGACTCATCTAAATTTCTTAAACTTTCTTCACTTACATTTGGAATATCTCTTGTTATTTCTTCAGCTCCCAATTTTGTATCTCGTGCCATAGACTCGTACTCTTCTATATGTACTGAAGTAAACACATCATCGGTCACACACCTCTCAGAAATTAATATTGAGTCTTCAAAATTGTACCCTTGCCACGGCATGAATGCTACGGTAACATTTTTACCAAGTGCAAGTTCCCCTAGTTTTGTTGCAGGTCCATCGGCAATAATATCCCCTTTTTTAATTTTGTCTCCAACTTTAACCAGTGGTTTTTGATTAATACAAGTATTTTGATTAGACCTTTGAAATTTAGATAAATTATATATATCTACAGCTGATTGTGATAAATCTGTAACTTCTGTGGCTTTTACAACTATTCTCTTACCATCAATTTTGTCTACTAAACCATTTCTCTTTGCAACGATTGTTACACCAGAGTCCAAAGCTACATCTGACTCAATTCCTGTACCAACTAAAGGTGACTCCGGTTTAAGTAAAGGAACAGCCTGACGCATCATGTTGGATCCCATTAATGCTCGGTTAGCATCATCATTTTCTAGAAAAGGAATTAAAGCTGCTGCCACTGAAACTAATTGTTTTGGAGAAACGTCTATAAAATCAATATTATCTCTATTTGCTAATTCAAAATTTAAATTTTTTCTACAAGCAACCAGTTCCTCCGTAAATGAACCATCTTTATTTAAGCTAGAATTGGCCTGAGCAATTGTATATTTTTCTTCTTCGATTGCTGATAAATATTTTATTTCTTGAGTTACTTTTCCGTTAAGAACTTTTTTATAGGGACTTTCTATATAACCAAACTTGTTTACTCTACAATAAGTGGCTAAACTGTTAATTAAACCTATGTTTGGGCCCTCCGGAGTCTCAATTGGACAAATTCTTCCATAATGAGTTGGATGGACATCTCTTACCTCAAAACCAGCTCTTTCTCTTGTAAGTCCGCCTGGTCCTAATGCAGAAACTCTTCTCTTATGAGTAATCTCTGATAATGGATTTGTTTGGTCCATGAATTGCGAGAGTTGAGAAGTTGCAAAAAAATCTTTCAAAGAAGTTGTTATTGGTTTAGCGTTTATCAAATCTTGAGGCATCGCAGACTCAATTTCTAAGAAAGTAGACATTTTTTCTTTAACAGTTCTTTCCATTCTTAGTAAACCTATTCTAAATTGATTTTCCACTAATTCGCCTACTGATCTCACTCTTCTATTTCCGAGATGATCAATATCATCGACTTCCCCTTTTCCGTCTCTTAAATCTAACATAAATTTTATAATTGATACTATATCATTTGTATCTAGGATCGTTTTTTTTGAGCTAGTGTTTAAATTTAATTTTGAATTTAATTTAACCCTACCAACTTCTGATAAATCATACCTTTCTTTTTTAAAGTAAAGATTATTAAATATTTCTTCAGCTATTTCTAAAGATGGCGCCTCACCTGGACGTAATACTTTATAAATATCATTTAAAGCATCCGCTTTATTAAAATTTTTTTCTATTTTCAAAGTTTCAAGAATATATGGGCCTTTATTTATTGGATCAATGTTCGCTACAAAAAGGTTTCTTTCTTCTTGATTAATAATCTTACTCAATTGTTCTTCGGTAATATCAAATCCTGTTCCAACTATAATTTCACCATTTTTATCTTTTACTTCTTTTGCCAGATATCTTCCGATTAAATATTCGTTTGCTACACAAATTGTCTTTAAGCCTTTTTCAAAAAGTTTTCTTGCGATAACTATATTTAACTTTTCTCCCTTTGATAAAACTTTTTTACTATTTTTTGCGTCTATCAAGTCAAAAGACAGTTTTATCGGTCTTTTAAAATTTTCTGGATCAAAATCTGTCACCCAATTTTTATTGGTAGAGTCATATGTGAATTTATTTGTGGTATAAAACGTTTCAATAATTTTTTCTTTGGAATATCCAAGAGCGAACAATATTGTAGTAATGGGAAGTTTTTTCTTTCTGTCAATTCTAAAATATAAAATATCTTTTGGATCAAATTCAAAATCTAACCAAGAACCTCTGCTAGGTATAATTCTGCAGTTAAAAAGAAGTTTACCGCTAGCATGAGTTTTGCCTTTATCATGATCAAAAAAAACTCCAGGACTTCTATGCATTTGGTTGACTACTACTCTCTCTACACCATTTGTTATAAACGTTGCGCTTGGAGTCATCAAAGGTAAATCACCTATGAAGACTTCTTGCTCTTTTGCCGATAAAATTTGTTTAGTGTTATTTTCTGCATCAATATCATAAACTACTAATCTCAAGTTAGCCTTTAGGGATGCCGAATATGATAGACTTCTTTGTTTACACTCTATTACATCAAATTTTGGTTTTTCTAATTTATATGAAATGTATTCTAGTGTAGATTTATCATTACCATCTTCGATCGGAAAAATACTTTTGAATACTTTATCAATACCTTTTGATAAATCCGATAATTGTTCATTAAGTGATTTTGATTCTAAAAATTCGTTATAAGAATTCTTTTGAACTTCAATAAGATTTGGTATTGATAAACCTTCTACAAGTTTTCCAAAGTTTCTTCTAATATTTTTCTTTTGAGTAAAAGATAATTGCATCAAATATAAAAAAATTTTATTGCAAGGATCAGCTTACAATAAAATTACGCCTTAAATTTTATTTACTTTAATTCTATTTTGGCTCCGGCTGCTTCAAGTTTTTTCTTAAATTCTTCAGCATCTTTTTTGGCTACACCGCTTTTAATCTCTTTTGGTGCACCCTCTACCAAATCTTTAGCCTCTTTTAATCCTAAACCAGTAATTGCCCTGACCTCTTTGATAACATTAATTTTTTTATCTCCAGCTGCCGTTAAAAAAAGTGAAAATTCTGACTTTTCTTCACCTGCTGGTGCTGCTGCACCTCCTGCTGGTGCTGCTGCTACTGGAGCTGCTGCCGTAACTCCCCATTTTTCCTCTAGTTGTTTTGAAAGCTCCGCAGCTTCTACTACAGTCAAAGTTGAAAGCTCGTCTATAATTTTATTTAAATCTGCCATTGTGTATCCTATGAATTAGTTTTTTAAACTCTTTGCGCGCGCTAAATTAGCAATTTTTGAGCCAGGTGCAAGTAAAATACTCACTAATTTTTGCGCAGGTGAGGCCAAAATACCTACAATTTTAGCCCTCGCCTCCTCTAAAGATGGAAGTGTGGCTATTATAGACACCTCTTTTTCGTCTAAAACCTTGCCATCCATGAATCCTGCAACGATTTTTAGTTTGTTATTTGATTTAGAAAATTTTGTTAAAATTTTTGCTGTTGAAATAGGATCAGAAGATATAGCTGCAGCTGTGGGGCCTACGAAATATTTTTCAAGATCTTTTTTTGGAGTTTCTTTGATAGCGATTTTAGTAATTCTATTTTTTGTAATTTTGAATAATATTCCTTTTTCTCTAAGTTCTTTTCTAAGTGCATCAAGCTCGTTTACGTTTAATCCTTGATATTGCGCTATCATTACTGATTCATTGGCATTAAAGTTTTTTTTCATCTCTTCTACGTAGCTTTTTTTAGCGTCTTTACTCATCATAAGATTATCTTGCTCCTACCTTATAAGAAATACCCATAGTTGATGTTATAAAAGTATTCTTTATGAACTCACCTTTAATTGTATCGGGCTTTTCTTTTTTAATGCTATCTATAAAATGATTGAAATTCTCTAAAAGATTCTCAGTTGAATAACTTTTTCTTCCAATAGTAGAGGCTAAATTTCCGTCTTTATCGTTTCTTATTTCAATTAAACCAGTTTTAATGTCATTCACAGCTTTAATTATATCGGCAGAAACTGTTCCAAGTTTTGGATTAGGCATTAAACCCTTTGGTCCTAAAACTTTTCCATGTTTACCTATTTTTCCCATCATTGCAGGTGTACAAATTAATTTAGTGAAATTAAATTTTCCAGAAGCAATTTTTTCTATCAAATCATCTGAGCCAAAAATATCTGCTCCACTTTTTTTAGCATCAGAAGTTTTATCAGGCTCACAAAGAACAGCTATTTTTTCTTTTTTTCCTGAACCATTGGGTAGCTTCACGACTGTTCTTAGACTTAGATCGCCCCCTTTAGATTGTTTTAGGTTTATTCTTAAGGATACATCAATTGACTCATCAAATTTTGCATTAGAATTTTTTTTAATTAACTCTAAGACATCCTTAACAGAAAGCTTTTTTTCTTTCTCAATTGTTTTCTTTAAATTTTTATATCTTTTTGATCTTTTTATCATTATTCTTTTACTTCAATACCCATTGATCTAGCTGATCCACAAATTATTTTAGTCGCCTCTTTAATATCAAAAGCATTAAGGTCCTTCATTTTTTCTTTTGCAATCGCTTCGGCTTGTTTCATCGTAATCGATCCTGCTACTACTCTTCCTGGCTCACTTGACCCACTTTTTAACTTTGCTGCCTCTCTGATAAAATGAGATGCCGGAGGTGATTTAATAATAAAATCAAATTTTTTATCTTTATAGACTGTTATTACTACAGGTACAGGTTTTCCCATAAAAGCTTTCGTCTTCTCGTTAAACGCTTTACAAAATTCCATTATGTTAATTCCTCTTTGGCCCAAAGCAGGTCCAACTGGAGGTGCTGGATTTGCTTGACCTCCTTTAATTTGAAGTTTTACATACCCTGTGATCTCTTTTGCCATTTAATTTTTCTCCACTTGATTAAATTCTAAATCTACTGGTGTAGCTCTACCAAATATAGAAACTGACACTTTAAGTCTAGATTTTTCTTCATCAATTTCCTCAATTAATCCATTAAAAGAGGCAAAAGGACCATCGCATACCTTAACTTTCTCACCTATCTCAAAACTTATGCCTGTTTTTTGAGAAACTGCATTTTCTGTAACCTGTCCTAGAATTCTTTTTATTTCATTATCTGAAATAGGGGTCGGTTTGTCGACTGAACCTAAAAATCCACTTACCTTTTGAAGGTTTTTTATCAAATGATATATTTGTTTGGTAAGATCAAGCTTTACTAAAACATAACCTGGAAAAAATTTTTTCTCTCGTTTTGTTCTTTTGCCTTTTTTCACTTCTGTAACTTGATGAGTGGGAACTATTATCTCTTCGAGTTTTTCAGATAATTTATGCTTCTTTAATTCGTCCTTAATTGACTCTACAACTTTTTTTTCAAAACCAGAGTAAGCTTGCACAATATACCAATTCATATTTAAAAATTAACAGTTAGTACAAGATTTAACAAAAACCTTAAAATTTGATCTAAAATTAAAAAAAATATTGCTGCTATCGATGCTAAAGCAAATACCATTATGGCGCCCATCATAGTATCTTTTTTCGTAGGCCAGGAAATTCTAAAAGTTTCTTGCTTTACTTCTTGAATAAATTTTAAAGGGTTTTTCATAATACTTTCTAAGTTTGGCAGGAGCGGAGGGACTCGAACCCACAACCTCCGGTTTTGGAGACCGGCGCTCTACCAATTGAACTACGCTCCTAAGCGTTTATTTAACTATTTTAGTTACTACTCCAGCTCCTACTGTTTTTCCACCTTCTCTTATCGCAAAGTTTAAGTTTTCACTCATTGCAATTGGAGTAATTAATTTCACAGTAAATTTACCGTCATCACCTGGCATTACCATTTCTGTTCCAGATGGTAATGTTACTTCCCCGGTTACATCAGTAGTTCTAAAATAGAATTGGGGTCTGTATTTTGTAAAGAAAGGAGTGTGTCTACCGCCTTCTTCTTTTTTCAAAATATATGCCTGACATTCAAATTCGGTATGGGGTGTGATTGAACCAGGTTTACAAAGTACTTGACCTCTTTCAACATCATCTCTTTCAACACCTCTTAAAAGAGCGCCAATGTTATCTCCTGCTTCACCGCTATCTAAAAGTTTTCTAAACATTTCAACACCGGTACAAACAGATTTTTTCGTATCTCTAATACCCACTATTTCAATTTCCTCTCCAACTTTAATAACACCAGACTCAACTCTTCCAGTCACAACTGTACCTCTTCCAGATATAGAGAATACGTCTTCGACTGGCATTAAGAAAGGTTTATCTTTTGGTCTATCAGGTTGAGGAATAGTTTCATCAACTGCTTTCATTAATTCCATAATTGCGTTTTTGCCAGTCGCTTCATCTTTTCCTTCTACAGCGTTCAATGCTGAGCCTTTTACTATTGGAATTTTGTCGCCTGGAAATTTATAGGATGTAAGTAATTCTCTTATTTCCTCTTCAACTAAATCAACTAACTCTTTATCTTTTACAGTATCTATTTTATTTAAAAAAACAACAATGGCAGGTACACCAACTTGTCGAGCCAAAAGAATATGCTCTCTTGTTTGTGGCATAGGCCCATCAGCTGCGTTTACTACCAGGATTGCTCCATCCATTTGAGCTGCACCTGTAATCATATTTTTTACATAGTCAGCGTGACCTGGACAGTCTACGTGAGCATAGTGTCTTTTTTCAGTTTCATATTCAACGTGTGCAGTTGAAATCGTAATTCCTCTTTCTTTTTCCTCTGGAGCTTTATCAATTTGATCGTAAGCTACAAAATTTGCGGAGCTTGATCCTCCAGCTTCTGATAACACTTTTGTAATAGCTGCTGTTAATGTTGTTTTTCCATGGTCTACGTGTCCGATTGTACCAATGTTACAATGTGGTTTATTTCGGTTAAACTTTTCTTTTGACATCTATTTTTTCCTCACTTTTTTTAATTTTTAATTTTGGAGCGGGTAAAGGGAATCGAACCCTTACATCCAGCTTGGAAGGCTAGCGTTCTACCATTGAACTACACCCGCAATATCCAAACTTATCACGCCCTTTATTGTAAACACTTGTAAGTTTGGTGGAGGGGGAAAGATTCGAACTTTCGAAGACCGAAGTCAACGGGTTTACAGCCCGCCCCATTTGACCGCTTTGGTACCCCTCCTAATTCTATTGTGGGGATACCCACTAACTTAATAAGCATTTAACAACAAGCGTTTTATAAGCATTTATCAAATAAATGCAATAAATCATTTTGCCTTAAAATATGCTAGTAATTTGAAAATATCGTATAAAAATCATGAAAAAATCGACTTTTTTAATAGTTGGGAAACACGCGGTTTTAGAGGCTCTCAAAAACCCCTTAAGAAGGGTTGAAAGAGTTTTTTTGACAGAAGATGCAAAGAAAAAAATAAATAGAGAAAATCAATCTTTGAATTTGTTAAAATCAGTTAACGTTTTTTACAAGTCCAAAAGAGAACTAGATAATTTATGCGGAAAAGATGAAACAGCTCATCAAGGGCTTATTGCTGAAATTGAACAATTAGAAGAGATTACTCTTAAAGAATTTGTGCAAGAAAACAATAAAAGTAATTTAAATTTATTAGCATTAGATCAAGTCACTGATCCCAGAAACATCGGTTCGATAATTAGAAGTGCAGTAGCCTTTAACATTGATGGTATAATTGTAAAAGAACGTGCCTATCCATCTAAAAGCAAACTACTATATAAAAGCGCCAGTGGAGGTGCAGAACATGTTAGAATTTTTAAAGTTTCAAATTTGAATACGTCGTTGAAATTTTTAAAGACCAAAGATTTTTGGATAAGCGCTTTTGATGTAACTGCAACAAAAGATTTTACCTTACATAACTGGAAAGGCAAAAATGTTCTTCTATTTGGGTCTGAAGGATATGGAATTAAAGCAAAAACTTTAGAGAACTCTGATTTTAGATTTAAGGTGAATATGAACAAAAATATTGAAAGTTTAAATATTTCAAACACTGTTTCAGTAGTTTGCCATCACATTTTTCACTCGATAAGATGAAATAACATTTAATTTATATTGTTTTTTTTGTAAATTTATTTAAAAGAGATGAATTAGCCCTCATAGCTCAATTGGTAGAGCAATTGATTTGTAATCAATAGGTTCGCGGTTCGAGTCCGTGTGAGGGCACCAGCTAATTTTATTTTTTTCTTAATTGCTCAACTTTAATACGTTTTATTAAAGATCTGCTCTTATCGTATAAAAGTTTAATTTTTATTAGTTTGTTAATTTTTATATTTAATTTTTTTACATTTCTAATTTCAAAATTATCAGCAACTGCTGCGACTGGCCTTTTTTTTGAATTTAAATTTCTAATTGAAATATTTGATTTATCCGATACTGATTTACCTTTCCACCTGCGAGGTCTAAATGGACTTATTGGGGTTATTGCAAGTTTTTTTGAATTAAGAGATAAGATCGGACCGTCAACCGATAGATTATAAGCTGTACTGCCAGCTGGTGTACTTATAAGAACACCATCACCAATTAAATTTTTTAAAATTATCTTTTTTCCGACTTTTAAACATAAAGATGCAGTCTGACGACTTTGTCTAAAAAGAGAAACCTCGTTAATAGCAATTATTTTTTTATTAATATTGTTTTTGTTAGTAGCTATGAGATCTAATGGGTTGATAATTGTTTGTTTAGATCTTTTAATTTTTTTTTGTAAATCTTTATCCAAGTATTTATTCATTAAAAAACCATAGGAACCACAATTAACTCCATAAAACGGTTTATTAAATCTGTGATATTTTTTTAAAGTTTTAAGCATAAAGCCATCACCTCCAGCTACTACAATTACATCGCTTTTTGATGGTTTGTAATTATGGTATTTTTTTAAAGATATTCTTTTTAAATTTTTAGCTTTATTGCTGTTATCGAAAACAAAATGAATTTTGTACATTTATTGTATTAAAATATTTTTCATTGGTCCCTGATGATCAAAAACTGATGTTATCTTTTTAATCTTACTTTCAATAGAATGATTTCCAACTTTGTGCCACTGTATTTGTCTAAAATACTTTATAACATTTTTTGGAAAATAGTATTTGTTAAAATCTTTAAAAGGTATCATAAATTCACCGTCGGAAAGAAATTCATAAGGATGCATATATAATATTACAAAATGACCTTTGTTGAATGACTCTTTCATAGTATTAATAGTAAAACTTGCTGGAAATAATTTTAAAAAAGTTCCACCAGATCGTAACTTAAATTTTTTAGTTAAAAAATTTCGTGAAAAAATAAAAAATTCCCTCAATTCTGAGTTTTTAAAAGATAACTTACTATTTGGACATATTTTTTTTAAAGGTAAATTTGTTATAAAACTGGAGTCATATTCAAATCTTTTTGAAATTTCCTCGTAAGCCCATTCGTCACTGGGGAGTATATCGAAATTTGGAGCTCTGAAACCTTTAGGCGGTATACCAGTTGCATTGGTAATGTTTTCAATTGCAATTTCTAAATTATTTATAAGATTTTTTCTATCTGATTTATGAATGCTGTCATGATAATTGTAGTGACAGGCAACTTCATGTCCATCATCGGATATCTTTCTAATTAAATCTTTAGCTTCTTTCGCAACTATTCCAGTTGTAAAAAATGTAATCTTTTTTGAATTAAGATATTTATTACAATAATTGTTAATTATCTCGTAACTTTTCCAAAGTGACTTTATTTTAAACAAAGGATTGTTGTGACCTAAATCTCTTCTTTTGTCATGGTAATAATCTTCAAAATCTACAGAGAAGTAAAAAGGTATTTTGTCCATAAATTATTGTTAACTTTTAAAAATTAAAAAATCAATACCTAAAAAATATCCCAGTCACCAAGTGTCACCAACCAAGATTTATTTTTTAAATCTTTATTAATTTTATTGTTGAAAACTTTTGATAATAGTAAAATTTTTCTTGGAGTTAAAAATAAAGGTAATTTATAAAAATCGTTACTAAAAGTCTTATTAATGTCATTGGAAAGACCAGAAATAATAAATCCTAAATTTTTTTTTTCATCTTTTAAATTTAAAAATTTATTTAAATTATTAATTAATAACGAAAAATATTTAGAATTTTCTTTAAAAGCGTAATCTAAAATAATAATAAATCTTAATCCAAAAACAACTTTATACCTGTAGAAAATCGCAGATTTAATCTCTCCTTTGCTTTTAAGTAATGCAATCTTTATTTTTCCTTTAGGTGTATTTAAATATCTCCAATTTAGAAATCTTTTATCCCTTATTAAATGTAGCTGATGATTTAAACTAAACTTCTTAAATAAATTTAATAATTCATTATTCAATTTTGAAAGTACTAGAATTTTATCTTTTTTCTCAAGAGGAGTCTTTTTGCTCAAAAAGAATAGATTTGGTTTAAAAAAAATTGATAAAGTTTTTATTAAAGAAAATTTATTTTTAATAAAATTTTGAATACTATACTTATTTGGAAATGTATAAATTAAATCAATTTTATTTGAAATATCTTTCAAGGCAAAGTTAGAAAGTTCTTTGAAAATACCTTTTCTTCTAAAATTATTTATTACTCCAACATCTTGGGCATTTCCAATAAGATAATTCTCTTTATTTATTCTAAATTTGAAAACTGGAATGTGATAATATCCAATTATTTTTTTTTTGTATTTAGCTAAGTAACAATATGACTTGGCAGAGGGCAGAAGTTTATATTGCCAAATCCATTCTTTTAGTGTTTTTGCTGAGCTTAGATTTAAATAATTAATTTTTTTATTTTCATTAATTGATTTTAAAAGACTTTTAATATCATTTCTTTTTAATAGCTTATATCTGACTATATTTTTTTGAGTTATCATAACGATAATTATAAATATAATTATAACTAAATTTAGACTTACTTTTGTGGTGCCCTCGGCCAGACTCGAACTGGCACTCCCAAAAGGGCAAGGATTTTAAGTCCTTTGTGTCTACCAATTTCACCACGAGGGCACGTCGTTGTTTTTGTTGTTATTGTTAATATATTAATACACAAGTGTTTTAAATAAGTAAAAATAATTTATTTTACGTCTCTATCTTCTAGTTGTCTTCTAGTCTTCCCATATTTTATATGACAATAAATGAGTTTTTTTCTGTCCGCGGCAACTGGCAACAGAACGCACCTTGCACTACAATTAAGAATGATAAATAATCAAGCATGATTGATTTTAAAAAAAATCCTAAATTAGCATTATTCACTTATGGAATATTATTATGTTCTGCTCTGATAGAAATAGGTGCAGAACTTGGACTCCATGAATTTGATGATTTTGCTTCACATCACGGCTTAGCAATTTTTTCTATCGGAAGTTTAATTGCTAATTGGGAAAAAATTTCTCAAATATTAACTAAAGGTAAAAAAAAGAAATATTAAGCACCTGGCAACAGAACTCTCCTACTTAATTTAATATTTAAAAATATAATCCTCTTTAATAAAAGATTAAATATTTTGTAATATAGGCTTAATAATTAGATGTTCTGATAACTTATGTTTAAACTAAAAAAAATATTAAAAAAGATTTATTATTTTATCTTCCCTAAGGAGCTTAAATAATGTGGCCATACAACGATAAAGAAAATGAGTTTATCTCATTGAATTGAACTGTTTTAGAGAATATTATTTTCATTATTTTATGATATTTTCAATAATATAATTTGATTTAGCTTCATTCATTCTTATATTTTTAAATGTGTAAAAATATTTTTTTTTTTTTATTTTTTTTATTTTGGAAATAAATAAAAATTGAGTATGAAAAACAAGGAAATTAATATGATTTTTATTTAGTTTTTGGTTAATTTTACCATTTTTTCGATGACTATGTAATATTAAACCAAGTTTAAAATCTTTTGTGATGCCTCTAATCTTGACTAGATTGCTTTCTTTAAAAGAAATAAAATAAACATTCTTCTTAAAACCATTACATGTTTCAAGCAATCGATTTAAAGTATTTTTCCTAAGCAGAGGCTTAATCTCAACTAACACTTTTGTATTTACAGTTAAAATTTTTAAAAGATCACATAGTTTTGTTATCTTGTATTTTTTTAAATTCTTATCAAGAATTGTTCTAGTTTTTTTTCTGATATTGAATAACCTTCTTAAGCTATAATCATGAAAGCAAATGGGTGTATTGTTTTGGGTAAAGTGAATATCAGTCTCAATATTAAACTTTTTTTTTATACACTCTTTAAATGAAGTAATATGATTTTCTCTAAAGTTTTTTTCAATTAATCCTCTGTGTATAAACATTATTTTAATCCCTTGGTTCTATGCAATATGATCCATCCAAAAAAGAGCAGTAAAAGAACTGAGGCAAAACCTATCCTTTGATTTTCAGTTATGAAAGTAATGGTTCCTACTAAAAATGGGCCAAAAAAAGACGTTAGCTTTCCAGAAGTAGCAAATAAACCAAAGGCTTTATTCTGATCCTCAATTTTTGTTAATTTAGTTATCATGACCCTACTAGCTGATTGTATTGGTCCTATAAATAATCCCAAGAAAAATGAAAAAATAAAAAAACTAATTTTTGACTGTGTAAAAATGATTAAAATGGAGAAGAAAATAAGACATATCAAGGAAAAGGAAATTGTTTTTTTTGAATTATATTTATCATTGAAATATCCACCAAAACTAGCACCTATTAAAGCAGCAACATTCATTAAAACAGACATCATTAAAAGTTCATTTATTGATAGTTTAAATACCCCAACAGCAAAAATACCTCCCATGACAAAAATGGTATTTAAACCATCAGCATAAAGTAGCCGTGCAAACAAAAAACGAGTTGTGTTAGTTAGACCATTATTCCAAAGAATCTTTTTTAAACTATTTGATTTTTTTTTGTTTGGTTCAACTTTTTTATATTTTGTTTGACTTAATAGTGGATAGGAAAAAATGAGAAACCAAAGGGCTACAAAAATGGCAGTGGATCTAAAATTAATTTTTTGATCTAAATCGATTAAATAATTTGATTGAATTAATAAAATAATGGTCAAAATAAGTGTAATAATGCCACCTAAATACCCCAGCGCAAAAGCAAAACCAGACACCTTTCCCACATGTTGTTTATCCGCTGAATGAATTAATAATGAATTATAGAAAATAGAACTTAGTTCATAAAAATAGTTTGCCAAACAAACTATGATTAAGGTAAATAAAATATATTCAGTAGATGGTTTTGCAAACCATAATGCTGCTGTAAAAAGTATACATAAATAGGTGCTTGATTTTAAGATAATTGAGTTTAAATTCTTCTTATCAGCTAAATTTCCTAAAAAGGGTCCGCTTAATGCAATGCATAGTCCTGATACTGAAATGGCCCAACCCCAATATGCCTGGCCATTAACCATATCTTGAACAATTGACTCCGCAAAATAATTTGAGAAAACAAAAGTTATAATAACTGTTGTAAAGGCAGAATTAGCAAAATCATAAAGAGAAAATTTATAAGATTTTAAATTCATGCTAATTTAATATCTTATAAATCCAGAACCACGATCGCTAAAAGTTTTTTCATTTTAAAGTTTATTACAATTGTACCCTAAATTTATTAGGTTTAATTTATTACATTGATCTGCAAATCTTATTTCATCTATGTACAAAATTTGAACTGTTGACGCTTCCTCATACTTCCATTTAGTTTTCACTTTTTTTCCTTTAGCCTTTATTTGATTTGCTCTGTCTTGATAAATACCAAAATTTGTTGACGAGAGTGATGAGTTTCCTGGCATTTTATTTTGCATATCTACAATTTTTTTGCCGTTAACCCATATGAATAAACTTTTCTTATTTGGTGTATGTACTATTACATCTATCCACTTTCCTAAGTGATTAGAAAAATGTTTTAAATCAAAAAAAGGTGGATCGTGATATTTTTCGCTTATTTTTCTACAAATATTTTTTCCCAGAAGTTTTTTGCTAATTTTCACGCACTCATTGTCGTGAAGAAAACTTCTTAACTGTACATTTACAATTCCTTCAGGTGAAATACCCATTCTATAATGTGCACCTTTGCCTTTTCTATGTATTTGATTGAATATAAGAGGCGTATTTGAATGAATATAATTTTTAGGGATTAATACGGAAAATGAAAGCCATTTACTTCCCCAATCCCGATACTTTGTTCCTATAAAAACTCGTCGTGCTCCCTCATAGCAATTGTTCCAGTTATTTTTGCTATCATTTGATTTCTTGTATATCCCACAATCACCTGGATGACTTTCAAATTTAATAGAGATATTATCATCTCTTGAAATTTCATCTGTGATTATCAAACAGTGATCAGGTCCTTTACCATTTTGCCAGCATGAATCCCAATGGTTCATTCTTAATTTTTTACCTTCAAGAACATTATCAGGTAAATTAATTAAACGACTATTACCACTACTTTTGCTTCCAGCTAATTCTTTCCACACTATTGGATCAGCATATGAATTATTTAAAAAGAGAAAAAATAATAAAAATATAGACAAACTTTTCATCGTTAAAATTTAAATTATCAGTATTAAATATTTATGAAAAGTAAAAATTATCTTCTAGTTTGCACCTAGTCTTCCCATATTTTATATGGACAATAAGTTAGGTTTATTTCCAAATAAGATTTAATAATTCTTGAGGGTATGATTTTTATTAGTTAATGAATGCAACTTTATAGATATAAGTTTTATCATTATTTCTATCATTTTGATGTCTAAATTCTGGTAAGTTTAGCTCCCAAACTAATTCTCCATCATTAGTAACTTGTCCGATTCTTTGTGAACCTGTAACTAACCAATTCCCATTTTCAAGCTTTTCTAGAGTTCTAAGTGGAATCCAAGGTGACTTTTTTCCATGTGGCTCAGGAATAGTCCACATTATTTTTGGACCATCTTCAACATTGTCAAAATTCCTTTTATTTATATTAGATGGTCTATTTCTATCTAGATAATAAAAAAAATTATTACCATTTTCATTATAAACTTCTGAAGGATCGTGTGCCCCTATAGCATTTTTAAATCTTTTTATAATTTTGTTATTTTTAATAACCACTACTTGGTCATAATTTCTTACACTTACCATAATACTTTCATCTTCAAGAATTCTTATAGAATTTGAGTGCAGGTTAGCTTTGTCCATTGCATATCTTGGATTAAGATCGGCCTCGTCCATATCAAAGAAATCTTCTGATTTTGACATTGATATTTTACAATCATTGGTAACTTTTGTTATTATTGAATTTTTTTCTCCTTTCAAGTCCCAACCATTTACAAAAATAAATGAACCATCATCTAATTTATCCAGATCATGACTAATATATTTATTCTTACATGAGTTTAATACTTTACCTTTTCTATTAATTTCAAAAAAACCTTTTTTTGGTGCAACAATTAAAAATGTGTCAGTTTCAGGCAGCCATTCTATATCAGCACCTGCGTTCCATTCCGCATTCTTAAATTTTCCAGGGATTTTTTTTTTCCAAATAACTTTACCTTTATTGTCAATCTCTATAATTCTTTCGTTGTAGGTATCAACCAGACCAATATTTCCTTTTTGAACTTTATCAGCTTTATTAGTAATTAATTCACCTATAATTTCTGATTGAGCATTTATTGAAAAAAAGGATAAAGTTATGAAGAAATTAAAGACTATAAATAAATTTTTATACATAATTATTTAATCTTATATAGATAATTTTTATTTTTTTTATTGTTATTTTTAGTATATTAATACTCAAGAGTTTTAAATAAGTAAAAATAATTTATTTTCCGTCTCTATCTTCTAGTCTGCTTCTAGTCTTCCCATATTTTATAGGAGAATATGTTAGATTTTTAAAAAAAATCTAAATTAAAATTAACTATTTTTTTCCATCAAGATTATCTCTCAATCTTTGTTCAAAAGCTTCCATCTCTGTCATACCTTCAGGTGTAGTAGTTGCTTCGGTAATTTCCTGTTGACTATAACCTAAGTTTTCCATGTAAGATTGTGTATAATGTGTTACTTCATTAAGCTCTCCAGATTGTATTGCTTCAATTGCTTGAACCTCTGCAGCTATTTCCTCTTGGCTGTAACCTAAGTTATCCATATATGAAGCTGAGTAATGAGCCATCTCACTTAGTTCACCTCGATCTATCGCTTGTAAAGCGTTTAATTCTTCTTTAATTTCTTTTTCACTATAACCTAAATTTTCCATATACTTTGCTGTATAAAATTCTTTAGCATTTAATCTTCCATCTTCTATTGCATCAATTGCTGAAACTTCCTTTGCAATATCTTGAGCGTTATAACCTAAATTTTCCATATACTTTGCTGTGTAATAAACATTCTCACTTAACTCACCAGACTTAATTGCATTTAATGCTTTAATTTCTCTTTGCACTTGATCTTCTGAAGCTCCGAGATTTCTCATAGTTTTGACTGTAAAATATGTCTCTTCATCTAACTCGCCTTTTTGGATAGAATTTATAGCGTTAAGTTCATTTTCAATTTCATCTTTACTATATCCCAAATTTTGCATATTTTTTTGTGTGAAAAAAGCTAATTCACTAATCTGACCTTTTTGAATTTGATCAATTGCTTTTAATTCAGCAGCTATTTCTTGTTTGCTGTATCCTAAATTTTGCATATTTTTTTGTGTGTAATAAGCTAACTCACTAATTTGACCTTTTTCAATTTGATCAATTGCTTTTACTTCAGCAGCAATTTCTTTATTGGAAGCTCCTAAAGCTTTCATATATTTTTTGGTATAATGCACCCTTGCATTAAGTTGACCTTTGTTAATTTGTTGTAGTGCTTTAATTTCCTCAGCAATCTCTTTTTCGGAATATTTAAGATTTTTCATCGTTTTTCTCGTTAGATACTCTTTCTCTTTTAATCCACCTTCTAAAGCAGCTTTAATATCTTTTGCAATTTCTTCTTTTGGTACTCCAAGATTATTTGAATATATTGTTTGCCAATAAGCTACTTCTGCCTTTTGATTAAAACCCGGCGCATTTTTATTTATAAAATTATTTATATCTCGATGAGTGATCACACTGCTTCCGGCTTTTGCGAAAGTTTTGTTCATTTTAAATGGATCTATACCTTTTTTATTTAGTTCAACCATATCGGTTATTAGTTTGTTAACTGCAATTTTATTTTTCTCTTTTAAATTTGTGCCTATATCTTGTAATAAGCTCATATCAGCAGCTTCAGGTTTTTCATTGTTATCAACTTCCGCACGTTCTATTTTAGAAATTTCTGAAATACTTTTATTTACAAAACCTATAGATTTAGTAGCGAGATCATAATTACCAATTAAAAAATTTTGATTTGCAAAATTAACAGCATCCTGTATCTCGTTAATTGCAAGATCTATGTTCCTAATTTCCTCATTAGTAGATGATGATAGGCTGCTGATTTCTTCACTCAAATTTTCAATATCTTTAGAGAATTCATCAGCATAAACATAGGTTAAGCTGCTTAAAATTAAAAATAGTATGTATATAGATTTAATTTTTTTCATATTTTAAAATTTCATTATATTTTTTGTTCTTGCTAAGAGTTTTTTCATTTCTTCTTCTTTTTCTTCATCGATCTTTTTTTGAATACTTCTAGATACTTCTCTATATTTTTCTAAAATATCTAGTCTTTTTTTTAAATCTTTACTTAGGTTTTTTTCAATCTTTTTTGATGATTTATTTTTCTCTAAATATTCACCCATAGCCCAAAAAGTATTTACTGCTTCAATGTTTGGAGTTAAGAGTGTCATGCCTAGTGTGTTTCTTAGTTTGCTTCTTACCCTATTCAATTTTATTAAATTATAAACTTTAATTCCGTCTGAATAATTATTGTTAGGATACTTGCTTTTAACTCTCTTTAAAAATTTTTCACTGTCATTAAGTTTTTTTTGATAGAATAGTTCAAAATATGCCATTGCAAAAAATATATTTCCTGGGTACCTGCTATTATATTGTTCATTTCGTTTAAAACGTTTAGACATCTCTTGAGCTGCAGCTTTACCCATGCATTCCATTGCATTACAACCTTTTCCATAAATTTTTTTCATATTCTCTGGCACTCCAAGAGCGATAGTTTCATATTCTCCTAGTAACTCAATATTTATTAATGGATCATAACTAAGATCAAAGAGGGATGTATTTTTATAAGTTGTTTTTATAGTTTTTGTTTTAGTAATAGTTTTTTTTGAACTTTTAATTTTAGGCTTTTTAGGAGTTGTTGAGGAAATTGTTTTACGTTTTTTTAAACCTTCTTTATTTATTGATACGCTTTGAGATGGATTTCTTATTTGTCCATGCTTAGTAAGTTCCCAATTTATAAAATCACATTTATATGAAGAAACTTTATTTCCATATTTCCAAAAAATTTCTCCATCATTTAGATTAATTCTATAAGAAGATTTTCTTTTTTCATTAGTAACAGCGTATATACCTCTCATTTTAGTTTTTTTCTTTATTTCTCTTTCACCGAAAGGTTTTATAGCTAAAACTTTTTTTGATAAATCAATCTTAGCACTCCAGTTATTGTCACAAAAAGTTAATTCGTAAAAAGATCTAGTTTCATCAAATTCATAAACTTTCTTTGTATTTTTTGTTTTTACAGGAGTTTTGTTTGAAACTTTTGGAGAGACAATTTTTAAATTTTTTGGATCTTGTCTTTTTGCATTATTATCAATACTAGCTATTAATCCTTTATTCAATATTTCATATCTTAATTTTAAAATATCTTTTTTTTTAACTTCTTTATTAAATTTCTGTAAAAATGCAGAGTTTTCATTAGTTAATAATTTTGTTTTTTTTTTTCCTGTAATATCAGTAATCTTAAGCCATTTTATGTAGCAGTCATTTACATACGGTTTTAGTTCAAAAAAAAGTCTGCATTTATAAATTGAGCCGTATAAAGCACTATTTTTATCGCTATCTTTTACTACCAAAGTATCTTTACCGCTAGATCCAGAGTACACCACTGCATAAGCTTCAAATGTTTCGCCGGTGTATGAAACAGCTTCTGCATAATAAAGTAAAAATAATATTGTAATAATTTTTTTCATATAATAACTTAAGCCTCTGTCTTCTAGTTTGTCTACTAGTTTGCACAAATAAATTTGTCTTGATTTCTAATGTTAATTGAAGGGCTAAATAAGAAAGTTAGGATTGATAATGTTTTGAGACTACCTGAGACTGTCTGAGACTCTAAACTATCTGAATCCTTGGGGTTTTAAGTCCTTTGTGTCTACCAATTTCACCACGAGGGCAATTTAATTTTAATATGTATATGACATTTATATTATAATTTAAATCCTATAAAGTATATTTATCTGATGGATAAAATCTTAATATATAATTCTGGCGGTGGATTAGGTGACTCCATTCAATTAATTCCTCTAATATTAAGTCTCAAAAAATATTTTAATAGGGCTAAATTCTATTACTTAGGAGCACATGAAAACCACTTTGATGGAAAATTAAAAGAATTTAATATTGATATAGAGACTGTTGACTTAGGATTAAAATATTTTGGTTTTAGATGGTGGCATCTTTTAATGGTTAAAAAGAAAGTTAGTAAAAATACTCATGGAAAATTTGATATGATAATTGATCTACAGAGTAAATTGAGAAATTCTCTCATATTGAAGCAAATCCCTCACAATCAATTTTATTCAAAAACTTTTTATAATTTCTTTATGTCAAAGAAAATTAATTCTAATTCTAAGGACCATTTTGAAAATCTAAGTTTATTTATAGAGGATGATTTAATAAAAATAGACTTTGAAGTAAAAAAATTACCTAAGTATTTATTGACTGAGGCCAAAAAATTACTGCCTAATTCAAACTATATTGGTTTTTCTGTTACTCAAGGAAATAAATACAGAAAAAAAAGTTGGTCTATATATAAATTTATATCTTTAGCTAATAAAGTTTCATCAATCAAAAAAATACCAGTTTTTTTTATTAATAAAAAAGAAATTGATTTAATCGAAAAAATAAAGAGTCAAGTACCATCAGCAGTTTTTCCAGAACAGGACTCTGAGTTTTCCTGCCCAGCCCTAGTTACAGCGTTATCAACAAGATTAGAAATGGCAATTTCAATTGATAATGGCGTAATGCACATGATAAATTTATCAAATATTCCGATGATCGTGTTGTTCGGGCCAACTAACTCAGATAAATTTGCTCCTAAAAGAAAGAATATAAAAATAATTGATAGCAAAAAGATTTATAACTCTAATGATATAGACAAAATTACAGTCGATGATGTTTTAAAAATTATTTAAACTTAAATTATTTATAATTTAGAAAGTAAACTAAATCAGCTACCTTTAAATTTCCAGATGAATTCCAGTGATGGTCACAAGTATGTCTCATTTTTTTATACTCCTTTGAGCTAAAATGCTCTGAAAGATCAATTAGTTTGGTATTATATTTTTTTAAAAGACGACTAAATTTCCGATACCAATAAAGATTTTTAAAAGTTTCGCCGCTTTCTATCCTTACCAAATCATCCACTTGAGGAATAAGGACCACTGTTTTTTTAATATCTTTACTAATTTTGAAAAATTCCTCTAGTGAAAATAAAGTTCCATTTATCGATAATTTATCATCAATAAAGTAAGAGTGAGTGTTGTCAAAATTTGGTTTCTCTTTAATATGTTTATCTTTATTAATCTGTCTAACTCTATATTTACCTAAAACTGAATTAACCGTTTTAAGAGTGTTTGCTGTGTATGTATACTTTGTAAGAAAACCTTGAACATTAAAAAAATAAAATTCGTATAATTTTTTTTTAAAATTACTCATATTTTGAGTTGGATAAAAAATCTCAAACTCATTTTTATCATTTTTTATAAAATAAGGTCTATGCCTTAATCTTCTTATTTTTGTGTTCCAAAAATTCCAATTATTATCAACAAAATCATCATTTAAATTTAAAAATAAAATAATTTCATCGTGATTATAAAATTTTGCCATTTCATCATACAAAATTTTTACTTGCAGTGGTCCGAAATGAGCAGCTGAACCAAAATTCAATACCTTTTTATTAAGTTTAGCTTCTAGCTTTTTAGCAAAGGTGTTCTCGATGTTCGCTGCAAAACCTTCAGCCATACTATCACCTAACAAAATGAGGGATTTGTCTTTATCATTTTTAAAGTAATCATTTACATCTCTCGCTCCAATATTATTTGACTCATAGATTACAGAAAAGCATTTGGTTGAGTGTTTATCTTTATAATTCGGTTTATGCCAAGAGCCCCAGTTAGTGTTTTCTACTCTCCACTTATTACCTTGACTATAGATATAGTTAGGTTCGTGATTTACAATTAAAAGATTTAGTTTTGTTGCTATGAATGAAAAAAATTCAATGACTATTATCGATACCAATAAAACTATTATAGATTTTTTAAACATTTTAAAATTAATCTAGCTCAAATTCTTTTTTATAATTTATTGAAAATTTTTTATTTTGATCTTCTTTAAAAAGCAAAAAATTACCTATAGCTAATATATCTAAATTTGTCCCCATAAAACAAGTAAATGCATCTTCTACACTACATACGATTGGCTCACCTCTTATATTAAATGATGTATTAACTAAAATTGGACAACCAGTTAATTCTTTAAATTTATGTATCAATTTGTAATAAATAGGATTAGTTTTTTTATGCACTGTTTGAATTCTTGATGAATAATCAACATGTGTTACTGCTGGTATAGATGATCTTTTAATATTTAATTTTTTAATTCCAAATAATTGTTTCTCTTCTTTTGTCATTTCAATTTTTAGATTACTTTTAATTTCAGATACTAATAACATATAAGGGCTTTCTAAGCTTAGCTCAAACCAATCAGTTAAATCATCAATTATAATTGACGGAGCAAATGGTCTAAAACTTTCTCTATATTTAATTTTTAAATTTAGAATTTTTTGCATTTTATCTGACCTAGGATCTGCCAAAATTGATCTAGCTCCTAAAGCTCTAGGTCCGAATTCCATTCTTCCTTGGAACCATCCTACAGTCTTTTGGTTTTTTAAGTTTTCAGCAACTATATCTATCATTTCATCAGTAGAAAATTTTTGATAATTTGCATTTAGACCTTTCAGTTTTCTTTCAATGTTTTCGTCCTCAAATTTTGGTCCAAGAAATGATCCATTCATTGAGTCAGATTTTTGTATTTTTCTATCTTTGTTTAATACTTGATGCCAATAAAATAGTGCTGAACCTAAAGATCCTCCTGCGTCACCAGCGGCAGGTTGAATCCAGATATTATCAAAAAATTTTTTTTTTAAAATTTTACCATTAGCTACACAATTTAGAGCAACGCCGCCCGCTAAACATAAGTTTTTTATTTTATATTCGGTAGAGATATTCTCTACAATTTTTAAAATGATTTCTTCAATAACAACTTGTATTGAGGCAGCTATATCCATATGAAATTGATTTATTTCTTCATTTTCTGGAGAACGGACCGGTTTTCCGAATAGTTTTGAAAAGTTTTTATTAGTCATTGTAAGTCCAGTAGGATAATTAAAATATTTCATATTTAATCTAAACGATCCGTCCTCTTTCAAATCAATTAATTTTGATTTAATTATATCTTTATATTTTGGAGATCCGTAAGGTGCTAAACCCATTACTTTGTATTCTCCACTATTAACTTTAAAACCCAAATAATAAGTGAAAGCCGAATATAATAATCCTAAAGAATGTGGAAAATGTATTTCTTTTAAAATTTTAATTTGGTTTTTTTTTCCAACCGCCAATGTAGAAGTTGCCCATTCACCTACACCATCAAGTGTTAAAATTAAAGCTTCTTCAAATGGAGATGGAAAAAATGCACTTGATGCATGACTTACATGATGTTCAGAAAAATTTATTCTGTTTATTGCGTCAAAATCTTTATCATGTCTTTTTAAGTTTTCAAAAATAAATTTTTTTTGAAAGAGTTTTTCTCTTAACCAGACAGGCATTGCAATTGAAAAAGATTTAAACCCTTTTGGAGCAAATGGCAGATAAGTTTCTAATAATCTTTCAAATTTTAAAAAAGGTTTTTCGTAGAAGATAATATGATCAACATCGGTTAATTTTAGTTTTGAATTTTCTAATACATATTCAATTGCATGGAATGGATAATTTGCATCATGTTTTTTTCTAGTAAATCTCTCCTCTTGAGCTGCTGAAACAATTTTTCCATCAATTAAAAGAGCTGCAGCACTATCGTGATAAAATGCGGATATTCCCAAAATCACTGTCATCTATGAATAAGAAACTTTTAATTTATTATTTTTTGTAAATGCCTAAGGACATTATCTCTATTATTTTTTTCACTAAATTTCCATACTTGTGAGTCTATGTAAAAATGGAGCATTTGGCCAATTATAGGAATTAAAATAAGATCTTTAAATAAGATACCTCTTTCACTTCCGCTTGATGAAAAAAAGGTCATAATCAAAGAATAAATTACAATTATCAAAAAAAAGTTAAATAAATGGTTGTTATTTTTTTTTTCTTCATTTTGAAGCTCACTTTCTCGAGATTTACTGACAAAATTTGTGAGATATAAATACTGAGTAAAATGCATTGTGACACCCATCAAAATGACATGAACAGGATTATTAACAAAGCAAGCTGGATAGAAAATTAAACAACCAGTTAAAAATGTTAAATAATTTTCTGAAAACTTAAATCTCAAAATATATATAACGCTAGTAGTTAAAATAATAGTTCCAAATAATAAATTTAAAAGAACTAAATGCTCTATCTTAATCAAAGGAGTATAAAATCTAAAAAAAGCAACGACAAATAACAAAAAATTGATAGAGTATATTAGGTTAGATTGAAATTTAAATTCAGTTTCATTCTTACAATAAAGTTTACAAATCCCCCAGCTTTGTCGTGTTACATGAAAAACATTTGCTGCGAAAAAGATTAAAAGAAAAAGATTTCTAAAATAAACATATCCTAATACGCATAAAGATAAAATAAGAATAGGAATATATATAAGGTTAATCTTATTATCTTTAAGATATTGATGATTAACCTTATTTAAAAAGAAAGGCCAAGTAGCTCCGAAATGAGTTTCGGCAAGTAAAAGAATAGTTATTAGTACTAATTCTCTTTCGTATGTTGGAAAATAAAATAATATTAATCCATATAATATTGGAAATATGATTGGAAACTTAATAAATATTAATTGTGAAGTTTTGTTTCTCATTATTTTTTCTTTCCAATTACTATAAATAGTCCCCCATCAGATCCTAATCTATTAAATATCATTAATATTTGACTTAACAACCTATAAAAATAATTTCCCCTAGATTTTTTTTTGAATATATCTTCATATTTACTATCCAAAAAGTCACAGGTTGGTATTGAACTTATAAAATCAATATCATTTTTTTTGAACCATATGAGGACTTCATCTAGTGTATGGAGACTTTCTTGTGGATGATCGTACTGATCTTTAATCCATGCTAATTTTTCCTCTTCTGAAATTTTCAATTTTTTTAATGTAGGATCAAATATTTTTAAAAATTTAATGCCAAAAGTTTTATAAAATATTTTTCTCACCAATGTTCTAATTCTTCCAAATTTATTATATAAGCCAACTAATATATATCCATTTTTTTTTAAAGATTTAATAATAACATTGAATGCTGCACTAGGATTTTTCGTGTGATGCAAAACACCATTACACCAAATAAAATCAAAATATTCATCAGTTAAAACATCATCAAATATATCAACATTTAAATATAGAACATTTTGAATATCATTTTTTCTTGCAAAATTTTTAGCAACCTTTAAAGACTCTTTTGTTGCGTCCATTGCAACTATTAAATTGTTATTTCCTATAGAGAAATAAGTTGATAATTGACCTGTTCCACTTCCTATTTCTATAATCTTTTTATTGTGACCAACAAATTTTTTAAATTGATAAGCTAATAAATTTTTATTTCCCTTTTCTAAAATTGAAATCTTGTCATCATCATTTTTATAATTTGGAAAAGGGTTGTTAGAATAAAAGTCAGATACTTTTTTTGCCACAGAATTATTTAATTCTAATTGAAAAATACCGTCATTTTGATTAAGATTTTTTTTTAAAAAATCTGCCATTTTATTTAAAAAATTGTATATATAAATGGAGCTACGGCTGAACCTTGACTTAAGACTATTAAAACTCCAAATAATAATAAGATTATAATAATTGGTAACAACCAGTATTTTTTTCTTTCCATTAAAAATTCAAAAAATTCTTTCAAAAATGAAATCATTAAAATTGCTTATCGATTTTACCTAAATCTTTTTGTCTATTGATCCAGTATGAATTTTTTTTGGAAAATTTTAAGTTTAACAAGTCTTTTCCAATTAATCTCATAAAAAGACCTATAGGTGTGAGAATTAAAAAATAAATTAGTGATAAAACTATAGGCGCAACATATTTTCCAAGTTGTTCACCTAACTTAATCCAAAGCTTATTCATTGGAACTAAAAATTTTAAAGATAATATTGATGATATAAGAAAAAATAAACTTATTATAATTGCCCAAATTCTTATATCGTTATTTTTTAATAAAGGCCATAATCCAATTATTAAGAAGACTAAGAAAAAAAGTAAGCCAAATTTTTTTTCAGGGTTAACAGACATAATGTTTTTATATATAGGTTTATTATTTTTTCAATAATTATAATTTAAGAATTTTTATTTTTTTAGATTTTGCTATTTTAATTAAATCTTTCCTTACTTTTGATAATTGTTTAATAGACGTTGATCTAGTAACTATTGAAACCCCTACTTTACCTAATCTAAAAAATGGATAACTACCAATATCCACAGTTTTTAAAAATTTTCTTTGAAGGGAATCTAATTCTTTTGAAATAGTGCTTTCTACAGTGAAAACATTTAGAGTTTTACTATATATTTTTGAACCTTTGACCAAATAAGGTTTACAATTTTCAATCATTGAATTTAAAATTGATGGAACACCAGGTAAAGAAAGGACATTCTTTATCATGAAACCTGGGGCTGCACTAGATGGATTATAAATCAACTTTGAATTTTTAGGCATCTTAGACATTTTTTTTCTACCTTCATTAAAAAATTTTTTTCCGTAATATCTTTCTAAAATTTTATAAGCCTCCTTTTGATATTCATATTTGACTTTAAATGCCTTAGCTATTGACTGAGCAGTTATGTCGTCATGTGTTGGGCCTATGCCGCCCGTTGTAAATACATAATCAAATTTTTTACTAAGAATTTTTACGGTTTCTACAATGGTTTTTTCAACGTCTGGTATAATTCTGACTTCTAAAACAGTTATTCCACAATTTAAGTTCAGCCAATTACTTATAAAAGCAATGTTTTTATCCTTAGTTCTCCCAGATAAAATTTCATTTCCAATTATTAAAATTGCAGCATTTACTTTTTTTTTTTTCTTCATAGGTTATTAATTATACATGAATTTTAAAGAGAAACTAATATCAGGTGATTTTATAAAAAGATACAAACGATTTTTTGTAGATGTAAAAATCGGTAATAAAATTGTTACAGCACATTGTCCAAATACCGGTTCAATGATGGGTTTGTTAAAAAAAGGTAACAAAGTTTGGTTAAGTAAGACTGATAATCCTAATAGAAAACTTAGATATACGCTTGAGATTATAAAAGAGCAAAAATCAAGAGTAGGAGTTAATACTCATAAAGCAAATAAAATTGTTTTTGATGCCCTACATTCAAATAAAGTTAAAGATTTAATTAATTTAGATATAATAAAGCAAGAGGTTAAATTTACTGAAAATACGAGATTTGACTTTTTAGTAACTAAAAAAGATAAAAAATATTTCATAGAAGTTAAAAATGTAACTCTATCAAGACAAAAAGGTATTGCTGAATTTCCTGATGCAATAACTTCAAGAGGTCTCAAGCATATTAAAGAATTATTAAAAGCTAATAAAAATGGTTACAAAATTTTTCTCATTTTTTTAATTCAGAGAGATGATTGTAATAAATTTCAATTAGCAAAGGACATTGATCCTGAATATTGTGAATTATTAGCAAAAGCTGTGAAAAAAAATCTAAAAGTACTCTGCTATGATTGTAAATTTTCAGCAAAAGGAATAAAACTTTATCGTAAAATAAAAGCTAAAATTTAATGATTAAAAATTATAAAGAAGCATTTGAAAAAACTAGATCTGCTGGATTAATAGCTGCCGGAGCATTAGATGAAGTTGCTAAAATAGTAAGACCTGGGATTAGTACTGAAGAAATAGATAGATTATGTTATGAATATCTTAATGATCATGGCGCATATTCTGCACCTCTTTTTTACAGAGGTTTTCCTAAATCGTGCTGTACTTCTGCTAATCACGTTGTTTGTCACGGAATACCTTCAAACAAAATTTTAAAAGGAGGAGATATTGTTAACGTTGATGTTACTGCTTTAAAAGAAGGTTGGCATGGTGATACAAGTAGAACATTTGAAATTGGAGAGGTTTCAATCAAAGCAAAAAAATTAGTTCAAACAACTTATGAGGCGATGATGAAAGCTATCAAAATTATCAAAGAGGACATTCGTATTGGGGATATTGGAGAGACAATTCAAACGCATGTAGAGGCACAAGGATTTTCTGTTGTGCAAGATTTTTGTGGACACGGAATAGGACAACAATTCCATAAAGACCCAAATGTCCTTCATTATGGAAAAAAAGGAACAGGTGAAATAATTAAAGAAGGAATGATTTTTACAATAGAGCCTATGATAAATTTAGGAAAATTTGAAACCAAAATTCTCAATGATGGATGGACTGCAGTCACAAAAGATAAATCCTTATCTGCACAATTTGAACATACAATAGGTGTAACTAAAGATAGTTATGAAATTTTTACTTTGTCAAAAAACTAATGATTGAAAGATACTCTAGAAAAGAAATTAAATATATTTGGGAAGATAAAAATAAATACTCAATATGGCTTGACATTGAATTGGCTGCTGCAGAAGCAATGGAAAAGTTTAAGATTATTCCTAAAGGAGTTTCTAAGAAAGTAAAAAGTAAGGCGAAAATTAACGTTAAAAGAATTTTACAAATTGAGGAAAAAGTTAAACATGATGTTATAGCTTTTTTAACTTCAATTTCCGAAAAAGCAGGTAAGGAAGCAAGATACCTACATAAAGGTATGACGTCTTCAGACGTTTTGGATACTTGTTTTAATTTACAATTGAAACAGTCAGGCGAAATTTTATTAAATGATATTGATCAATTGCTAAGTTCAATAAAGCGACAGGCAAAAAAACATAAATATACTTTATGTATTGGACGAAGTCACGGCATTCACGCTGAACCTATTACTTTCGGCTTAAAAATGCTAACCTTCTATCAAGAATTCTTAAGAAACAAAAAAAGGTTAGAAATATCAATAAAGGAAATTTCAACTTGTGCTATCTCTGGTGCA
The DNA here is from genome assembly GCA_902557935.1 of uncultured Pelagibacteraceae bacterium. Lineage (GTDB taxonomy): Bacteria > Pseudomonadota > Alphaproteobacteria > Pelagibacterales > Pelagibacteraceae > Pelagilacustribacter. Next base: position 108,741 of record CACECJ010000001.1, on the reverse strand, counting down.
GTTGGTACCTTTGCTAATATAGATCCAAGAGTTGAAAACTATGTTGCAAAAAAACTTAAACTTAGTATTGAACCAATATCAACACAAATAATACCTAGGGATAGACACGCTCAATTTTTTTCCACTCTTGGAATTATTGCAAGTTCAATTGAGAGATTTGCGGTGGAGATAAGACATCTACAAAGAACTGAAGTTTATGAAGTTGAAGAATTTTTTGCTAAAAAACAAAAAGGTTCCTCTGCAATGCCTCATAAAAAAAATCCTATATTAAGTGAAAACTTAACTGGTTTAGCTAGATTAATAAGAGCTAGTGTTATCCCAGCTCTTGAAAATATTTCATTATGGCATGAGAGAGATATTTCTCACTCAGCTGTAGAGAGAAACATTGGTCCGGATGCCACTATTGCTTTGGATTTTGCATTAACAAGATTAAATAACGTAATAAAAAACTTAAATGTATATCCAAAAAGGATGCTTAAAAATTTAGATATCACCAACGGGATTTTTTTTTCTCAAAGAGTTTTGATAGAATTAACTAATGTTGGATATTCAAGAGAAGAAGCGTACAAGATCGTTCAAAAAAATGCTCTTAATTCTTGGAAAAAAAACTCCTCCTTTTTAACCAATATTATTTTAGATAAAAAAATTACTGATAAAATACCTGTTAATAAAATTAAAAAGTTATTTGATTTTAGTTACCATACCAAAAAAATTAATATAATTTTTAAAAGAGCGCTAAAAATAAAATAATCAAATGAATAAAGGTAATAAACTATATGAAGGTAAGGCGAAGATAATTTATGAAACCAACGATAAAAATTTAGTAATTCAACATTTTAAAGATGATGCTACTGCTTTTAACAATTTAAAAAAAGCAAAGGTAGAAGGAAAAGGTGTTTTAAATAATAGAATTTCAGAATTTATTTTAACTAATTTGTCACAAAGCGGTATTAAAACCCATTTCATTAAAAGATTAAATATGAGGGAGCAATTAATTAAAAAAGCTGAAATTTTTCCTATAGAATTTATTGTAAGAAATATTTCTACAGGCTCGTTAACAAAGAGATTGGGAATTCCAGAAGGTACAGTTTTAGAAACACCTTTGTTAGAATACTGCTATAAAAAAGATGAGTTGAATGATCCCTTAATTTCTAGAGAACACATATACTCTTTTGGCTGGGCTACTGAAAATGAAATTAAAACAATTGATATCATGACGTTAAGAATTAATGATATTCTAACTGGAATGTTTAGGGCAGTTGGAATTAAATTAGTAGATTTTAAAATAGAATATGGGAAAACCTGGAACAAAGATCGTGAAAAAAATGAAATCGTCTTAGCTGATGAAATTAGTCCAGATACTTGTAGATTATGGGACGCAAAAACTGAAAAAAAATTAGACAAAGACAGGTTTAGAAAAGATTTAGGAAACATAATTCAAGCTTATCAGGAAGTTGCAAGAAGATTAGGGATAATGCCTGAGGAAACAAATATAAGTGAAGTAAATTTCGGAAAAACAATTCCAATAAAATTCAAAAAAAAATAAATTGAAATTTTCAGTAACAGTGACTCTTAAAAAAGATGTTTTAGATCCACAAGGAAAGGTTGTGCAAAATACTCTTGCAAATCTTGGAATGAGTTTAAAAAATATAAGACAGGGGAAATATTTTGAGATAGAACTTGAGGAAACAGATCATGGTAAAGCTGAAAAGATAATAAAACAAATGTGCGAAAAACTTTTAGTAAATTTAATTATAGAAGATTATAGAATTAATAAATTATAATGAAAACATCAGTTATTGTATTTCCAGGCTCAAACTGTGATAGAGACGTCGCTGTGGCTTTAAAAAAAATGCAATTTAAGAATCAAATGGTTTGGCATAAAGAAACATCATTACCAAAAACTGATCTTATTGTAATACCAGGCGGTTTTTCTTATGGAGATTACCTGCGATCAGGTGCCGTTGCAGGTAAATCAAAAATAATCGATGAAGTGATAAAAGCTGCTAAGAACGGCTGTTTGGTTTTAGGTATATGCAATGGCTTTCAAATTTTAACTGAGACAGGTCTTTTAAAAGGGACTTTACTTAGAAATAAAAATTTAAAATTTATAAACCGTGATGTAAATATAAAAGTGATTAATAATGAAACTAAGTTTACCTCTAAATATAAATTAAATGAAATTCTCAAAATTAATATTGCTCATAACGAGGGGAATTATTTTACTGATAAGGATCATTTAAGAGAATTAAAAAATGAAGGATTAATAGCTTTTAAATATTGTGATAAAAAAGGAATAACTAACGAGCAATCAAATCCTAATGGATCTTTAGAAAATATTGCTGGGATTTTTAATTCAAAGAAAAATATTTTAGGAATGATGCCACATCCCGAAAGAATGATAGATAATCATATCTCAAACACAGATGGGGTTAACTTATTTTCGAGCCTACTAAACTGATTTAATGGCAATTACAAAAAAAATTATTGCTAATCATGGTTTGAATACAGAAGAATATAAAAATATTCAAAAATTATTAAAAAGAGATCCTAATTTATTAGAACTAGGTATATTTTCTGCCATGTGGAATGAACATTGTTCTTATAAGTCATCAAAGATTCATCTTAAAAAATTACCCACAAAAGGAAAGCATGTCATCCAAGGGCCTGGGGAAAACGCTGGTGTTATTGATATAGGAGATAATGATGCCATTATTTTTAAAATTGAAAGTCACAATCACCCTTCATTTATTGAACCTTATCAAGGTGCAGCCACTGGGGTCGGAGGAATTTTAAGAGATGTGTTCACAATGGGAGCCAGACCCATTGCTTTATTGAATTCTATACACTTTGGATCTCCTGCTCATCCAAAAACTAAAAGTTTACTTAACGGAGTAGTTTCAGGAATTGGAGGCTACGGAAATTGCATCGGGATACCTACTGTTGCAGGAGAAACAAAATTTAATGAGACATATAATGAAAATATTTTAGTAAACGCTATGGCGGTAGGACACGCGCAGAAGGATAAAATATTTTACTCAAGAGCTAAAGGTGTAGGAAAGTCTGTGGTATATGTCGGATCAAAAACTGGTCGTGATGGAATTCATGGAGCTTCGATGGCATCAGCAGAATTTGATGACAATTCTGAGGAAAAAAAACCCACTGTTCAGGTCGGAGACCCTTTTACTGAAAAGTTGCTTTTAGAGGCTTGTTTAGAACTGATGAAAGATGACTCTATAATTGCGATACAAGATATGGGTGCTGCTGGTTTAACTTCATCAAGTGTTGAAATGGCCTCGAAAGGGGGATTAGGAATTGAACTTTATTTGGAGAAAGTCCCCTGCAGAGAGGAAAATATGTCTCCATATGAGATGATGTTATCAGAAAGCCAAGAGAGAATGTTAATTATTTTAGAAGATAAAAAAGAAGAAAAAGCAAGAGAGATATTTAAAAAATGGGATTTAGATTTTGTTGTCATAGGAAAAACAACTAATACAAAATATTTAACACTTAAGTTCAATAATAAAGTCGAAGGTGAAATTCCTATTGATGCATTAGCATCTAAAGCTCCTATTTATGAAAGGAAATGGATTAAAAAAAACTTATCAAAAAATAAAATTGAAATAAAAAAATTAAAAAAAATAAAGATAGAGGATGCTTTAATGAAGATATTATCCTCGCCAAATCACTCGAATAAAAGTTGGATAACAGATCAATATGATCAAATGGTTATGTGTGATACTGTGCAAAGATCTGGTTCAGATGCTGCTATTATAAGAATCCATAACAAAGACAAAGCAATTGCTGTATCCGTGGACTCTTCAGCTAATTATTGTAAATCACATCCATTAACAGGCGGAAAGCAAATAGTATGTGAAAATTGGAGAAATCTAGTTTCAGTAGGAGCTAAACCTCTAGCTATCACCAATTGCCTTAACTTTGGTAACCCTGAAAATAATGAAATCATGGGAGAATTTGCAGAATGCCTACAAGGTATAAAAGAAGCCTGTGAATTTTTAAATTATCCTGTGGTTTCGGGAAATGTATCTTTTTACAATGGCACTAATAAGAAAAATATCTTTCCTACACCAGTAATTGGAGGAGTCGGTTTAATTGATAAGATCTCAAACCCCATAAATCATAATTTGAAAATGTCGGAAAGTTACATTCTTATAATAGGAAAAACTTTTGGTCATTTAGAACAAAGCTGCTTTTTAAGAGAAAATTTTTCAATTAATGATGGCAGACCTCCAAAAATAAATTTACTCAATGAAAAAAATAATGGGGAAATGGTATTCAAACTGATTAAGCAAAATTTGGTATTAAGTGCTCACGATGTATCGAGCGGAGGTTTAATTGTTGCTTTATGTGAAATGGCAATGAATACGAATTTTGGAATTAAAGTAGAAAAACCAAAAAAATTAGGTAATTTTGAAGAATATCTATTTGGGGAAGATCAGGGTAGATATTTAATTGAAATCGATAATAAAAATTTAGCTAAAGTAGAAACTATTCTAAAAAATGAAAATGTTTACTTTGAAAAAATAGGAAAAACACAAAAAACATATTTTGAGATTGAAGGTGAAATGAAATGTAGCACCCAAGATCTCTTTAAAATGAATAACAAATGGTATAATAATTATTGATGGCGTTAAGTGTAGAAAAAATAAAAGAGTTAATTAAGAGATCGATACCAGACGCTTCGATTGAGATAAAAGACTTGGTTGGAGATAACAACCATTACTCTGCTGTTATTAAATCAAAATTATTTAACAATCTTAATAAAATTGATCAACACAAATTAGTTTATAAATCACTTAAAGGGAAAATGGGCAACGAATTACATGCATTATCAATTATAACTGAGGGAAAATGACTGATTTAAATAAAAAAATTAAAGAATTGGTAAACGATAATGATGTGTGTTTATTCATGAAGGGCACTCCGGATATGCCTCAATGTGGTTTTTCTTTAACGGTGTCAAATATATTAAAATACTTAAAAGTAAATTTTAAAGCTATAAATGTTTTAGAAGATGAAAACCTTAGACAGGGAATTAAAGATTTCAGTGATTGGCCAACTATACCTCAATTATATGTAAAGGGAGAATTTATTGGGGGTTGTGACATTGTAAAAGAATTGTTCGATAAAGGTGAACTAAAAAGTATTTTTGAAAAGAAAAAATTATTATAAATTATCTCGAATAGTATTCTATAACTAAATTAGGTTCCATTATTACAGGATAAGGAACTTCAGAAAACTTTGGTGTTCTTACCAATTTAACAGACTTATTCTTGTTATCTAATTGAATATATTCTGGAACTTCTCTTTCTTTGCTTTGTAAAGACCCATCGATTATTGTTAACTTTTTTGATTTCTCTCTTACCTCAATTATATCGGTTTCTTTTACAACATAACTAGAAATGTTTACTCTTTTTTTATTTACCGTGATATGACCGTGATTAATCATTTGTCTAGCAGAAAATACTGTGGGAGCAAATTTAGCTCTGTAAACAACGGTGTCTAATCTACTTTCTAATAATGCAATTAAATTTTCGGTAGTGTCCCCTTTTTTTTGTAAAGCTTTTCTATAGATGTTTCTAAATTGCCTCTCGTTAATATTTCCATAATAGGCTTTTAGTTTTTGTTTGGCTTGAAGTTGAACACCGTAATCTGTTGGTTTACCTTTTTTATTTTGTCCATGTTGACCAGGAGGATATGCTCTTGAATTAAAGGGGCTTTTTGGACGACCCCATATATTAGCTTTTAGCCTTCTATCAACTTTGTGTTTAGATTTTAGTCTTTTTGTCATGAATTATTTTTGTGTTTATAAGGTCTCAGAATAATTTGTCAATTAGGGTTTATACTTATTTTTGCTCAAAGAGCTGACAATACTAGCTAAAACCCTTAATTCTTTATCACTAGGCTCGAGTCTATAAAATAAATTATTAATATTAAGTAACATTGATTGTTTTTTTTCTTTTGGCACAAAAAAATCTTTTGACTCTAGAAGTTTGACTAAATGATTAATTGCTGAGGTAATATTTGATTTTGATGAAACCTTAATTTTTTTCCCTCTTGCTTTAAATAAATTTTTGTTCAAGAGTTTAAAAATTTCATAACAAATTATAGTTACAGAGTGAGATAAATTTAAAGATTTGAATTTTTTTGATGTAGGAATTTGCAAAATATAATTCGAATAAGATAAATCTTTATTAGTCAGCCCAGACGCTTCTGGTCCAAACATCAATCCAAAATTTTTTTTATTTCCTTTCTTAAGAATATTGTAAAAATCAAGAATTGTAATATGTTTTTTATTAATATCTCTTTTTCTAGCGCTAAGGGAAATTATAATATCAAATTCTTTAATAGCTTCCTCTGTATTATTAAAAACTTTTGTGTTCTCTATAATATCATAAGCACCTACTGAAGTGATTTTAGTTTTATGATTAGGGAAAGAAAATTTTGGTGATGTAATGTAGAGTTTATTAAAACCAAAATTTTTCATAGAGCGAGCACAAGCACCGATATTTTCACCTAATTGTGGTTTAATTAGAATAAACCCAAATCTACTTTTCATTTATGTTCGCGGGGGCTTTTTCTTTATAAAGTTTGTAGTCTAGACTATCAATCAAAGCTTTAAAAGAAGCTTCAATAATATTAGGTGAAACTCCAACAGTAAACCAGCTGACACCTGTTTTATCAGTGCTCTCTATTAATACTCGTGTAGTTGCCTCTGTACCAGTATTTAAAATTCTTACTTTATAATCTAACAACTTAAGATCTGAGAAATAATTATAATATTTAGTCACCTTTTTGAAATTAGACCTAATAGCGTTATCTAATGCATTTACTGGTCCATTACCCTCGCCTTTACACTCTATATCTTTTCCATCAATCACAAATACTACATTTGCGTTGGTTTTAATTTTATCTGCTTTTGAAACTTTTACATTGTAACTTTTTACTTTTAAATATTCTGGTACCTTGCCCAATAGTCTATTGGCTAATAATTCAAATGAAGCATCTGCGCCATCATAAGAGTATCCGCTAAACTCTCTGTCCTTAACTTCATCCAAAATTTTTTGTACATTAGAATCATGTGAATTTATTTTTACTCCATATTTTTCTAATCTAGATAATATATTTGACCTACCAGACTGATTAGAAATTATTATATTTCTATGATTTCCTATAAGTTTTGGATCAATATGTTCGTAAGTTTTAGGATCTTTTTTTACAGCTGAGACATGTAATCCACCTTTGTGAGAAAAAGCTGAAGCTCCAACATAAGCCATATTTTTATTAGGTTTTTTATTCAATATTTCATCGAGTAATCTTGAGCACTCAGTTAAAGAGGAGAGTTTTTCCTTTTTAATATTTATTTCAAATTTATCACTAAAAGTTTTTTTTAAACATAAATTTGGGATTACAGACATTAAGTTTGCGTTACCACACCTTTCGCCTAATCCATTAATTGTCCCTTGAATTTGTCTCACTCCACATTCTACAGCAGCTAAAGAGTTTGCAACTGCGTTTTCAGTATCATTATGAGCATGTATACCAAGATTTTTTCCGGGTATTGCTTTAGAAATTTTTGAAACAATTTCCCTAACTTCATTAGGCAAAGTGCCTCCATTAGTATCACATAAAACTACCCATCTTGCTCCATTATCGTAAGCTTGTTTAAGACAAGTGAGCGCATATTCAGGGTTAGCTTTGTATCCATCAAAAAAATGTTCTGCGTCAAATAAAAACTCTTTATTATTCTTAACAAAATGTTTTGTGGTTTCTCTTATGTTTTCCAAATTTTCCTCATTTTTTATTCCAAGAGCTACTTTAACGTGAAAATCCCAAGACTTTCCTACCACACATACTGCAGGCGTATTAGCGTTAATTAATGACGCCAAACCAGGATCGTTATCAGCACTTCTGCCTGTTTTTTTTGTCATACCAAACGCAGTGAATAGTGCGTTATGCATTTTAGGAGGTTTTGAAAAAAATTTAGTGTCAATCGGATTAGCTCCTGGCCAGCCTCCTTCAATATAATCTACACCTATTTCGGATAAAACTTTAGCAATCTTATTTTTATCCTCAATTGTAAAATCAACACCCTCTGTTTGAGCTCCATCTCTTAATGTTGTATCAAAGATATATATCTTTTCTTTGCTCATTTTATTTTCCAAATTGTTTTTCCTTTTTGATCTTCAATCATTATGCCTTTTGATAATAATTCTTCTCTTATTTTATCAGCAAGAGCAAAATTACCATTATTTTTAGCTTTAGATCTCTCTTCAATTTTTTTTGATATATAGTTTTCAGATACACTAATTTTACTCTTTTTGGAACTCTTCCACTCTTTCTTGCTTATATTAAAAAGACCAATAAGTTTGCAAGCTTTGTTAAATTTAGATTTTTTTTGTTCATCTCCTTTAATAGCATCATTATATAATTCATGTATCTTTGCTATGTACCCTGGAGTATTTAAATCATCTAATAATATTTTGTCGATATCAAAAGTATCTTCTTTCTTTTCAGAATAAAGATTGTACCATTTATCAAGAATACTTTGTTGGCTATTTAAAAGTTCATCATTCCAATCAAGTGGTTGACTATAATGTGCGCTTAAAAGAGCTAGTCTGACCACTTGACCAGAATATTTGTTAACTGCGTCTGATATAGTTATTACATTTCCTAAAGACTTTGACATTTTTTCCCTATTGATTGTAACAAATCCATTATGAACCCAATAATTTGCAAAACTTTTTGTATTATTATTGCTACAAGATTGGGCTATTTCATTTTCGTGATGAGGAAAAATTAAATCAAGCCCACCACCGTGTATGTCAAAGTTTTTACCTAAATATTTTTCACTCATTACAGAACACTCTAAATGCCAACCAGGTCTTCCTCTGCCCCACGGCGACTCCCAGCCAGGGTCCTCATTTTTTGATGGTTTCCATAAAACAAAATCAACAGGATTTTTTTTTAAATCAGAAACTTCTATTCTAGTTCCTGCTTTTAATTCGTCTAAATTCTTATTTGATAACTTTCCATAATCTTTAAATGAGTTCACTGAAAAATAAACATGTCCCTTATTTTCATATGCAAACCCTTTTGAGATTAATGAAGCAGTCATCTCAATCATTCCTTCTATGTGTTCAGTGGCTTTTGGTTCTATTGATGGCTTTAAACAATTTAAACTTTTGCAATTTTCATGAAAAACATTAGTTATTTTTTTTGTAATCTCTTCAATGCTCATTTTATTTTTATGAGATGCCTCAATTATTTTGTCGTCAACATCTGTGATATTTCTTACGTAATTTACATTAGATCCGTATAATACTTTCAAAATTCGGTATAAAACATCGAATACAACTAAACTCCTAGCATTACCAACGTGGGGATTATCATAAACTGTAGGACCACAAGCATATAAAGAAATTTTTTTTGGATTTATTGGTTTAAAAATTTCTTTCTTTTTTGTTAATGAATTGGTTAATAAAAGATTACTCATTAAATTTGCAAACAGGTATAGGGTTCATTTTGTGTAAATTTTTCTCTCTAATTTCTAAATATTTTTGGTAGTTTGGATCATTCTTATTTACCATCGCTTTTTCAAGATCCTCATAGCTCATGCCAAGTTGTTGAACATCGTTTCTTCCATCATCCCATAAACCATCTGTTGGAGGAGTATTTATTATATCTTCTGATACTCCTAAATGTTTTCCAAGTTCCCAAACTTGTGTTTTAGTACAGTCAGCTATGGGTGAAATATCAACTCCACCATCTCCATATTTAGTATAAAAACCAACGCCAAAGTCCTCAACTTTATTCCCCGTACCAACAACTATTCCACTGTTAGCTGCTGCTACTTGATATAATGTTGCCATTCTTAATCTTGCTCTAGAATTTGCATATCCATGCTCATTATCAAATTTATTCAAAACTTGAGAAAAAGAGGTAAATATTTTATCCATTTCTAATAAATGATGCTCAACATTATTATACTTTTGTTTTAACCACTTTGCATGTGAAAGGCTTAAGTCATGTTGTGACTTAATTTGTTTGATTGGCATTGTTAACACAATTGTTTTTTTACCAGTATTTGCACATAAAGTACTAACAACTGAAGAGTCAATTCCTCCTGAAATCCCAACAACTAATACTTTAGGTTTGTATGATGACGAATCGCAATAGTTATTTATCCATTCAGTTATGATTTTAGCTCTTTTTTTTACATCCATAATTAGTACCTTACCTCTCTTTTAAGGTTTGGTCTTAATAATTACAATAATTATTAAGACGCGGCTTGAATAATTTTGTTTGATATTTTTGAATTTTTCTTGATTTCCTCAGAAATTAAGAAAGCTAATTCTAAAGCTTGATCTGCATTTAATCTGGGATCACAATGAGTTCTGTATCTATTTGATAAATCGTTCTCAGATATTTTTTGAGCCCCGCCTGTACACTCTGTCACATCTTGACCCGTCATCTCAACATGTAGACCCCCAGCATAGCTGCCCTCTGATTGGCTGACTGCGAAGAAATTTTTAACTTCTTTAAGTACGCTTTCAAAAGTTCTTGTTTTAAATCCTGTAGCTGCTTTAATAGTATTTCCATGCATAGGATCACAGGACCAAATCACTTTTAAACCTTCTTTTTTAATTGCTTTGATTAATTTCGGTAAATATTTTTCTACATTGTCTGCACCAAATCTTGATATCAATGTCAACCTTCCTGGTTCATTATCTGGATTTAAAATATTACAAAGGTTTACGAGTTCTTCTGGTTTTAATGTTGGTCCACATTTTAGCCCAATAGGATTTTTAATCCCTCTACAAAACTCTACGTGTGCTCCATCAGGTTGTCTTGTTCTATCTCCTATCCAAACAAAATGTGCAGAGGTATCATGGTATTCACCTGTAGTTGAGTCAACTCTAGTCATAGACTCTTCAAAAGGAAGAAGTAAAGCCTCATGAGATGTATAAAAATTTACAGATCTTAATCTTCTATTATTGTCAGAATTAATTCCACATGCTTCCATAAAAGCAAGAGCATCACTTATCTTGTCCTCTATTTCTTTATACTTTCCTTTAGTCTTATCTTTGATAAATCCCAAATTCCATAAATGTACTTGTCTTAAGTCTGCGAAACCTCCTTGTGAAAAAGCTCTTAATAAATTTAAAGTTGATGCAGACTGAGAGTAAGCTCTAAATAATCTTTTAGCATCAGGTATTCTAGCTTTTTCTGTAAATTCCATTCCATTAATGTTATCTCCCAAATAACTTGGTAATTCTTTGCCATCTTTTTTCTCAGTAGGTGCACTTCTTGGTTTTGAAAATTGTCCTGCAATTCTTCCAACTTTTACTACTGGCATTGAAGCTGAGGCTGTAAGAACTAGCGACATTTGTAAGAGAACTTTAAATGTATCTCTAATATTATCTGGGTGAAATTCAGCAAAACTTTCAGCGCAATCACCACCTTGTAGCAAAAATGCTTTTCCTTCAGCTACTTCTGCTAGAGCTTTTTTTAAAGATCTAGATTCTCCTGCAAAAACAAGAGGTGGGTATTTTTTGATTTTACTTAAAACTAAATCAAGTTCCTCTTTATTCTGATAAACAGGTAAATGTTTAGCAGGAAATTTAGTCCAACTATTTAAATTCCATTTTTTCATATACAACTGATGGTATATATATATCGCAAAAGCAATTTTTCCAAGAAAGAATTTTAATAATTAGTATAAATCCTTAAATATATCAAAATTTTTCAATTTTTTTATTCAGAGAGGCTAGATTAGTTTCGATCTTTAAATTTGGATATTTGTTTTTAAACTTATTTCTGATTTTAGTGAAAGAATTTTTATGGATTTTAGTCTCATTAAAACTATCAAATTTTTTTTTGCCATTAACAATTTTTGCAGCTCCGCAATCACGATGATTAATAACTATCAATTTTTTTATTTTATGCAACTTCACTGAAGTTTCAAAGTTATCCCAAAATGTTTTGTGCCATTTTCTGAACTTTGGAGCGGTTACACCAATAGCTGAACCCGCAATAGTAAAAGAACTATATTTACCATTTAATTTTCTTTTTTTTAAATAATTAAAAACTATTGTTTGGAACCTAGGATCTATGCACGATAGAACCAGAGCTTGATATTTTTTTTTCATTTTACTCTACAGTAACTGACTTTGCTAAATTTCTAGGTTTATCAATATCACAATTTTTTAGTAATGCTACGTGATAAGCTAATAGTTGAAGAGGTATCGTTAGCAATAAAGGTGATAACAGATTATCTACACGAGGAACTCCCAATCTAAATCTAATATTTGTACTTAATAGTTTTTTTTTATTATCAGTTATAAAAAAAATTTTACCTCCCCTTGCTATTACTTCTTGAGTGTTTGATAAAGTTTTTTCATAATATCTATCATTTGGTGCAATTACTATTACTGGAAGGCCCTCTTCAATTAAAGCTAGGGGTCCGTGCTTCATCTCACCTGCTGGATATCCTTCAGCATGTAAATAAGAAAGTTCTTTTAATTTTAGAGCTCCTTCAAGAGCTACTGGGAAAGAATTTCCTCTTCCTAAAAACATTGATCCTTTAGCATCTAAAAATTCTTTAGCCATTAATTGAATTTCACTCTCAAGTTTTAAAGTATTGTTAATTGCATCTGGAAGTTTTTGTAAGTTTTGTAAATTATTATTGTAATCTTTTTTATCAATATCTCTTCTGTAAATAGCCAGTTTCAAAGTAAGTATATATAAGACTATTAATTGTCCTAAAAAAGCTTTTGTAGAAGCTACTCCTATTTCTGGACCAGCATGAATTGGTAGCACCCAATCGGAATTTCTAGCTATTGTACTTTCTACAACATTTACAATTGAACAAGTTTTTACTTTATTTTTTTTACATATATCTAATGCGGCTGCTGTATCTGCAGTTTCGCCAGATTGTGAAACAAAAATATAAAGATTATTAAAGTTGAATTTCAAATTTCTGTATCTGAATTCTGAGGCTATATCAATTTCAACTTCAATGGAGGTAAGTTCCTCAAACCAATATTTTGCAACTAGACATGAATGGTAAGCTGTGCCACATCCAATTAAAATTATCTTATTAATTTTTTTAGGATCAATTGGAAAATTATAAATATTTATATCTTTTTTTAGGCTATCGGTATATTCACTTAAACATTTTTTGATTGTAGTAGATTGTTCAAAAATTTCTTTAGACATAAAGTTTTTATAATCTCCTTTATCAGAAATATTTTCATCATCTGACACTATATGAATTTTTTTATTTATCTTATTTTGATTAACATCATAAAATTCAACATTGTCTTTATTCAACATACATAATTCTCCATCATCCAGATAAGAAATTTTATTCGTCATAGATTTAAGGGCGTAAGAGTCTGAGCCTAAATAGTTTTCTTCTTTTGAATAACCAACAGCTAATGGGCTGCCTCTTCTTGCGCCAATTATGATGTCTGAAAAGTTTTTAAATATAATGCCTAATGCAAAGCTGCCCTTTAACTTTTTTAATGTTTTGAATACCGATTCTAGGGGTTTTGAGTTTTGCAAAAACTGAGTTACTAATATAGTAATAACTTCAGTATCAGTTTGTGATTTAAACTTAAAACCTTGAGCTTCCAAATCTTTCTTTAATTCATCTGAATTTTCAATTATTCCATTATGCACAACTGAAACTTCTTCTGAGGAATGAGGATGAGCATTAATAATATTAGGTACACCATGAGTAGCCCATCTCACGTGGCCTATTCCAATATTTCCATTCGAGGGATTTTTAAATAAAATTTTTTCCAGCTCGTCAACTCTACCGGAGCATTTTTTTTCATCTATTAAGTTATCGGTTAATGTCGCTAAACCTGCAGAGTCATATCCTCTGTACTCTAATTTTTTTAAAGAATTAATTATGTTAATTGAAACAGGTTTATTGCTTGCAATCCCAATAATTCCGCACATTATTTTTTTTTCCTTTTATAATTTTTAATTTCAACTTGTGATGCTCTGGAAAGTGCTAATGTTTTTTTTTTCACATTTTTTGTGATTACTGATCCAGCTCCTACTACACTATTTTTGCCTATACTAATCGGTGCGACTAATGAAGAGTTGGAACCTATAAAAACATTATCTGCTATTTTTGTTTTAGATTTTTTAACACCGTCATAATTACAAGTGATTGTGCCTGCACCAATGTTAGAATTTTTTCCAATTGATGTATCTCCAATATAAGAAAGGTGACTCACTTTTGAATTTTGGTTAATAAAGGATTTTTTTGTCTCTACAAAATTTCCAATTTTAGAATTTTTTTTCAAAACAGTTCCTTCTCTTAACCTTGCGTAAGGACCCACAGTAACATTGTTTTCTATTTTAGTTCCTTCAAGATGACTAAAAGATTTAATATGAGAATGATCTCCAATTTTAACGCCCGGACCGATCACAACATATGGATCTATGGTCACGTTTTTTCCAAATAAAGTATCTTTTGATAAAAAAATTGTTTCTGGTGCAATTAAATTTACACCTTTCTTCAAAGCATTATTTCTTAGTAATTCTTGTGAAAGCCTATAGGAATTAGCTTTATTTAATTTATTATTTGTATTCATTAAAAATTTCTTTACATTATTAACTTAACTGAAATAAGTCACAAAATATTTCTTTTTAATACTTTAAAAATGAATCAAATCTACACTATTCTTTTTGATCTGGACGGAACTATAGTAAATACCGCGCCAGATTTAATGGCCGCTCATAATCATGTGATGAAAAAATTTGGTCATTCAGAAAAAAAACTTGAAGATATTAAGTCACTTGCTGGAAAAGGTGCGTGGGTAATGATGCAAAGATCTTTTAAAGAAGAAATAAAAGATGAGGAAACAAAAAAAGAAATGACAAAAGAATTTATAGATTTTTACTCAAAAAATATTGATAAAAACAGTGTTCCAATAAAAGGTGCAATTGATTTTTTTAATTGGGCAAAAAATAAAAATATTTCAATGGCTGTCTGTACCAATAAACAAGAAAGGCTTGCGATAGACTTATTAAAAAAATTAGATTTGTTCAAATATTTTGAATATGTCGCTGGCTCGGATACTTTTGCATTCAACAAACCGGACCCAAGGCACCTTACGGACGTAGTTGAAATAATTGGTGGTGATTTAAAAAAAACAATAATGATTGGAGATAGCGAAGTAGATGCTATGTCTGCGTATAACGCTAAAATACCATTTGTTTTAGTGAAAGATGGATATACTGAAAAAACTGAAAAAGAAATTAAACACGATGAACTAATTTCCGACTTTTTGAATTTTGAAAAAATTATTGAAAAATATTTATGATTAGTTTTGCTCTATTTTCAGCTTTAGCAACTTTTTATTTTACAATGTTTTTTACACCAGGTCCAAATAATGCGATGCTCACAGCATCAGGCATGAAATTTGGATTCGTTAGAACGTTGCCACATTTAATTGGAATTCCTTTAGGGCATATTTTTCAAATCGGCCTTACCTGTTTTGGTTTAGCAAATTTATTTTTAATATATCCTCAAATTCAATTTTACATGAAAATATTATGCTTTATTTATTTGCTTTACTTAGGATGGAAAATGATTGGTTCGTTTTCTATGGTGCAAAAAGAAACTGGAAGACCATTAAAATTTTACGAAGCATCATTGTTCCAATTTATAAATCCAAAAGCTTGGTCGATTGCAGTCACTGTTGCATCAGGTTTTTTCCCTACTGAGGAGAATATTTTTATAGGAGTTGCATTTGTTACTATTACTGCTGCAGTAATATGTTTTCCTACGATTAGTCTTTGGGCGCTTTTTGGAAGTGGGTTAAGAAAATTCGTGGGGGATATTAAAACGAAAAAAATTATAGAATATGCTTTAGCTCTTTTGTTAATATTAACTGGTATATTTATTCTTACAAAATAATAGCCTTTGATTTTTATTAATCTCTTTAATATAAACTTTGCACATGCATTTTACAAAAAAAAATAGTTCTGAAAAAAGATTAGAATTTGTAAAAAGTTTACAATCGAAAAAGCTTCTTAGATTCCCTGGTGCGTATAATCCGTTGTGCGCAAAACTTATTGCTGAAATCGGATTTGATGGAGTTTACATCTCAGGCGGTGTTATGTCTAATGATCTGGGATTACCAGACATAGGATTAACGACTTTAGATCAAGTGAGTTACAGGGCTAACCAAATTTCTAGAGTAACAGACCTTCCCACAATTGTGGATGCAGATACAGGATTTAAAAATTGTAAAAAAACAATAACAACTTTTGAGGAAAAAGGTTTAGCTGGCTGTCATATAGAAGATCAGATAGCTGAAAAAAGATGTGGGCATTTAGATAACAAAGAACTTATTTCAAAAGGTGAAATGGTAAAAAAGATTAAGGAGTCGGTTAATGCTAGAAAGGATAAAAATTTTTTAATTATAGTTAGGACTGATGCAAATACTGTAGAAGGTATTGATAAAACATTAGAAAGAATTAAATCTTATGAAGATGCTGGTGCTGACATGATTTTTCCAGAAGCAATGAAAGATGAAAAAGAGTTTGAAAAAGTAAGAAAAATATCTAAGGGTTATTTACTAGCTAACATGACAGAGTTTGGAAAATCTAAATTATTAAATAGGTCTCAATTAGAAAATTTAGGCTATAATTTAGTTATTTATCCTGTGACAACACAGAGACTCGCCATGCAGAATGTTGAATTTGGTCTTAAATCAATATTTAAAGATGGCCATCAAAATAATATCATTGACAAAATGCAGACTAGAAAAAGGTTGTACGAGTTAGTAGAATATGAGAAGTACAATACGCCTGATAAGAAAATCACAGATTTTTCTACAGAGGGACATGAATAATGAGTGAAGAAATAAAAAAAGGTTTGTTAGGTATAGTAGTTGATGAAACTACTATTTCACATGTAGTTCCAGAACTCAGTGCCTTAACTTATAGAGGATACACGGTACAAGAGCTCTGCGATAAATGTGATTTTGAAGAAGTTGCCTATTTGGTACTGAACGGAGAGCTCCCAAACAAAAGTCAGCTGAAAAAATTTATCAAACAAGAAAGATCAGAAAGAAAACTTTCTAAACAAATATTAAATGATATTAAAAAAATGCCTCGTAACGCTCATCCTATGGACGTAATTAGAACTTGTGTAAGTTTGATGGCATTAGAAGATAAGGACACAAAAGACAATTCTCCTAAAGCAAACATGAGAAAGGCAATGAGAATATTTGCTAAAACACCGACAGCTGTTGCTGCTTATTTCAGAACACGAAAAGGTAAATCAATTATAGCTCCAAGTAAAAAATTATCTTTTTCAGAAAATTTCTTTAAAATGATGTTTAATAAAGTTCCGGATAAGGAGATAGTAAGAGCATTTGATATTTCGTTAATATTATACGCTGAACATAGTTTTAATGTTTCAACTTTTACAGCAAGAACCATTACATCCAGCTTATCTGATTTACATGGTGCAATAACTGGAGCTATAGCCTCTTTAAAAGGTCCATTACATGGTGGAGCTAATGAAGCAGTGATGCATATGATGAAAGAGATTGGAAAACCTGAAAAAGCAAAAGCTTGGATTGAAAATGCATTAAATAAAAAAAAGGTAGTAATGGGATTTGGGCACAGAGTTTACCGTACAGGAGACTCGAGAGTACCAACAATGAAACACTATATGTTTAAAGTTGCTAAGCTTTTGAAAAAAGAAAAATATACGAGGATGTATGAAATTTTAGAAAAAGTAATGTTACAAAGAAAAAATATCCATCCAAATGTAGATTTTCCATGTGGTCCAACTTATTACATGATGGGTTTCGATATAGATTTCTACACACCGATATTTGTAATGTCTCGAATTACTGGTTGGTCCGCTCACATCATGGAACAACATGCCTCAAATAAACTTATAAGACCTTTGTCAAAGTATAGAGGTGCCGAGGTAAGAGAAGTAATGTTGTTGAATCAAAGATAAATGACTTTAACTAATTTACTATTATTTTTGATTTTGGTTACACTTGCTACATATACTTTTATGCCCTGGAAAGGTATTGATAAAGGTTCATTAGTAAAAGTAGCATCTCAGTGGTTTATGTGGTTTGCTATTTTTGCGATCATTATTTTAATATCTACTTTTTTTGGAATTGAAGTCTCTGGATAATAATTTTTTTCAACAAACAAGAATTTTAGATGGGGGTATGGGCCAGGAACTCCTTAACCGCGGAGTAAAACCTCACGGAACTCTTTGGGGAGCCTCGGCTTTATATAATCGAAAATATCACAAAACAGTTGTCAAAACGCATTTAGATTTTATAAAAGCCGGAGCAGAAATTATTGTAACTAACAGCTTTGGTAGCAGAAAAAGAAGGCTTATCGAAAATGGTTTAGTAAAAGAATATAAAAATCTGAATGTTCTAGCAGGAAAACTTGCAAAAAAAGCCGTAGGAATATCTAAAAAAAAAATTTTGATTGCTGGAAGTCTGCCGCCTCAAAATTTTACTTATTTTGCTGATCTTGGAAAAGATCTTAAGTTTATAAAGGAAAGTTTTAAATCCCAAGCAAAATATCTCAATCCATATGTTGATTTCTTTTATTTAGATGTAATGAGTAGCTGGAAGGAGTGTTTATTGGGTTTGAGTGCAATTAAAAAATATAAGAAAAAAATTTTGGTCGGTATCCACATTAGACGTAAAGGATTGTTACCCTCAGGTGAAAAATTTATAACTGTAGCAAAAAAAGTTCAAAAACATAAACCCATTGGAATAATGGCTTCTTGTGTTTCATTTGAGGATTTAAGTGAAGTTATGAAGGATGCTAAAAAACTTAAAGTCCCATTTGGCTTTAAAATTAATGCTTTTGAACATATTCCTCCAGGTTGGAAACCTGACTCTAATAATCCAAAAGTTCAACTTGGAAAAAGAAAAGATCTTACTCCTAAAAAATTTCTTGAAATTTGTAGAAAATTAAAGAACAAAGGAGCCAAAATTATTGGAGGATGTTGTGAAATTACTCCAAAACATATCTCAAAACTGAAGTCTTTAGTGTGATTTAATAATTTTTTGAGTAATTCTGTCTAAAATAATTGCTAGAATTACAATTCCTGTTCCGCCAATAACCGCAGAACCAACATCAAGTCTTCCTAATGCGATATATACAGTTAAGCCTAGCCCTCCAGCACCAATTAGAGCAGCAATAACTACCATCGACAATGCAAGCATCAACGTTTGGTTAACTCCTGCCATTATAGTTTTTAAAGACAGTGGAATTTCAATTTTAATTAATATTAAAAATCTAGTAAGTCCTAAACTTGATCCTGCCTCTTTAAATCCCTTACCAACTTGCCTAATACCTAAATTCGTTAATCGAATAATTGGTGGTAATGCAAATATAATCGTAGCAACCACTCCAGGAGTTAAACCAACTCCAAAAAGCATAACTACAGGAATCAAATAAACGAAACTTGGTATTGTTTGCATTATATCGAGTATAGGACGTAAAATAATTTCAAAAGTATTGCTTCTTGAGGCAATGATTCCGAGAGGAATTCCTATTAACATACAAAATAAAACAGCAGTAAAAATCATTGCTAATGTTGTCATGCTTTCTGACCAAAGATCAACAAGATCAATAAAAACTAAACTTACAAAAGAAAATATTGCAAATTTAATTCCATTTGTCCTGTAAGCAAAAATTATAAATATTAAAAGTATTATTGGGAAAGGGATAAAATTAAAAAGAGAGTCTAAACTATTTAATACAGTATCTATAGGTGCTGAAATTTTCTTAAAGAGTGGCCTTTGTTCAAACAGCCACTCTTTAATATTTCCTTCTATCCATTCACCTATTGGAAGGTATATTTCGTAATCTGATGGGGCTAATTTTAAACTCATTAAAATTAACCTGAACCTTTACTTGATCCAACTATCAAACGTGCTTTGATTAGTTTTTATCCATTCAGCTGCGTGTTTCTTAATAGCTTTTTCACTTTTCTCACCCTTGTTCATCTTCAAGTTCTGAGCAGCAATATCTCCAAGAGGTATTGAGGCTTTTTTAAGCATCTTTTCTACCTTTGGATTTGCTTTAAGAAAATCTACGTTAGCTGCTGGTCTAATATCATCAGCACCAAAACCTAAATTTACTTTAGACTTTGTAGCATTAGCGATCTTAGTAGGTTTCGTTTTGCTGTATGGAACTTCAATCCAAACTACATCTTTACCAAGTTTTAAAGCACCAACAGTCCAGTTAGGCGTCCATGTATAAAATAAAATTGATTTTCCATTTTTATATTTAGACACTGCATCTGCCATTGAAGCAGAGTAGTCTGCTTTTACTGGATTGATAAATTCACCTAAACCTAGTTCATCAAAGTGTTTTGTAATTTGTTTTTCACAACCCCAACCTGGAGGGCAAGCAACCATGTCTGCTTTTCCATCGCCATTAGAGTCAAACTCTTTTGCATGTTTTTTGATATCCATTACGCTTTTGATACCAAATTTATCTGCTGATTTTTTATCAATTAAGTAACCTTGGGCTCCTCCACCTTTCATTACATAACCAACTGGTTTAACTTTTCCTTTAGACTCTGAAATGTAACCATCATGAGTTCCGAACCAGCCGTTCACCCACAAATCAACATCACCTGATGTTGCCGCTACATAAAACACTTGAGGTTTCATTACAGTTGGGCCTGAAACTTTGTAACCCATTTTCTCAAGAGCTGCCTTATAGATCTCAGCCTGAAAATAACCTGTATCCCAGTCTGCCTTACCCATTTTAATCTCATTGGCAAATACAGCACTACTAATAGTAAGAGCTGCAATTAATGATACTAAATGTTTTAAATATCTCATTTTCCCTCCTAAATTTATAAAATTTTAACATGTATAAATTTTGAATGTAACCGTAATACAACTAAAAAGTGAGATTTGTCTTATATGCGCACTATCGTGCGCATATATTCTTATTTGCTAATTTATTTTTAATTTATCCAACTATTAAAAGTTTTTTGATTTGATTTAATCCACTCTTCAGCATGTTTCTTTATTGCTTTTTCACTTTTCTCACCCTTATTCATTTTTAAGTTCTGAGCAGCAATATCAGCTAAAGGAATAGATGCTTTTTTTAAAAACTTTTCTACTTTTGGATTAGCTTTTAAAAAATCAACATTAGCAGCTGGTCTAATGTCGTTTACTCCAAATCCCATGTTAAGTTTTGACTTTGTTGCATTTGGCACGCTTACTTCTTTTGTTTCACTAAAAGGAGCTTCGATCCAAACTACATCTTCACCTAATTTTAAAGTACCGACTGTCCAATTCGGAGTCCAAGTATAAAATAAAACAGATTTACCGTTTTTATATCTTGAAATTATATCTGCCATTGCAGCAGAATAATCTGCTTTTATAGGATTAATAAATTCACCCAGACCAAGTTCTTCAAAATGTCTTGATATAATTTTTTCGCAACCCCATCCTGGATGGCAAGCAACCATATCTGCCTTACCATCGCCATTTGAGTCAAACTCTTTAGCGTGATTTTTTATATCCATTACAGATTTAATATTAAATTTATCTGAAGTTTTTTTGTCAATTAAGTAACCTTGCAAGCCACCACTTTTTGCAACGAAACCAACAGGTTTAACCTTACCCATTGCCTCTTTGACATAAGAATCATGATTTCCAAACCATCCGTTAACCCAAAGATCCATATCTCCTGCTGCTGCCGCAACATAAAATACCTGTGGTTTCATAACAGTCGGGCCAGTAACTTTATAACCCATTTTCTCCAATGCTTTTTTATAAACTTCTGCTTGAAAATAACCAGTATCCCAATCAGCTTTACCCATTTTTATTTCTTTAGCATTAATTGATAAACTTAATGTTGAAACAAAAACTATAGTTATTAATGTTTTTAATAATTTCATAATTATCCTTCTGTTATAAATATATTAAATTATAAAAAATTTTAATGAAAAGAGAGTATTGTCGCAGAAATTTTTTTGAGAGGATCTAATCTTTTTTACACTTTTTGCAAATACCAAAAAATTCTAAATTAAATCTTTTAAATTTCATTCCTTTTTTATGATTAAAGCCTGATAAATATTTTGACAGTTTGGTATCACTGATTTCATCGACCATTTCACAACTTTCACAAATCGAAAATGCTGTTGCTTTTGAAATTTCACAATCTGAACTTCTGCATGCAACAAAAGCATTTTTACTTTCAATTTTATGAATTTTACCCATTTCAATCAGCTTATTTAAAGCTCGATAAATTTGTTGAGGTGCATTTATTCCTTTTTTTTGTACGTTGAATAAAATAGAGTAAGCTTTTAAAGGACCCTTTGCTTTTTCAATAATATCTAAAACAATTTGTTGATTTCTAGAAAGTGTTTGTGCTTGTGCCATAATATAATTTACCAATTAAACATTATTTTTTCAATTCGGAATATTTTTTAAACTTAATAAGTGAAAAACAAAAAAGTATTAAAGCTGCAGTTATGATTGAAGGTCCAGAAGGAGTGTTAAATTCTAAAGATGAAAACAATCCTATCATTACTGATAGAAGTCCTCCAACTATTGATAGGACAACCATTTGTTGAGGATTGTTTGAAATGTTCCTGGCCATTGCTGCAGGTATAATAAGCATTCCGGTTATTAACAATAGTCCCACAATTTTTATAGAAATTGCAATTATTGCAGCCATTAAAATTGTAAATATTGCATTTATCTTATCTGGTTTCATGCCCTCTGCTTCAGCTAAATCATAATTTACTGTTGAAGCGAATAATGGCTTCCAAATTAATTTTAGTACTAAAAGAATTAATGCACCTCCTATCCAAATAAACATTAAATCAATTTCATTAACAGCAAGTATATCTCCGAATAATAATCCCATTACATCAAATCTGATTGATGTTAAAAAACCTAAAATAACAAAACCTACTGCCAATGAGGCGTGCGCAAGTAAGCCAAGTAATGCATCGTTTGGTAATTTTGTTTTTTTTTGTAATTTTAGAAGAATGATTGCCAGTGCTGCAGATATTAAGAAAACTGCAAAGGCAATATTAATATCGAAAAAAACTGCCATAGTTACACCTAACAAAGCTGAGTGAGCTAAAGTTCCTGCAAAGAAAGAAAATCTTCGCCAAATAATGAAACAACCAAAAGGTCCTGTTATCAAAGCGATACCAATTCCTGCAAATAAAGCTCTTATAAAAAAATCATCAAACATGATTATTGCTTTCGGTTTATTGTTCCATCTTGCGAATGAGTATGATCGTGTTTATGCTCATATAGAGTAAGGACCTTTGATGCACGGTCTCCAAATAATTCTTTATACTTTTCGTCTTGAGCAACAATATGTGGTTTACCAGAACAACACACGTGTCCATTTAGACAGATTACATGATCAGTGGCTGACATTACCATATGTAAATCGTGGGAAATTAAAAGTATTCCACAACTGAGATCTTCTGAAATTTTCTTGATCAATTCATAAATAGCTACTTCTCCTTTAAAGTCTACGCCCTGAACAGGTTCATCTAAAACTAAAAGCTCAGGTTTCTTTGCAATAGCTCTTGCAATTAAAACTCTTTGAAACTCGCCACCTGAGAGGTTACTTAAACTCTTCTGCTTTAAATGTTCAACGCCTGTTAAATTTAGGGCATCACTAATTTGCTCGTTGTTTAAATCTTTGGTTAAAAACATGAAATCAATTACTCTTATTGGTAAAGTCCAATCGATTGATATTTTTTGAGGTACATAACCGATCTTATTAGTAAATTTTTTTACATTACCCATTATATTTTTGTGAATTCCTAAAGCTATTTTTGCTGTTGTAGATTTTCCTGATCCGTTTGGACCAATTAAAGTGACGATCTCCCCTTCTCGGACTTCAAAAGAAACTCCCTCTACTAATATTTTAGAGTTTATAGAGAGACCAGCTTTTTCAACTTGAAGGAGAGTCTTTTTATTTTCATTTTTCATAAATTAAACCTTGACGGTTAAAATGTTATATTATAACGAATGTTACATTATAACAATCTTATGTTAAACAAAATTTCAAAGCTTACAATAACTATATTTTTAATCTTTGGGCTTAAGTCTTCTGTGAATGCGGATGTAAATGTAGTCACATCAATAAAACCTATTCATTCTTTAGCTAGTTACGTAATGGATGGTGTAGGTAAACCTGATGTAATTGTTGACGGCTATAATTCACCACATGGATTTAGCCTTAAACCGTCACATGCAAAAATGATTGAAAAAGCAGATCTAATAATTTGGGTTGGTGAAGATTTAGAGGCTTTCCTAGAAAAACCATTAAATACAATTGCTAAGAAAGCTGTAAATATTGAAATAATGAATTTAAGTGGAGTTAAAAAACTTAAGTTTAGAGAAAAAAATATATTTGAAGGTCATGATGATCATGGACACGGTCATAAAGAGAAAAAACATGATGATCACGGACACGGTCATAAAGAAAAGAAACACGATGATCATGGTCATAAAAAAGCTAAACATGATGATCACGGGCATGAGGGACATGCTCACGGTGAACACGATCCACATGTTTGGTTAGATCCAATGAATGCTAAGGTGATTGTTAAAGAAATTGAAAAACAATTAGTTAAATTAGATCCTGAAAACAGCTCAAAATATAAAGCTAATTCTAAAAAAGCTCAGTCTGAATTAGATAATTTAACAAAAAATATTAAAAGTGATCTAAAAGGAAATCTTAGATTTGTGGTTTTCCACGATGCTTATCAATATTTTGAAAACAGATTTGGTATTAAAGTTCTTGGGGCTTTAACAGTAAATCCAGATGTTTTGCCTGGAGCTGAACAATTATCTGAAATAAGAGAGGTAATAGAACATGAGAAAGTAAATTGCCTTTTTTCAGAACCTCAATTCAACCCAGCTATTATAAAATCTATAGCAAAAGACACTAAAATTAAAACTGGTGTTTTAGATCCCCTTGGTGCAACTTTAGATAAAGGCAAAGGTCTGTACTCAGAACTTTTACAGAGTATGTACGCTTCATTTAAAGGTTGTTAGGAAATTTATCTTTCAATAACTAAAGTATCTTTAGAGCCACCACCTTGAGAACTGTTCACGATAGTGCTTCCTTTTTTAAGAGCTACTCTAGTAAGTCCACCTGTTGTAACCCAAGATTTTTTACCAGTTAAGACAAACGGTCTGAGATCTAAATGTCTTGGTTCAATTCCTTCTTCTGATATTGTTGGCGTAGTAGATAAAATTTCTAATGGTTGAGCAATATAATCACTTGGCTTAGATTTAATTTTATCAATCATATTTTCTCTCTCTTCCTTTGAGGCTTTAGGACCAATCAATATTCCGTTACCACCTGATCCATTTGTAGGTTTTACGACTAGTTTAGAAATATTTTCGATAACATGATCTTTATGAATTTTTTTTCTACACAGAAAGGTTTGAACTTGTTTTAGTTTTGGTTCCTCATCCAAATAAAATTTAATCATTTTATCAACATATGAATATATAGCTTTATCATCTGCTATTCCTGTCCCTGGTGCATTTACAATACCAACATTACCTTTACGCCAACATTTAAATAAACCGGGTACTCCTAGTAAAGAATGTTTATAAAAAACTTTTGGATCTAAGAAGTTGTCATCAATTCTTCTATAAATACAATCAACTTTCATAGGACCTGTTACAGTTTTCATATAAACAAAGTCTTTTTCAACGAATAAATCTTTTCCCTCTACAAGAGCGATCCCCATTTGTTCAGCTAAAAATCTATGTTCGAAATAAGCCGAGTTATATCTACCTGGTGTTAGCACACACATATGTGGGTTTCTTGTTTTTCTAGGGACACATTCAAGCATGCAGTGATATAATTTATTTGGATATTGATGAACTGAAGCAACTTTATACTTTGTAAATAATTCTGGAAAAACATCTCTCATCACCATTCGATTTTCAAGCATATAAGAAACTCCTGAAGGAACACGTAAGTTATCTTCTAGAACCATGAACTCACCATTGATATTTCTTATTAAATCAATTCCTGAAATATTGGACCAAGCTTTATATTTTGGTGAGAAACCATAACACTCCCTTAAATAAAATGGTGAATTGAAAACCAATTCTTCAGGAATAATATTATCTTTAAAAATTTTTCTATCGTTATAAACATCGTCTATAAAAAGATTAAGAGCCTTTACTCTTTGAAGTAATCCCGTTGAAACTTTAGCCCAATCTTTCTTTAAGATGATTCTTGGAATGATATCTAGAGGCCATTTTTTTTCTTGGAGTTTTTTTCCTGAAGAATAAACTCGAAAATTTATTCCCCTAGCATTTATTGTACTTGCACAGTTCTTTTCAATTTCGTTTAATTTTTTGATGCCATGTCTCTCTAAAATGTGAGAGATAATTACAGCTTGCCTACGTAACTTATGATCAGAGTTTAGATACTCATCATAAGTTTTTTTAGAATCGTATTTTTTCCACAAATTAACCATTTTATAATTCTTAATAGTTTGATGCCTTTATCAAATGCACAAATTCGATAATAGCTATGATAATTAAGAATTGAATATTTACTGTTTTTTAAATAAGAATTCACCATGACATATTGTATTGGTATTAAGACTAATGAAGGCGTTGTCTTGGCATCTGACTCTAGAACAAACGCTGGTTTAGATAATGTAAACATTTATTCTAAAATGCTTACTTACGATGTAGGCGACAGAACAGTTGTGATTGTTACTTCAGGAAACTTAGCAACATCGCAAGCAGTTTTTAAGTCTATTGAGAAAGACATAAAAGAAAATTCATCGAACAATCTCAATAAATGTAAAGATTTTGAGCAAATAGCTTCATATGTTGGCAAACTTACGATTAAACATTCATCTCCAGACGGAGTGAACACAGACAGCCTTGTTTTAGGAGCTACATTTATTATTGGAGGGCAAATAAGAGGTCAAGATTTAGAACTGTACTTAGTTTATCCTCAAGGAAATTATATAAGACCAGCTGATAGTAAACCTTATTTGGTAATTGGTGAAGTAAAGTACGGAAAGCCTATACTCGACAGAGTTATAACTCCCAATGTGTCGATAGGAGATGCATCTAGATGTGCCTTAATATCTATGGACTCAACGCTTAAAAGTGATTTAACAGTTGGTCCACCAATAGATATCGCTGTTTATAAAAAAGATCAAAAAAAATTATCTTATCTTAAATGTCTGAATACATCTGACGAAGATTATAAAAGAATTTGTAATCAGTGGTCTGATAAAGTTTTACAAGTTTTTGATACTTTCCCTAAATTTGATTGGGAATAATAAAGTTCGCTTTTCACCTAAAACTATTAAAATTAATTTTATATATTCCTTTTTTATCTGCAGAGATATAAATATTTCCTTTCTCATCCTCATAAATTCTATTTTTATCATCAGTTACAAAGTGTCTCAAAGGTAAAGTATCAATTTGTATTTTTTCAATAGAATTTACTTTAGTAAGATCGTCATTAATTAAAAAAATTATCATGGAGTAGCCTTTTCTTAAACTATTTCCATACAAAGATAATGCCATCAAACAATTTTTTTTATAATAATTTTTTAACACACTGGGACAATTATTTAAGCTAGAAATTCCTACTGAGGGAACAAAAGCAAAAAGGGGTTCTTCAAAATTATTTTTTTCGTGATTAATTTTAATTGAAGCTCCATCACCTCCTTCTGATACTAAATAATTGGTGCCATAAGAAACATTAGGCCATCCATAATTTTTTCCATTACTAATTAAATTTAGCTCATCGCCTCCTTTGGGTCCGTGCTCAACACTGAAAATTTTATTGTCTAATACTGTTAATCCTTGAGGTACACGATGTCCCTTAGAGTATATCTTTAAATTTAATTCATGGTTTTGGTCATTGATTTTTTTGATTAAGTCTGATTTTTCAATTTCAAGAATTTTTCCAAATTTTGAATCATCTTTTTGTGCTAACAAACCATTTCTACCTGTATGCTTTTCGGGAGAACCCAAAGTTAATAATATTTTATCATTTAAATGAATATTAGAACTGCCTAGACCATTAAAATCATTATCGTTGGGGTCTGCGGGTAAGCATTTGCTTCTAAAGAGTTCGTTGCCACTTTTGATTAAAACGAGCGATGCAAAGAAGCAATGCTTATCTTTTTTTTCGTAAGAGGAAATCAAAGCTATCCTATGCTTTATTTCATTCTCTTGTAATGTGATAATTGTTTTAATTCCGCCATTCATTTGTAATGTGAAGTTTTTTGGTAATTTAACTTTTTTAGCCTCCAGGTTTTCTATTAAATTTCCCGTTTGAGTAAATACATTCAAATTACGTATATTAAATTTTTTCGAGAGTTCATGCGTAATGAAAGCAGTTTTTCCTTCAATTTCTAAAACTTTTTTTACATTAAGATTAAAAGAGTTGGCAATTATTTCTTTCGAATCTTCATTGGCTTCAGAAACTTCGGTAATTTGTTTTTTTTTAAAATAACTTTTTACTCGTTCAATCTTCTCAGGATTTTCGAAACCCCAAATTATTGAGGCAATTATTGTAATTAGCCAAAATGAAATTAAATAAAATAAAATTTTTTTACTCATTTTAAAATGTTAGTTCAGCAAATCTATCTTTAATTACTTTAAGGTTAATTCTGTTTTTATTTACGAAATCATCAATAGCGCTTTTTACCTCAGTTATCATGCTAGCTTGACCATAATCATCGCATAAGACTATCTTATTTTTGCCCTTTAAATTACTATATAATATCTCAAGATCACTTGTTACAGTATCATAACTATGTCCACCGTCTAAGAAGGTATAATCTATATTGCTTAAATTTATTTTTTTTAATTCACTATTGGTATCACCTGCTATTAATTTAACATTTTTTTTATATTTCTTTAGAAACTTAGTATTACTTTCTATTGAGTTTAAGTTTTCTTTTAATATATGGTTATAGTAAAGATTTTTAAATGGATTTGAGAATTTTTGATCTTTTAGAAAGTCTGGCTCAACTTCGTTATTAGCAGTATTTTTTTTTCCTCCAAATAAATCAATTCCAATATAACTGAATTTATCTCCATGAATCTTATTTAAATAATCACATGTGTTTCTGGCTGTGACCCCACAAAATACTCCGATTTCTAAAAAATTTATTGGTTTAAAATGACTTAAATGTTCAAGATAAATATTTCCCCATTTACCTTTTAATCCAGATTTTCTCCAAAAACTTTTATATTTAAATTTCAAGTATTAAGCAAATACTTCGCCCCATGTACCTTTTGTAGATGCTTTAGAATATTCTGTAGCTCTACCTTCAAAAAAGTTCATGTGCTCTACTCCGTTAAGCATTGTATCTAACCATGTTAATGGATTTTTCTTAACATCGTAAATAGGATTTAAACCTAATTGTTCTAATCTTCTGTTGCCAATAAATCTAATGTACTGTTTAACTTCATCTGCAGTTAAACCTTGCATTGGACCCATTTGAAAAGCAAGATCAATAAATGCATCTTCATGGTGAACAATTGTTTTACATGCTTCATAGATTTCATTTTTTAGTTTGTCATTCCAAATTTGTGGTTCTTCTTTAATGAAATCTCTAAAAAGTCTAATCATAGAATTACAGTGCAAAGTTTCATCTCTGACTGACCAAGTTACAATTTGGCCCATCCCTTTCATTTTATTGAATCTAGGGAAGTTTAATAAGATTGCGAAACTAGCAAATAATTGCAAACCTTCTGTGAAGGCAGAAAATACAGCCATCGTCATTGCTATGTTATGTTTTGACTTAACATCAAAGCCTTGCATATAATCGTATTTATCTTTCATTTCTTTATACTGTAGAAATGCTGAGTACTCTGTCTCTGGCATTCCGATGGTATCTAATAGATGAGAATAAGCAGCAATGTGAACAGTTTCCATTGCAGCAAATGCCGTCATCATCATTAAAACTTCCGTTGGTTTAAAAACTGTTGTGTAGTGTCTTAAATAACAATTGTTTACCTCAACATCTGCTTGAGTAAAAAATCTAAAGATGTGAGTTAAAAGATTTTTTTCCTCAACTGATAAATTTTTCTGCCAGTCTCTAACATCATCTCCTAGTGGCACTTCTTCCGGTAGCCAATGAATTCTCTGTTGAGTTAACCAGGCGTCGTAACACCATGGATATCTAAAGGGTTTGTAAACTGGGTTTTCTACTAATAAACCCATCTTATTAGGTTGAATAATTGTTGGTTTAGTTTTTTCTGCTACTGACATGATAAACACTCCTCATAGTTATTGCTTTCATTATTTGATTCTTGTTTTCCAGAGTAAACATTTTTTGTCACATCTGTTGAAGATCCATTGTTTACATTTTCAGCTCTCTGGATTGATTTGGATCTACAGTAATAAAGGCTTTTCAAACCTTTTTTCCATGCTTGAAAATGAATATCGTGAAGTTCTTTTTTATGAATATCTGCTGGAACAAAGATATTTACTGACTGTGCTTGTGAAATATGCGGAGTTCTATCTGCACCAAGTTCAACGATCCATCTTTGATCGATTTCAAAAGCAGTTTTAAATGTATCTTTTTCATTTGCAGTTAAAAAGTTTAGGTGTGATACAGATCCTTGATTAGTCGTTATTGTTGACCAAACTTCATCTGTATCCTTATTATATTTTTGAAGTATCTTCTTTAGATATTTATTTCTTACGTTAAATGAACCTGAAAGTGTTTTATGAGTGTAGCTGTTAGCAGCAATAGGTTCTATTCCAGGAGAAGATCCTCCACAAATAATTGAAATAGAAGCTGTTGGAGCTATAGCTGTTTTATTAGAAAATCTTTCCTTCATTCCATATTCTGCTGCATCAGGACATGATCCTCTTTCATCAGCCAAAGTCTTTGATGCTTCATCAACTTTTTCTTGAATATTTTGGAATATTTTTTTGTTCCACACTTTGCTCATTACTGATCCAAAAGGAATATTTTTTTGCTGGAAATATGAGTGTAATCCCATAACTCCAAGACCAACACTTCTTTCTCTCATTGCTGAGTATTTTGCATGAGCAAATTCATCAGGGGCTCTATTGATAAAATCAGTCATAACGTTATCTAAAAATCTCATTACGTCTTCAACAAATTGTGGATCGTCTTTCCACTGATCGTAAGTGTCTAAATTTAATGATGATAAACAACAAACTGCTGTTCTTTGATTTCCCTCATTATCAACTCCAGTTGGTAACGTAATTTCACTGCAAAGGTTAGATGTTTTAACTTTTAATCCAGCGAGTTTGTGATGCTGTGGAATTTGTCTGTTGACTGTATCAATGTAAACGATGTAAGGCTCACCAGTTTCAATTCTTGCAGTCAGTAATCTAATCCATAAATTTCTTGCTGGTATAGTTTGTTGAACAGATCCATCGTAAGGACTTCTTAATGCCCATTGGCCACCTGTTTCTACTGCTCTCATAAACTCATCCGTTACTAAAACTCCATGATGTAAATTTAAAGATCTTCTATTAACATCTCCACCAGTCGGTCTTCTCATTTCAATAAATTCTTCAATTTCAGGATGATCAATTTGTAAATAACAAGCAGCTGAACCTCTTCTTAAAGAACCTTGGCTGATAGCTAAAGTTAAAGAATCCATCACTTTTATAAAAGGAATAATCCCTGAAGTCTTTCCAACTTTTCCTATTTTTTCTCCAATTGATCTTAGATTACCCCAATAGCTTCCTATACCGCCGCCTCTAGCTGCAAGCCAAACGTTTTCTTCCCAAAGATTTGTTATTCCCTCTAGGCTATCGCTAGCCTCGTTTAAAAAACATGAAATTGGCAGTCCTCTTTCTGTACCGCCGTTAGATAAAACAGGTGTAGCAGGCATAAACCATAAATTACTTATATAATTGTAAATTCGTTGTGCGTGTAAATTATCATCAGCGTAAACGCTCGCAACTCTAGCAAATAAATCTTGAAAACTTTCGTTCTGACCTAAATATCTGTCTGTAAGTGTAGCTCTTCCAAAATCAGTTAAGTTTTCATCTCTAGATCTATCAATCTTGATAGTGATACCCTTCTCGTTTTGGAATAATTCTGTGTCTCCAGATAAAGAGAATAAATCAGGCTTTTTGGGTCCGTTATTCTTTAGTTCGTTTTGGTTTTTTTGGCTTATGGAGCCGACAGCTTTCTCTATTGCCAATGATACACTTTTATTCATATTTTCCTTGTTTTTACTCGATTTGTTAACAAAACAACTACATGTTGTGTTACAGATATGTTAATATACTATATAACATCGAAATCAATAGAACATTATAAGAACATCTGATTAATTTTGCAAGTGGAAAGTTTTGTTAATAAACATTTAATAACAAATGCCTATATTCTCTAGTATTTATTACTAATGAAAATCAATCCAAATGGTTTTAGAGAGTACGACGCGAGGTGGGTCTTTGAAAAAGAGATCGATATTGAGGGAATCACTAATTTAGGCAAAGGCTTAGGAACTCAAATAATAAGCCACACCAAAAAAGAAAATCCGAGAATAATAGTTGGTCATGATTATAGATCATACAGTGAGAAAATTAAAAAAGCTTTAACTGAAGGTTTGATTTCAACTGGGTGTAATGTTGAAGACGTAGGTTTATCTCTTTCCCCAATGGTTTATTTTGCTCAGTTTAATTTAAACTCAGACGCAATAGCAATGGTAACTGCTAGCCATAATGAAAATGGTTGGACAGGTGTAAAAATGGGTATTCAAAAAGGTTTAACACATGCGCCTGAAGAAATGGAAAACTTAAAAGATATTACTTTAAATAAAAAATATTTAAGTGGAAAAGGATCATTAAAAAAAATAGATAATTTTAAGAACGTATATATACAAGATTTAATTAAAAAAAATAAGTTAAATAAAAAAATAAAAGCTGTGGTAGCTTGTGGAAATGGGACGGCAGGAATATTTGCGCCAGAAATTTTAAAAGGTATCGGATGCGAAGTCATAGAATTAGATTGTAATTTAGATTGGTCCTTTCCTAAATATAACCCAAATCCGGAGGATCTTGAGATGCTCCATGCAATAGCTAAAGCCGTAAAAGATAATAAAGCTGATATTGGATTTGGTTTTGATGGAGATGGAGATAGATGCGGAGTTATAGATGAAAAAGGTAATGAAATATTCTCAGATAAAATTGGGTTACTAATTGCGAGAAATCTTTCAAACAAACATAGAGATGCAACATTTATTGTTGACGTTAAATCAACTGGACTATTTAAAAATGATAAAATACTTAGAGAAAATGGATGTGAAACCATTTACTGGAAAACTGGTCATTCGCACATAAAAAGAAAAGTAAATAAAGAAAAAGCATTAGCTGGTTTTGAAAAGAGCGGACATTTTTTCTTTAATCAACCCTTAGGGTATGGTTATGATGATGGGATAAATTCGGCAATACAAGTTTGTCATCTCATTGTAAATCAAAACAAAAAAATGAGTGAAATTATAAAAATATTACCAATAACTTATCAAACTCCAACAATGGCTCCATATTGCAAAGATGAAGAGAAATATAAAGTAGTTGATGAAATGGTAAAAGAGGTAAAGAAATTAAAAGATGAAGGTATTAAGATTGATAATCAAAATATTGTTGAAGTATTAACAATTAATGGCGTTAGATTTTCTTTAGAGGATGGATCATGGGGTTTAATTAGGGCATCATCCAATAAGCCCTCTTTGGTAATTGTGGCTGAAAGCACTAAGTCAGATGAAAAAAAGAAAAAAATTTTTGAATTTATAGATAATCTTTTGCAGAAAACTGGAAAGATTGGCGAATATGATCAAAAAATTTAAATTTTAAAATACTCGTATAAAAATCTAGTTCCAATGACTATTAAAAATAATCCAAAATATTTAGTCATTCTCATTTTATCAACTTTATGACTGGCCTTTGCGCCAAATCTTGCCATGAAAGCAGTAATAGGAAAAAAAACTAAAAAAGCTGGAATATTCAAAAATCCAACGCTCAAAGGTAAATCAGCTTCTAAGTATGAACCAGAAATCAAAAAGCCAACAGCACCAAATAAAGCAATTATAAATCCAATTGCAGCAGCGCTACCGATTGCTTTATTTATCGGATATCCAAAAAATTTTAATATTGGAACATTCATTACAGCTCCACCTATGCCCATTGGTGCAGAAATAAAGCCGCTCACAATTCCTGAGATTGCTTTTGAAAATATTCCTATTTTAATTTCTATATTTGTCTCTTTTTCTTTTAAAAACAGTAAGTAGAATGCAAGAACATATACAACAATAGTAAAAAATAATATCAAAAGTTTTGTTTCTAAGCTTGCAGCAAATATTGTTCCTAAAATTACTCCAGTTGCAACAAAAAACCCAAAGCCTTTTACAATACTAAAATCAACGGCTTTATGTTGATGATGAGTTAACACAGAAACAGTTGAGGTAGGTATGATAATTCCAAATGAAGTTCCTACTGCTAAGTGCATAACATAAGCTGTTTCTATTCCTGAAAAGCTAAATATATAAAACAATATAGGGACCGTTACTAACCCTCCCCCAATACCAAAAAGTCCTGCAGCAAACCCTGCAGGTATTGCTGTAGCAATCATTATTAAAACTAAATAAATTATTTCTGATTGAGAAAGGATATCCAAAACTATCTCTCTAATGAAATAGGATTAGTTTTTCTAACTTGATCCATAATATGATTTACTTTTTGTAAATCTGCATCTCTTATACACATATTTTTAGATAAATATTGCTTCCAAGTTTTTGAACCATTTTGCCCATGGAACAAGCCTACCGTATGTCTCATTATATGATTTAACTGTACACCTTTTGATGTTTGTTCTTGAATATAAGGAATTAAATTTTCCATAACTTCTGTTCTTGTTGGTACGTTTTTATTATTAAAGATTTCTTTTTCAATATCTGCTAAAAAATAAGGTGAGTGATAAATAGCTCTTCCAATCATCACACCGTCAACTTTTGTTAAATGATTTTTGATTTCTTCTATTGTTTTTACTCCGCCATTAATAATTATTTCATCTTCTCTAAAACAATCTTTCAATTTATAAACAAAATCATATTTTAATGGTGGAATATTTAGATTTTCTTTTGGAGTGAGTTTTTTGAGTAAAGCTTTTCGTGCGTGAATTATAAATTTTTGTGAACCTGCATCTTTTGTTGTTTGAATAAAAGATTTTAAAAATTCAAAATTTTCCACATCGTTGTAACCAATTCTTGTTTTAATTGTTACAGGTAATTTAGTTGCTTTAGCCATTGCTTCAATGCATTTAGCTACAAGATCTGGTTCTTGCATAAGACATGCACCAAATTTATTTTTTTGTACTTTTTTACTTGGACAACCTAAATTTAAATTAATTTCTTTATATCCGTAGTCTTCAGAAATCTTACATGCTTCGGCTAGTTCATTTGGATTCGACCCACCAACTTGAAGTGTCACTGGATTATTTATTTTTTTAAATGAAAGCAGTTTAGTTTTATCTCCTCTTATAATTGCATTAGCAACAATCATCTCAGTGTACAGATGAATGTTTTTGCTTATAAGACTTAAAAAATAAATTTCGTGCTTATCAGTGCAATCCATCATAGGCGCAACTGAAACAGTTTTTTTCATAATCTAGTCTGATTTATTTTCTTCAGTTGGAACTTCTTCACTTAATTCAAGAGGAGCTTCTTCAGTGTCTAAGTTTTCCTCTTTAATTTCTGGTTGTTCTGCTTTTAGTTCTGAAAGAGCTTCATCAGCCAAGCTTGGTTTTTTTACTTCAGGAATTCTTCTTGTCCTTTTTGATGGTAATATCGCTACACCACTTTTAGAAACCTGCCCTTTATATAAATTTTCAAAATCGTCGTTAGTTTCCTCTTCAATTTCCTCTTGTTCCTCCGTCTCGTCAGGCTCTTTTCTCAATCTTTTTATTGCACTAGCTTCAACCTCTTTTACATTAATTTTTCCATCGCCGATTTCTCTTAGTGAAATAATAGTTCGTTTATCATTATCCTCTTCGACTTGTACTGCAGCTCCAGCATTAAGCTGAACAGTTCTTTCTTTAGCTAGTAAAACCAAATCATATTGGTTATCAACTTTTTCCAAACAGTCTTCTACGGTTATTCTTGCCATGATGCAGAGTGTATATGCAAATAAATCTAAGAAATCAATTATTTTTTAAACTTAACAGGTTCAAGCTTATTTCTTATTAATATCAAAAGAACCAACGAAATGACAATGTATATGCCTGATACAAAAGCAATATTTTCAATTGAAAAACCATTGTCGATCATCAAACCAAATACTGCTGTTCCAAAGGCAGTTGAAAACACCATAAAAGCAGTGGTCAAAGCTTTAATGGATCCAATAAATTTTACTCCATATATTTCAGCCCAAGTAGATGATCCAAGCACATTGGCTAAACCATTTGAAATACCTACCAGGCCTAAAAAAATAAATGCTGATATTTCATGTTGGTAATAAAATAGTACAAACATAGCTATTAACAGAGGTATATTCATAATTGGAATTAATTTTCTACTCGTAAATTTATCAACTAAAAAACCTGAGAAAAATAAAGTTATTATTGAAGCTAATGAATAAACCATAAATGCTTTTGGAATTGTGTAAATATTCCACATTTTTGAGTCTGAAATAAATGATTGATAAACAAATACTCCAGTGGCTATCCAAGGCATTGCAAGCATATTGAGTGAAATAATGTAAAATCTGTAATCTTTAATTACTTCTCTTCTTCTCCAACTTTTAATCTTAAAATTTTTTTTAGGATCTAAATCTTTTTCTCTAGAGTCTAATTTAATTTGTTTGATTGTATATAAAACAACAAAAGGCAAAAATATAATTACAATAATTGCTATTCCTTGCCAAACAGATCTCCAAGAATAAATTACAAACAAGTAAGTTACTAATACAGGTAAAATAAATTCTGCAGATGATAATCCAAACCAAATTGTGCTTAGAGCTTTTCCCCTAGACTTTTCAAAAAATCTTGAGATTGTAGTCGTAGATGTGTGGCTCATTAAACCTTGGCCAGAAAATCTCATTAAAAATATACCGATTGATAAAAAAATAATACTATTGATGAAAGAAAAAAATAAAGATGAAAAAAATAATAATAGAATAACAAATAAAGAATAATAGATTATTTGATATTCATCGATTTTCTTGCCGACCCATATAAGTAAAAGACTAGAAAATATTGTTGCAGTAGCATAAATATTTCCGAATTGTCCGTGAGTAATACCTAATTCATTTCTTATTGGTGCGTTAAACAATCCCAAAAAAAAACTCTGTCCAAAACTTGAAAAAAATGTAAATATAAATCCGAATAAAATTACTTTTTTATTTATTGAGAGGTTAATCATTTATGACTTGTAAAGTTGCTTTCATAGGTTTGGGTGTTATGGGATACCCTATGGCAGGTTATATATCAAAAGCTGGTCACGATGTAACAGTTTTTAATCGAACTAAAGCTAAAGCAGAAAAATGGATCAAGGAATACAAAGGCAAAACAGCAGATACTCCAATGGATGCTGCAAAAGACTGCGATTTTATTTTTACATGTGTTGGAAACGATAATGATTTAAGAGAGGTGACTTTAGGTGACAAAGGTTTATTTAAAACTGCAAAAAAAGGAGCGATCTACGTAGATAATACTACTGCATCTGCAAATATTGCCAGAGAACTTTACAAAGAGGCAAAATCAAAAGGTTTTGATTTCTTGGATGCGCCTATTTCAGGTGGGCAAGCTGGAGCTGAAGGTGGAATTTTAACAGTGATGGTTGGAGGAGATGAAGCTCCTTATAAAAAAGCTGAACCAGTAATAGATTGCTACAGTAAAAAGATTAAACTTCTTGGTCCATCAGGAAGTGGTCAGTTAACTAAGATGGTAAACCAAATTTGTATTGCGGGTTTGGTACAAGGGTTGTCTGAAGCAATTAATTTTGGAATGAATGCAGGATTAAATATGCATGATGTGATTGAAGTAATTTCAAAAGGTGCAGCTCAATCTTGGCAAATGGAAAATAGACATAAAACAATGATTGAAGATAAATTTGATTATGGTTTTGCAGTTGATTGGATGAGAAAAGATTTAAAAATAGCGATGGATGAAGCTAAGAAAAATAACTCGCCTTTACCTATCACAAAAATAATTGATGAATATTATGCTGAAGTCCAAAAAATGGGTGGTCAAAGATGGGATACTTCAAGTTTAATTAAAAGATTTAGAAAATAAATCGTGTCAGAAACAGTCAGTTACTACGAAGATTCAAAAGAGATTGAAAAAAAAATCTGGGATTTATTGTCAAAAGCTGTCAAAGATAGATCTTCCGAATTCAGAACTCCAGTATTTATTTGCGGAAATGATAAAGATCTTGATGGTAGAGTTGTTGTTCTTAGAAAGGCAGATCAACAAGATAACTTTATTCAGTACCATAGCGATATTAGATCTTCAAAAATTGAGAAAATAAAAAAAAATCCTAAATGTTCAATTTTATTTTATGGTAAAGAAGAAAAAATACAGCTTAGAGTTAAAGCTGAATGCGAAGTAAATTATAATAATGATGTTACAAAAGAGTCTTGGGAAAAAACTGGCCATATCAGTAGAAAATGTTACTTGGTTACTAATGGACCTGGAACAGAGTCTGAAAAACCAACTTCAGGTTTAGATAATAAGTTTGATAATTTTGATTTTACTAAAGAAGAAAGTGAAGCCGGTTATAAAAACTTTTGCGTCATTAGATGTAACATCAAAAGCATTGAATGGCTTTATTTAGCAGCCAAAGGTCATCGAAGAGCATTAATTGATATGAATGGGTCTAAAAAATTTACTTGGTTAGTTCCCTAATTTTTTGGTAACTTTTTCTCTTGTAGAGCCTAAATTAACTTCATCAAAATAAACAACCATATTTGGATAGGGTTTTTCTCCATGTTCCCTTTTCCACCCGCTTACAAATGTCTGATAAATTCCAAAATCTAGTCCGACACCTCTTTTAGTGTATGGCGTAATATTTTTTATATTCTCGGCATTTAATATTAATTTATTATTAATCCAAACTTTCATGAATCCATTTTCTTCTCTTGAGTATCGAGCGTTAATTAGTACATCAGTCCATTTTCCTCTCATATCATTTATCCTGATTGCCTTTTTCATTTCAACATACTCGCCACTCCACATTCTTCCTACTTCTAACCATTCGCCACTTCTATCTGTAACCATAAGAATAGGTTTCCAGCCTTTTTCATAAAGTTGAGCAAAAGTAGTTCTAACAGGGGCTACTGATTTATAATCTTCGGGTAAATAAATTGATGCAGAATACCAATGATCTTTTTTACCCATTTGGTGTTTTTTGAATTGAAGCTCAGTTCTCTGTCTATCTTTTTTGCAATCATCATGTCCGCTATCTTTACCGCAATCACCTAATCTTACTTCAAATCTGTAAGATTTTTTTCCAGATCTTACAGGATGACCAT
The DNA here is from genome assembly GCA_902557935.1 of uncultured Pelagibacteraceae bacterium. Lineage (GTDB taxonomy): Bacteria > Pseudomonadota > Alphaproteobacteria > Pelagibacterales > Pelagibacteraceae > Pelagilacustribacter. The sequence continues at coordinate 69,159 of CACECJ010000001.1, read as the reverse complement.
CTTTACTATTAGCTAAAGTAAGAGAATATTTTTTTTTGTGAGAAATAGTTTTTCTTTTTACCTCAGTATTAGATACATCTTTACTGTTTTTAGCTTCCAAATCTGAAAAGCCTGATAATAAAATGGCAAATAAAAAAAAACTATTTCTTATATTTTTTAATATTTTCAACATAGTCTCTGGCGTTTTCTTTAATATGTTTTATTTCTTCATCAGTAACTTGTCTTACTACTTTACCAGGACTTCCTAGGACAAGTGATCCGTCTGGAATAACTTTATTTTCTGTTACTAATGAATTGGCTCCAATGATACAATTTTTTCCTATCTTAGCTTTATTTAAAATAGTTGAACCAATTCCAATAATACAATCATCTGAAATTTCACATCCATGAAGCATTACCATGTGCCCTACTGTTACTCCTTTACCTACAATTGTAGGACAGCCTGGGTCTGTATGTATTACGCTACCATCTTGAATATTCGAACCTTCACCTATAATTATTGGTTCTAAATCACCTCTTAAAGTTGCATTAAACCAAATATTTGAATTTTTTTTTAATTCAACTCTTCCGATGATAATTGCATTAGAAGCGACCCAGCTGTTTGGATCGATTTTAGGAGTATGACCGTTAACATCGTAAATCATAAATTTGCTGTAATGTATTATTAATTATCTTATAATATATTATGGCTTTAACAAAGACACCAGTTTGCGATTTTGGAAAAAAAGCTGAGGATTTCAAACTAAAATCGATAGAAAATAAACTAATTTCTTTAGATGATGTAAAAGGTGAAAAGGCGACACTGATAATGTTTATTTGTAATCACTGTCCTTACGTGAAAGCGATTATTCGTGATTTAGCAAAAGATTGTAATGAATTAAAAAAAGACGGGATTAACTCTGTCGCAATCATGTCTAATGATACTAAAAACTATCCTGAGGACTCGTTCGATAACATGATAAAATTTGCAAAAGCAAACGATTTTGGTGAAATTAATTATTTGATTGATGAGACACAAGAGATAGCAAAAAAGTATGGTGCGGTTTGCACTCCTGACTTCTTTGGATACAATAAAGATTTAAAACTTCAATATCGGGGAAGATTTAGAGAACTTAAAGATTTAAAACCTATTTCAAGTGGAGATAGTGACTTAAAAGTAGCCATGAAAATGATTTCTAAAACTCAAGTTGGTCCAAATGAACAAACTCCTAGTATGGGATGTAATATTAAGTGGTTTAAATAATGTTTTTAATTTCTACAAGAAATTTTCCACCTGAACTTGGTGGTATGCAGAACCTCATGGAAGGTTTGTCTAATGCTCTTACAAATCATGGTCCAGTTAAAGTTTTTGCAGATAATCATGAAGAAGCAAATACTTATGATCAAAATTCTAAATTAAATATAGAAAGAATTTCAGGTTTTAAAATATTTAGAAAATATAGAAAAGCTAATCTAGTTAAAGATTTTATTAAACAAAATCAAATAAGAGCATGTTTCTTTGATCACTGGAAGAGTATTGAAAATATTGAATTAGAAACTCTTAAGAAAACAAAATCTTTCTGCTTAATTCACTCAAAGGAAATAAATCATCCTGTTGGCTCTTCTTTAAATAAAAGAGTTTTAAAATCATTAGGGAAAGCAGATTTCGTAATTGCAAATTCAAAATTTACAAAGGAATTGGGTTTAAAACTTGGATTAAAAGATATTCATGTAATTAATCCTGGTTGCAACTATCCTATAAGTGTTAGTGAAGCAGCTAGAGAATTTTCTAAAAATATTTATGGTAGTTCGTCACCGAAATTAATTACTGTTTCAAGATTAGATGGCCGTAAAAGCCATCAAAATATTTTAATGTCAATAAAAAATCTTTTACCAAAATTTCCAAATCTAAAATATGTTTCGATTGGTGATGGAGACGAGAGAAAAAATCTTCAAAAATTAATTAAAGAATTAGGTTTAGAAAAAAATGTTGAACTAATTTTCAATTCTACAGAGCAAGAAAAGGTTGGATTGCTTGAACAATCAGATGTATTTGTAATGCCTTCAGTTGTTTATAAAAAATCTGTTGAGGGATTTGGTATCACATATATTGAAGCTGCATCATACGGAAAGCCATCAATAGGTGGGATCTATGGAGGCGAAGGAGATGCCATAAAATCTGGCATAACGGGATATCTTTGCAATGGTAATGATCTAAATGCTATTTATGACACACTCTTAAAAATTTTAACAAACAAAAAATACAAGGAATTAGGTGCTAATGCATTTGAATTTTCAAAAGGGTTTAGTTGGGAAAAAATTGTAAAAAATTATATTAATTTAATTTAGATTTGACTTTGTCTAAAACAGTTTGGACTGTTAAATTATTTAAATTTTCAACGCTAATTGCTTTAAAGTTATAATTTTCCATACTTACTTTTTTTGCGGTTGTATGGTTACCAAAAAGTACGATACCATTTTTGTCTAAATGTGAAGCAATATGAGCGGGTCCAGTATCGTTTGCAATAATAAATTTAGCTTTACTTATTAAAGATATCAATATTTTGATATCAACTGGTTGATTATTATCTAAAACCACTTTGGCATTCAGCTCATTAGCTTCGTCAATTTCGTCAGGTCCAGGCGCTAACAGAATTGGATATTTATTTTTATAATCTTGTTTGAGTCTTGAAATTAAATCTTTAAAAAAAGGCCATTTTTTTTGAGGAAGTTTTTTTGAACAAAAAGGAAATAACAAAATATAGTCATTATTTGCATATTGTTTTTTTAATCTAGAGATATCTGATAGCGCCCAATTCAAGTCTATGTTTTTTACAAATTCAGTCTGAATACCGCTTTTTTTTAATTGAATTTCCATTCTATCAAGTACAGGGTCTTTATCAAAATCACTCTTTTTCTGACCTGGCTCTAATGAAGTTTCGGTAGAAGACCATTCTACATTTTTCAAAATAAATCTTTTATAAAATTTTGTTCTGCTTGAATTTTGCAAATCATAGATTTTTGTAAAATTATATTTTGCTAGATTGTTTTTTAAATTTTTCAGATAAAATAAATTCCACCTAGGTAGTCTCTTATCTATTATGACACCGTCTAAATAAGGGCATTCTGACATAAAAATTGCATATGGCTGAGCTGTAAGTAAAAATACTTTTCTATTTTTGTAAAAATTTTTTATATCTTTTATGGCTCCATTTGCTTGAATTAAATCACCTAAAGAACCATGCTTTATTATTAATATATTTGACATTATTATTTCGAAGTATATTTAATGATTAATATAGTCAAATATTAATATGAGCGAGAAAATGGACAAAATATTGGCAGAAATATCAGCTGGTGAATTAATTGATAAAATTACCATTTTAGAAATCAAAAAAGAAAAAATAAGTAATAAAGAGAAATTGGTAGAGGTGAATAAGGAGTTAATTTCATTAAATGAAACTTTAAAAAAATCGATTAACAATGAAAGTAAAATTTTGAATTTTAAGAATGATTTAAAAAATATAAATTTAAAACTTTGGGATATTGAGGATGGAAAAAGATCAGCTGAAAAAAACAATAAATTTGATGAAAAATTTATTCAGCTTGCGAGAAATGTTTACAAATTTAATGATGAGAGAGCAAAAATCAAATTAGCAATTAATAATGCTCTTGGATCAAATATAAAAGAGGTAAAATCTTACGAATAGTTAGTCGCCCCTCAAACTAGGTATTCTTAACCTAAGATTTTTTGATAGTTTAGGATTTACAGCAGTTGTGATCACGCCTTCTGATTTTTTTAATTCTTTTAATATTTTTCCATCTGGAGAAATTATTAATGAATGTCCAAAAGTTTTTCTTCCGTTATAATGTGTCCCTCCCTGTGCAGGGGCGAAAACATAACTAAAATTTTCTATAGCTCTAGCTTTCAATAGAGAATGCCAATGTTTCCTACCGGTGGTCTCGGTAAAGGCAGATGGAACAGTTAAAAATAATGATCCCGCCTTAGCCAGTTTTCTATATAGAATTGGAAATCTAAGGTCATAACAAATGGTTAGACCAATCTTTCCCCAAGGTAAGTTGAAAGTCTTTATTTTGTTTCCTGGATAAAAACTCTTTGACTCAAAATATTTCTCTTTTTTGCTTAAAACAACATCGTACATGTGAATTTTATCATAGTAGGTTCTTATTCTCCCACTCTTATCAATTAAAACAGATCTATTAACTAATTTATTTTTTGAAATCTTAATTATTAAAGATCCTATCAAAATCCATTTCTTATATTTTTTTGCAAGTTTTTTAATTCCATTTAGATAAATATCATTTTGCATTGACGTACAAACTTTTAGCAATTCCTTTTTTTTTAAAGAGAAATGTGATGAAACTTCTGGAGTAATGATGAAATCAGTTTTTTGCTTTACCGCTTTAATTATAAGTTTCGATGTTTTATATAAATTACTATGAATATTGTTATTTGATCTTAATTGAATACAAGAAACACGAAACATCACTTCATTATAGATGAAGCAAAATTCCATTTACAGTCAAAACTAGGGATATAAGCCCCGGATAATTTAACGTTTCCAAAGCTTTTTCCTAAAACCTTACACCAATTATCAACTTGTTTAGGTTTTTTATTCTGGCTTCCGACTTGAGCAGTAATTACACCGCCTTTTTTAAGTATTCTTTTTAAACCTTTCATATTTTTTTTAGCTAAATCAATACAGTATTGATCATCATTCAAATCTACAAAAATTTTATCGTATTTTGAGTCTTCTATTTCTTTTATACTTTTAAAAGCGTCTCCCCAGAACGTTTTAATTTTATTACTTTTTTTTACTTTTGAGCAAACTTTTGGTAAGTGACGATAGCAAACATCTACAATCTCAGGATCTAATTCAAACCAATCGATGTAGTTAGAATTATTCTCTAAACAGGCTCTAGCTACTCCTCCATCTCCCCCACCGATAATTGCAACATTATTATTTTTTTTACTTAAATCATAGCTGGATTTGAAAAAATTTGAGCTATAAATTTTTTCGTCTTTTTCAGCTACTTGGATTTCATGATCAATAAATAATGCATGTCCAAATTCTTCTAAATCCATTATTTCAACAAACTGGCCCACTTTAGAGGTGAATTTTTCTAAAACATCTTTGACAACATAAAATTTCTTTTGACCAGGAGTGCTATAAATATCATCATAAAGTCCAACACTACTTCTATCAAAAGCGTTAGTTACTACTCTTCGATGGTCTATTTCTTTTCTTAAAATCTTAAGAGCAACTTTCGGATTTACCTTGCCACATGTAAAGAAATCAAAACTTATTACACCTCTTTCAGGAAATGTGTGAAAGCTAAAATGACTTTCTGACAATAAAGCAACTAAAGTAAAACCTTGAGGTTCAAATTTATGAGACGCTACATTTAATATTTCTACCTTTGCAGCTTTTGCTATTTTGTAAATAACTTTTTCGTAAAATTCAGGTGAATAGTCTTTTTTAACACCAAGAAAATCAATGGTAATGTGCTCGCCAACTTTAATCATAAAAATTACCCTTTTTTATAATTTTTAAATTTTTCTAAGACAATTTTCATTTCTTTTTTTGAAAGAATCTTAGGTATTCCAATTCTTATGGCATTTATATATTGATGGCAAATATTTTCGATCTCCTGAGCAAGCTCAAAAGTTTTTTCTAAATTTTCTCCAAAGGCAACCTGGCCGTGATTTGCAATCAAACATGCTGTCCTTTTTTTTAATGCTTTAATAATGTTTTTAGAAAGATTCTTTGTCCCAAAAGTTGCGTATTTACTACACTTAATGTCTTCTCCACCTGCTACTGCAACCATATAGTGAAAAGCTGGAATACTTTTTTGATGAGTAGAGACAGCTGTAGCACAAGTTGAGTGAGCATGAACTATAGCTTTAGCCTCTTTCTTATTCACATAAATATCTTGATGAAATCTCCACTCTGAGGATGGTTTGCCCTTTTTTTTGTCATATACACCTTTAAGCGTTACAAAGACGATGTCTTTTGGTCTTAAAGATGAATACTTTCTTCCCGATGGAGTTATATAAAAACCTTCTACTCCCTTTTCTTTTGCTCTTGCAGATATATTTCCTGATCTTAAAGCAGATAAATTTGTTATATTTAATTTTTTTGAATATTTAATAACTTCAGCTTTTAATTTACTCACTTAAATAAACCTCTCAAACCTTTTTCTGAAGCTTCACAAATGCCTTTTTCTGTGATTAAACCTGTAACTAATTTAGCAGGCGTGATGTCAAAGGCTAAGTTTAATGATTTACTTTTTTGTGGGTAAATTCTAACCTTTTTAATTTCATTATTTTCATCTATTCCCTCAACATGTGATAGCTCCTCCGAGTTTCTCTCTTCAATGGGGATTTGTTTATGATCTTTAATGCTCCAATCTATAGTTGAACTTGGTAAGGCGACATAAAAAGGAACGTTATTATCTTTTGCGGATAAAGCTTTAAGATAAGTTCCGATTTTGTTGCAAACATCTCCATTAGATAAAGTTCTATCAGTTCCAACAATACACATATCCACTTCTCCTCTTTGCATTAATATACCACCAGCGTTATCGGTTATTACAGTGTTTGATATCCCCTCTTCATTTAATTCAAAAGATGTTAAGTTAGCACCTTGATTTCTTGGTCTTGTTTCATCAACCCAAACATGAACTTTAATTCCTTTTTGATGAGCATGATAAATTGGTGAAGTAGCTGTTCCCCAATCGATAGTTGCTAGCCATCCTGCATTACAATGAGTTAAGATATTAACTATATCTTTTTTTTTGTTAGCAATATCTTCAATAATTTTAAGACCATTCAAACCGATATTTTTACAAAATTTTTCATCCTCTTCTGTAATCGCCTTTGCCTCATCTAGAGCTATTTTCAAGATATCTTTATCGTTTACTCCGGATAACTTTTTTATCATTCTGTCTACTGCCCACTTAAGATTAATCGCAGTGGGTCGTGATGCAATTAACTCTTCGCTAGACTTCTTGAGAAAAGATAAATCGTTTTTTTCAATAATAGATAAAACTAAACCGTAGGCAGCAGTTGCACCAATTAATGGAGCACCTCTCACCTCCATTTTTTTAATGGCATAAATTGCATCTTTCACAGTTTTTAAATCTTTAATGATAAACTGATGAGGAAGTTTTGTTTGATCAATGATTTTCACTAAATTGTTCTCAAACCAAATTGTTTTGTATAATTTTCCCTCTATTTTCACTTATTTTTCCATTTTTTTTAATCTTTTTTTTAAACTCGGTGATAAAGACTTAAACCATTTTTTTTCCTGTCCTGATTTAGGCAAAACTTCTCCATACTCAATCATTTGATCCGGCAATAGATCTTCTAAGTAAACCCAAACAAAATCACTCTGCAACTTTGTGTTTTTAATCAAAATTTTTCTTAGGCCTAAAATTAATTGTTTTTTTACTTTTGATGTTCTTCCGGCTCTAATCTGTCCGTTTAAGAAAATTTCTTTAGTTTTAACTAATTTACCACCCATGAAATGAGAATTTTTTTGATTTTTTTGAAATATGACTTGAGCAAAAAAGGTATTTGCGCCAGTAAATTTACTGTGAGTGTTTGTTATATCGTGTGCTATAGAATTTTTTTGTTTTTGTGAAAGATTAATATTTGAATATTTTACCGTATAAGTTGGCATTGAATTATTTTTTATTTAAAACTCTTCCAGCAATATTTTTTAATTTTTTTATTGTTTTTTTTGTTCTTATTTTTGGATCGGTAATAATGGCAACATCTAAACAGTCATTTGCAGGATCTTTATCTACTGAATAATCTTTAAATGTTTTTATTATTTCTTTAACCATATTTTGTGCGTTAGCCGCATTTTTCATTAAAGTTTGAATTACCATGCTTACATCAACTTCATCATGATCAGGGTGCCAACAATCGTAGTCCGTCACCATTGCGACTGTGGTATATCTAATTTCAGCTTCTCTAGCTAGTTTAGCTTCAGGCATATTAGTCATACCAATTACGTCAGCTCCCCAAGATCTATATAAATTTGACTCAGCTAAGGTAGAAAATTGAGGTCCCTCCATAACTACATATGTTCCTCCAGCTTGATAATTGATATTCAACTTCTTTAATGCAGCCTCACAACAATTTGAAAGTCCAAAACTTGTGGGTTTAGCCATTGAAACATGAGCTACTATTTCGTCATTAAAAAATGTTTTTACTCTTGCAAATGTTCTATCAATAAATTGATCTACTATTACAAATTTTCCTGGTTCTAGATTTTCTTTAAGAGATCCTACAGCAGATACTGATATGACATCTGTAACTCCTAATTGTTTCATCGCATCAATATTTGCCCTAAAATTTATGTTTGATGGGTTTATTTTGTGACCTCTTGAATGTCTAGGAATAAAACATATTTCTTCTTTTCCAATACTAGCTAACAAAATTTCATCTGAAGGTTTTCCCCAAGGAGTATTAATTTTTTTCCATTTTGTTTTTTCAAAGCCCTCCATTTTGTAAAGGCCACTACCCCCAATTATCCCTAACTTTCTTTTTTTCATCATTTAATTATTAATGCTTTTTTGTTAGAACTTGAAGCATAAATTATGGATTTAAAAAAATACATTAGATCTATTCCGGACTATCCAAAAAAGGGAATTTTATTTAGAGACATCACTACATTAATAAAAAACCCAGATGCTTTTAAATTTACGAATGATAAAATAATAGAGATTGCTAAAAAAATGCAATTTGACAAGGTTGCAGCTATCGAGTCAAGAGGATTTGTTTTCGCTTCAACTGTTTCTTATGCTTTAAATAAACCTTTCATATTACTAAGAAAGAAAAATAAATTGCCTGCTGAAACTTTTTCTGTTGATTTTACTTTAGAATATGGTGACGCAACTATTGAGGTTCACAAGGACTCTATAAGTAAAGGAGAAAGAATACTTGTGATAGATGATCTTATAGCTACAGGGGGGACTGCTGAAGCAGCAGCTAAATTAATTAAAATCTCTGGGGGGGAGGTAGCGGCATTTATTTTTGTAATTAATTTATTTGATCTTCCTGGGGAAAAATTATTAAAAGATAAAGGATTTAGTGTTGAAAGCTTAATAAAATTTCCAGGACACTAATTATTAGAAACAAAGCTTTTAATATAATCTCTGAGATTTATTTTACCGTAGTGCCTATAAATTTTATTAGAAAGATTTCGATTAGTGAGTGCTGATTTAAACCTTTCACCTTCTCTTTGTGGCAAATATTTTATTTTTGAATTAAACATTTTAGCAACTTGAATTATAGAATACGAATTTTTATGAGTTATACTATATTGTCTGCAAAGATTTTTTTTCCAAGCTAAGTAGCATATTTTAACTGTATCATTAATATGTGTAAATCTTCTTGATTGCGATCCGGGTCTAACTACTGGTAAAGGTTTAGATCTTTTATAACAATCTTCGAATATTCCAATGACAGTCGACATATGACCTTTACAAATTTGGTTTGGACCATAAACATTATAAAAATAAATTATTTCATATTTAAAATTAAACCACTCCTTAAGATTTCTTAAATAGTCAAGATTTTTTGCTTTTGTAAAAGCATATGGAGATAAATTTTTATCATTGCCTTTGTTACCAAGAGATGCAGATGTTGCTGAATAAATTAGTTTAATCTTATTTTTTAAACAAAAATTAAAAACTGAGTACGAGCCCTCAGTATTTGACTGAATACATTCATTCGTTCTCAAAAAACTTTGGTAAATTCTAGAAAATTCTCCAAAATGAAAAACAGAATTAATTTCTTTTGGTTTTAAAATAAGTTTTGAAATATTCAAGGTAGAGCCTTTTACATATTTAACTTTTTTATTTCTTATATGATTTTTTTTTGTTCCAGATGAATAGTCATCTAAACTAATAATGTGAAATTTTGTTTTTCTAAGTAGATATTTAATTAAATTTGTGCCTACAAATCCCGCTCCACCTGTGATTAATATTTTTTTAACTTTTCTCATTGGAGAATTATTATCTATTAAATATCAATAAATCAATCTAATGACGGTCGATACCAAGATTTTTTTCCTATTATTGAATTTAAAATTCCACTCAGTCTATTTCTGTAAATTGCATGTTTATCTTTATTAAAAATAAGAAAATAGAAAATAGTTTTATATGAAGAGGAAAATAGTTTAGGAAAAATAATTAGTAAAGCAATTAAAAATCCTTTATATTTTTTGTGAAAATAAAATGTTGACCACATCCAATGCCAATTTCTACTTTTTTCAAGTTCAATTTTTTCTGATGTTTTTACAGAGCTTGCGCCATCATGGCTAATAATTATATTTTTATCTAGATAAATTTTTCCACCCTTTGCAATTACATTCTTGCATAAATCTATTTCTTCAAAATATAAAAAAAAGTTTTCATCAAAAAAATTTTGATTAAACTTTTCCATATTAAAAAAAATACCAAAACCTTTTAAGTTTTCTACTTCTATAATTTCTTCGGTACCATCAAATAAATTGTCTTTGATTTTATTATTAATGGGCCCTACTAACCAAAAATTTTGTTTTTTTCTTACAAAATCAAAAAATTTATTGATTGAGTTTTTCTCTAATTTTGTATCTGGATTCAAAATTAAAGCAAATTTGGTTCTCACCATTTTTAATCCAATATTATTTGCTTTTGCATAGCCTTTGTTTGAACCAGTTAAAATACATTTAACATTTGGATATATATTTTCAATATGACTCTTAAATTTAGAATTGTTGGAATTCTCAATAACAAAAATCTTTAAATTATTAGGTATTGAGTCTAAACACTTATAAATTTTGTCCTCACTCTTAAAGGTTACAATTACGACACTTAACTCATTTTTATCCATAAAATAATACTATTTGATTTTAAAAGATAATTCTTTTACTAATTTAACACATTAATCGTATAATTCTTAAATAAATAAAATGAGGAAAATCATTATTACAGGCGGATCTGGTTTCATTGGAAGTAACTTAGTAAATTATTTTATAAAAAAAAATTTTTTTGTAATTAACATTGATAAGCTTACTTATTCATCAAATCTATACAATGAATTAGTTAGATCAAAAAAAAATTATAAGCTTCTAAAATTAGATATTAATAATAAGATTAAATTGAAAAAAATTATTATTCGCTATAAGCCGGTGGCAATCTTTAATTTAGCTGCTGAAACTCATGTTGATAGATCAATTGATGACCCTAAAGCTTTTATTGATACTAATATTAATGGGACTTTTAACTTACTTGAGACTTTGAGATCTCTTAAAAAGAGAAAGATTTATTCGAAACTTATTCATGTATCAACTGATGAAGTTTATGGAGACTTAAAAAATAATTTAAGATCTGATGAAAATTTTAAGTATCAACCAAGTTCGCCGTACTCAGCTACAAAAGCTGCCGCTGATCATTTAATTAAGGCTTATGTTCGAACTTATAAGATTAACGCAGTGATATCCAACTGTTGTAATAACTATGGCCCATATCAATTTCCTGAAAAACTTATTCCCAAGATGATAGCAAATATAATAAATAATCGAGCTCTTCCGGTATATGCCAAGGGACTTAATTCAAGAGAATGGATACATGTGCACGACCATTGTGAAGCCTTATTCACGCTATATTTAAAAGGTAAATCAGGTGAAAGTTATAACATTGGATCTGGAAAAAATTTAAGAAATATAGATCTAATAAAAAAAATTTTAAAAATTTGTAAAGAAATTAAAATAAAAATTGGTAATAAAACAAAAATAAAATTTGTAAAAGATAGGCCTGGTCATGACTTTAGATATGCTTTGAATTGTCAAAAAATGATTAAAAAAATGAAATGGAAACCAAAAATAAATATTGAAAATGGAATGCAAGAGACAGTTTTATGGTACTTAAAAAATAAATTATTTTTAAAAAAAATATCAAAAAAAGATTATGAAAAAAGATTGGGATTGAAATTATGATTAAAAAGGGAATTATTTTAGCTGGAGGCTTAGGGACTAGAATGAGCCCAATTACAAAAGCAGTAAACAAGCAACTGTTGCCCCTTTATGATAAACCACTTATTTATTACCCTCTATCAATTTTGATGTTAGCAGGAATAAGAAATATTTTAATAATTGTAAATAAAGGTCAATTAAATCAGTTTAGAAAAATTTTACCTGAAACAAATAATTTAGGAATAAAAGTAAGTTATAAAGAACAACAAAGGCCAAAAGGCTTACCAGATGCATTCATTTTAGGAGAAAAATTTATTGGTAATGATAATATTGCTTTAATTTTAGGTGATAATTTTTTTTATGGTCAGAGTCTTACAGAAAATTTAAAAAGGAATACATATTTAAAAAAAGGAGCAACAATTTTTTTACATCAAGTAAAGAATTCGAGTCTCTATGGTGTTGCGGTTTTAAATAAAAAAAATAAAATTTTAAGGATTGTGGAAAAACCAAAAAAAAATATTTCTAATTTAGCTATCACTGGATTATATTTTTTTGATAATAATGCTATTAAATATAGTAAAAACTTAAAGCCTTCAAAGAGAAATGAGTTAGAAATAACGGACTTATTAAAAATTTATAATAAAAAAAAACTTTTAAAAGCTAGTTTTATTGGAAGGGGTGGAACATGGTTAGATGCTGGAAATATTCAAGATTATTATAATGCCTCAAACTATGTATCTGCTATTGAAAATAGACAGGGTTTGAAGATCGCTTGTATCGAAGAGATAGCTCTTAAAAAAGGGTGGATAAAGAAAAGTCAAATTATCGAGTCCATAAAAAATTATGGTAATTGTGACTATTCAAGTTATTTAAAAAGTTTAATTTGATCATAGTCTAGTTATGAAAATAAAATCTACAAAATTTAGAGACCTTAAAGTTATCTATTCTGAAATACATACAGATACTAGAGGATTTTTCAGGGAGGTTTTTAAAAAAAAAAAATTTAATAATAAAAAATTTGTATTCACTTGCGTTTCCTCATCAAAAAAAAATGTATTGAGAGGCATGCATTTACAAACAAGTTTTTCGCAAGGAAAATATCTTACTGTTTTAAAAGGAGAAATATTTGATGTCGCTATAGACTTGAGGAAAAAATCTAAAACGTTTGGAAAACATTTTAAAATTAAAATTTCTGACTCAAATGGCACTTCTCTTTATATTCCACCAGGGTTTGCCCACGGTTTTTTAGGATTAAAAAAAGAGAACATTATTAGTTATCACTGCACAAACTACAGATCAAAAAAAAATGAAATAGGTTTGCTTTGGAACGATAAAGACCTAAATATCAAATGGCCAATCACTAAACCCATTACATCTTTAAAAGATAAAAAAAATATATCTTTTAAAGACTATATGAAAAAATATGGATAATTTAAAAATTTATTGCATGTGTTTAGAAAATAATTATTTAGATATTGTTAAAAAACTAAATTATATACCAGTAGGTTTAAAAAATAAGAATTTCTCTAATGAATGGCTTCTTGATGATACGTTAGAAAATATTTCTGAGAAAAATCCTTACTATGGTGAGTATACTTTTTATTATTGGTATTGGAAAAATATCCTAAAAAATAAGGAGAAGAATGAATGGGTGGGATTTTGTTCATATCGAGAATTATGGGGTGACAATAACAATAGTCCACAAAAAAACTCCATAAATTCTCTTTTAAAATCAGTACCTGGACAATGGAATGAATACGATGCGATAATAGGTGAACCGACCGTTTTGCATAGACCAAAACTTACGAAAATATTAAAATACGGAAAGATTTCTTTATTGAGAAATTTCAAAGAAATTTTTAACAAAAAATTAAGTATTAAATTTCATTTTGATATGTTTCATGGCAATGGAAATTTAGATAAGGCAATTAGTGTTCTTCCAGAAAAAGATAAAAAAGATTTTAAACACTTTGTTGAAAATAATCATTCTTTTAACCAAGGAAACATGTTCATTAGTAAATCCTCTAAAATAATTGACTCATATTTTAGTGATGTTTTTTCTTGGCTAAAAAATTGTGAGGAAATATTTGGTTTTAACTTAGAAGGTTACAATAAAATTAGAATGTATACTTTTTTAGCAGAAAGATATCTTCCTTTTTGGTTTAAAAAGAATACTAAATATTTAGAATGGCCGGTGGTATACTGTGATATTTATAAAAATCAGGAAAAGCTAGATGTTAAAAATTAAATTTAAATCCTATAGAAAAAAAAGTGGTACATTAGTCCCCTTTTCCCTCAAGAAAGATTTTCCGATTAAGGTAAAAAGAATTTTTCTTATTAACGGAAAAAAAAATTTTCAAAGAGGAGATCATGCACACAAAAAATGCTCTCAGTTTATTTATCCAATTTTAGGAAGAATTGAAATTGATTGTACATCTAAAGATGGAACAAAAAAAATTGTTCTTGATCACAAAAAAGTTGAGGGATACCTTCTTAGGCCTAAAACTTGGTGCAAAATTAAGTTTTTGACTAAGAATGCCATATTATTAGTTGCTTGCGATATGGAGTATAAATTTAGTGATTATATTGAAAATTACTCTGACTTTTTAAAAATAATAAAAAAAAATAGATGAAATTACTTATCACTGGTGCATGCGGACACATAGGCTCTTATATTACAGAGAATATTCATTTAATTAAAAAAATTAAAGAGGTAATTTTAATTGATAATTTTAACACTCAAAGATACCACTCTATTTTTAATTTAAAAAAAGGTGTTAAGTTTACTTTTTTAAAACTAGATTTAAGCACTCAACCACTAAATAAAATTAAAAAAGTTAATTATGTTATTCATTGCGCATCACTTACTAACGCTGAAGGAAGTTTTAAAATAAAAAAAGAGATGTTTAAGAATAATCTTAATTGTATGAAAAATATAATTAATTATTGTAAAAAAAATAAATCAAAACTAATTCATATATCCTCAACAAGTGTTTATGGTAAGCAAGCTAATATAGTTAATGAAGATGATAACCACTTACTCAAGCCACAATCACCATATGCTGAAATTAAATTAATTGAAGAGAAATTATTAATAAACTCTAAAAATAAAATAATATATAATACATTTAGATTTGGAACTATTGCTGGTGTTTCTAAAGGAATTAGATTTCATACTGCAATAAACAAATTTTGTTTGGATGTTGCTCTTAATAAAAGTGTAAAAATTTATAAAACTGCTTTTAATCAATACCGACCATATCTTTCTTTAAAGGATGCATTTAAAGTATTTAAGTTTTGTATAGAAAAAGAATTTTTTAAAAATGAAATTTTCAATGTTTTAAGTGGTAACTATACAGTACAACAAATAATTAATATGATAAAAAAGTATAAAAAAAATATTAGAATCAAATTTGTTTCAAATAAAATCATGAACCAATTAAGTTACAAAGTTGATGATTTTAAACTTAGAAAAGAAGGCATTGCTTTGAAGTCATCAATTTCAAAAGATATACAAGAAACACTCGGTTTGTTTAATAATATAAATAATAAATGAGATGCAAAATTACTAATAAACAATTAAATCCATTTATGAGTTTTGGAAAAATGCCTATTGCTAATGGGTTCTTAAATAAAAATGATTTTTCCAAAGAATTTTTCTTTAATATGGAAATTGGTTTTAATGAGGAGATAGGATTATTTCAGTTAAATGACCATCCAAAACCAGAAACAATGTTTAATAAAAACTACCCGTTTTTCACAGGTAGCTCAGTTTATATGAAAGCTCATTTTAAAATGTATGCTGAGTCACTTAAAAAGTTTCTTAAGTCTGACTCGAGAATTATAGAAATAGGTTCAAATGATGGAACTTTTCTAAAAAATTTTGTTGACTCGTATGAAAATGTGCTTGGGTTTGAGCCATCAAAAAATGTTGCTGATAAAGCGATGAAACAAAACATACCTACTGAAAATATTTTTTTTAACAGAGAAAATGTGAGAAATTTTAAGGAATATTTAGGTAATACAGATCTTATTTGTGCATCTAATGTTATTTGTCATGTACCAGATCTAAAAAACCTTATTGAAGCTGTAGACTTATTGTTAAGTAAGAGTGGTACATTTGTGTTTGAAGAACCGTATTTAGGTTCAATGTTTGAGAGAGTGTCGTATGATCAAATTTATGATGAACATATATACATGTTTTCAGTAACATCTGTATCAAAAATTTTTGAAAAATTTAATTTTGTTCTTGTAGACGTGTTTCCTCAAATAACACATGGTGGTTCTATGAGGTATGTAATAAAAAGAAAAAATTTTAAAGATAAAAGTGATAATGTTAAAAAAACTTTAATAACAGAGCGCGATAGGAAGCTTGATAAAATTGAATCTTGTTTGAATTTTAAAGAAAATTGTGAGCTATCTAAATTGAAAATAATTAAAAAAATAAAAGCCTTTAAGGAGGAGGGCAAATCTATTTGCGGTTACGGAGCAACTTCTAAAAGTACAACCATTTTAAATTATTGTAATATTGGAACAAATTTAATTGACTATATTTGTGATACAACTACAGAAAAAATTGGAAAATTTAGTCCTGGGATGCATATTCCCATTAAAAATATGGATTACTTTAAAAAAAATCAAACAGATTGTGTTTATTTATTTGCTTGGAATCATAAAGATGAAATTCTAAACAAAGAAAAGGATTTTAAAGGGAAATGGTTTTCACATGTTGAAGTATAATAATAGAATTGTAATTACGGGTGGCTCTGGAAGATTCGCTAATGCTTTTAAAAAGATAGAAGTTAATACAAGTTTAAAATTGTATTATCCTGAAAAAAATAAATTAGATATTATGAATATTAAATCTATACAGAAGTATCTAAAACACATAAAACCAAAATACTTAATTCACTTAGCAGGTTTATCAAGGCCAATGAATATTCATGAGAGAGATATAGCTCAAAGTATTGATAAAAATATAATAGGAACAGCTAATATAACTAAAATATGTTCTAAATTGAATATTAAACTTATTTATATTTCCACTTGTTATGTTTACCCAGGTTTAAAAGGAAACTACTCTGAAAAATCATCTTTGTATCCTATAAATAATTATGCTTGGTCGAAATTAGGTGGTGAGTGTTCAGTTATGCTTTATAAAAATTCTCTTATATTGAGAACTTCAGTTACGGAAAAGCCTTTTATACATAAAAAAGCCTTTTACGATTTTAAAACAAATTTTATTTTTCATGAAGATTTAGTAACCAAAATAATAAAGATAAAAGATAAAAAAGGAATTTTAAATATTGGTGGAAAGTCACAATCTGTATATGATTTTGCAAAAAAATATAATCCAAAAATAAAAAAGGCTTCAGCAAGGAAAATGTTCGGAAAGAAAATGCCTCTTAATATTACTATGAATATCGACAAGTTTAAAAAATTAACCAATGATTAACTTCTGGTCATATAAAAGAGAGTATCGTAAATATAAAAAAAGTTTACTTAAACAAATAGATAAAACCATCAATAAAGGAAACATTTTTTTTGGTGATCAACTAAAAATTTTTGAAAAAAATTTTATTAAAAAAAATAGGGGTAAATATGGTATTGCTGTTGGAAGCGGTACAGATGCTATTCTTATTTCATTAAAAACATTAGATCTTAAGCCAGGCGATGAAGTTATAACTGCTGCTAATACTGCTATACCGACAATCTCAGCTATAATAAATGCAGGTGGAAAACCAAGATTGGTGGATATCAGAAACGATTATCTAATTGATGTAGACAAAATAGAAAAAGAAATAAATAAAAAGACAAAAGCAATAATTCCGGTTCATCTTTATGGTCAGATGTGTGATATGGATAAAATAAATCTTTTAGCAAATAAATATAAATTAACCGTAATTGAAGATTGTGCTCAATCTCAAGGTGCCATGTATAAAAAGAAATTTTCGGGTACTATTGGAAAATTTGGTTGTTTCTCATTTTATCCAACTAAAATTTTAGGAGCTTACGGAGATGGAGGGTTTATACTAACAAGTGATTTTAATTTGTTTAAAAAGATCAAAAGAATAAGATTCTACGGGATTGAAACAGTCGAAAACACAAAATTCAAAAATCAATATTATGCAAATGAAAATGGTTTAAATTCTAGGTTAGATGAAATCCAAGCCTCTATTTTAAATTTTAAATTAAAAAAAATAGATTTTTTTATTAATAAAAGAAGGAGGATCGCAAAAAAATATATTAATGAATTAGTTAATACAAATTTGGAACTTCCAAAAGAAAATAAAGGGACTAAACATGTGTACCATTTATTTACAGTAAGCCATTCAAAAGCAAAATTTATCAAAAAAAAACTTTTTAATTTAGGGATACAATCACGCTCTATTTATGCTTACCCAATTCATGAAATGAAAGCTTATAAAAAAATTATTAAAAATAAAAAAAATTTACAAATATCTTTAAAAAAATCTAGGGAAATCTTTTCACTTCCTTTGTATCCTGAAATTAAAAATTCCGAGGTTAGAAGAATAATTAAGAATTTAAAAAAAATATTAAAAAATATATAATAAGAATTTAATATTAAAATATATACCCTGCCTGATAATAATTAGATGGAAAAATACATCTTTCTTTAAATATTTCATTCCAGTGATCTTGGATAAAATAATCTTCTTTTTTATGTATTGAATAATATTTATAAAATGAATTTGGTAAACCAGCATATTCCCATACTTTAAAATAAAAGGACTTAGAAATATTTTCAAAATTATGAATATATTTTTTTACAATTTTTTTTTCCATTTCATGCAAACAGTCAATAGCTAAAGCAATATCAAAACTTTTTTTTGTTAATGACTCTATTTGATGTGGAAAAATATAAGTTACATCGTTTTTCATTATTTCAGTGTCTAGCTCTTCCGGGTTCTTATTGTAGGCAAAGTTTACTTTTTTTTCAGGAAAAAACTTTTTTAAATTATTATGAGAAATATTTATAGCAGGTGGTATATCGGCAATAACGTATTTAATATCTTTTTTTATAGATAAAATTGCTTTGGCAGTTCTTCCTGATCCTGAGCCTATCTCTAAAATACGATTATTTTGATTTTTGACATATTCAAGCACCGCTGTAATTTTTTCAAATTCCAGTAAAGAGTTTAAATCATCCTGAGAGACAATTTTATTATCAATTTGTAGTGCGGGAATATTCTTGCTTTTATTTTTTTTTACAAGTTCATCAAAATATTTAAATACATCTTTATTTCTTACTATCTCATAAAGTAAATAAAGTAATATATTATGATTTATTGACTCTTCATAAGAGAAATTTTGTTGTTTTTTAAAGATATTTACTTTCAAATTAATTTCATTATTTTCTATAAATTTACAAGCATCTCTGATTAAGCTGTCATTGAAATATGTAAATGTGAAAAATTCTTTCCCAATTATAGTATCACTCTTATCAAAATTTTTAGATGTAATTAATTTTAAATGATTAATGACAAGTCTTTTCCAAAAGTTTGAGCACCATTCATAACTTTGTGAGTTTAAAAAATGATTAAATGTCTCATTCAACTCACTTGGAATATTTTTTTTATCAATTTTTTTATAAAACTTTTTTAAATTGTATGATTTTAGATAAGCATTTTTAAAAGAGCTCCACAAAGATTTTGTTTTTGATTGTAGTTCCATGTTTTCGTATCGTAGATTGATATTAGCCTCAGCCATAAAATTTATATGACTTGGAAGCGATTTTTAGCCTTCTCTCTTTTTGTTATATAACAATTTTTTTTTAAACAAAATCTATATATCCTTTGTGTGTATCGAATTTGGTGTCAGATTTGGTATAATATTTTATGATTTTTGTTCATATAGGAGCTGGTGCAGGTGATCTTGATCCTTCAACCAATTTTAGAGACGGCTTTTCAGAATATGTAAAGAAAATTGACAGCAAAGAAAAAAGAATATTCGTTGTAGAGGCAAATCCGCAAAATATAGAAAAATTAAAAGAGTGTTGGAAAGGTTATAGTTATGTAAAAATTTTTAATTTTGCTATTACTCCAAATGATTATTCTAATAATAAAATTACTCTTTATTATAGTCAAGATGATAAACCTCATTTTCAATTACTTTCTTATGACAAAAGATTAGTAGAAAAATATTTTCCAAATTCAAAAATAAAAAAAATTGAAATTAGTTCAATTAAAATAAAAGACTTTCTTGAAAAAAATTTTTTTAACTTAAAAATAGACTCTTTATCCTTAGATGTTGAAGGTTTGGACTATAAAATCTTTATGGATATAGATTTGCAAAAATTTGATATTTCTCAATTTTCAATCGAATATTTTCATTTAAACAGAAAACAAAAAAAGAATGTAATTAAAAAGTTTATTAAAAATGGATATTCATATAATGGTTTTGGAATTGATCATAATAATTTAGATTGGTTATTTATTAAAAAAAAATCATTTTGGAATAATTTTGTTTCTCAAATATTTCCTTATATTCATAGAATTCACTATAAAAGACTTAATAAATTAATAAGAAAAGTTTTGATTTGATTCGCGGGCTCTGGTAAATGATTAAAATTTTTGGTAGCGAGGGGCGGATTCGAACCGCCGACCCCAGGCTTATGAGTCCTGTGCTCTAACCAACTGAGCTACCTCGCCAAAGAAGATTTTTATAATATATTTATTTAACTAAATCATTAGTTTAGTTAATGCTTAAATTATGACTATTTTGATTTTTTAATGGTAAATTTGTTTAAAGAGTTAAGATTATCCCAAATACAGTTACCGCCGAAACTGCGGCTACGCTCAAGGCTAAATTTCTATTTCTCTCAATTTTTTTTTCTTCATTAATCCTTGATAGAAGATCTGTTAATCTAACCTTACTTTGCATATTAACTTCGTTTTGGTTATTATTCGAATTTAAGTGTGAACTCATTGAACTATTAAAACATATTATAAAAGTATTAGAACAGAGTTTTTGATCAAATTGGGTTGAAGAAACAATTTAACCCAAAATGAATTAATAGATTTATTATTTACCTTAAAAAAGCAGAATTAGTCACTAAATCTCAGGATTTTAAATGATTTGAAATTCCAGTTCTCATTTTTTCAATTATTTCATCTATATGTTTTTTTTCACAAACAAATGGAGGCGCAATTATTAAAGCATCTCCAGTTGGTTTTATATTTACACCAGTGTCATAACATTTTTTATATACATTAAATCCCGCCTTGCCTGGTTTATCCCTCATAGAAATATCTATACCTCCTAATAATCCATAATTTCTAATACTCTCTACGCAACTTAAATCTTTTAATGAGTGAAGACCCTCCTCAAAATATTTTGATAATTGTTTAACTCTATTAAAAATATCCTCTTTTTCAAAAATTTTTTGGACTGCTATTGCAGCAGAAACTGCTACTGGAATTCCTGAATAAGTGTATCCATGGAACAATTCTACCGCCCCATCAGGGGAGGCGTTCACCACAGATTCGTAAATTTTTTCCCTAACAGCAACTACACCCATTGGAACAATACCATTTGTTGTAGCTTTAGCCATAGTAATAATATCTGGAGTCACGCCAAATTCTTGAGCAGCAAAGGCTGAACCTGTTCTTCCCCAGCCTGTTACCACTTCATCAAATATTAAAAGTATTCCGTGCTTATCACAAATTTTTCTTAACTTTTGTAAATAATCTTTAGGGGGGATTAAAGTACCAGTAGAACCTGCAATAGGTTCAACAATACATGCAGCTATATTTTCACCGCCTAATTTTTTAGCAATAACTTCTAAATCATCTGCTAGTTCAGATCCTGTATTAGGTTGCCCTTTAACAAACTTATGTTCAGGTAAAAAAGTGTGTCTCATATGCTCTACGCCCGGCATTAAAATATTTTTAAATTCTTTCGAATTATTTGGAATACCACCTACTGTCAAAGCTCCGATGTTCATTCCGTGATAACCTCTCTCTCTACCAACAAACTTAAATCTATTAATTTGACCGATTGATCTAAAGTAAGCTACTGCGATTTTGATTGCTGTCTCTACTGCGGTAGATCCACAAATTGTATAAAAAATTCTGTTCAAATCCTCTGGGGTTTTTTGAGCTATCATCGTTGCTAATTCAAACGATCCACCATAACCCTGTTGAAAAGGCATTGTGTAATCTAAATTTTCTAGCTGATTTTTAATTGCTTCTATAATTTCCTTACGACCATGGCCAAGTGGATTGCAATATAATCCAGAACTGCCATCAATTAAAGTTTTCCCATCATGAGTATGAAGATGAATACCCTCAGCTTTTACTATGATACGAGGGTTTTTTTTAAAATCTTTATTAGACGAAAACGGCATCCAATGCTCATTTAAAGAATTAGGTATTTTTGTTTGAAAAGCTGTACTCACTATTAAATTATAGCAAAGTAATTTTTTGAATGCTATCTAAATATTATGAGAAAATTAAAAAATTGGGATAATAAAACCTGGTTATCATCTAAATCATATATCTCTCAATTTAATAGATTTCTTAAAAGAAAAATTAATTTAAATAAAAATTCAAAAATATTGGACATTGGATGTGGAAGAGCAAATATTATTAGTGCCCTTCAAAAGAAATATAAATTTAGAAATAAACCCATAGGGATTGATATTGTTGCAAATAAGGATGTTAAAAATAATATTACATTTAAGAAAATTGGTGCCTTAAAATATTTAAGGAAGGTAGAAAAATATGATCTTATTTTAATCAAACAAACTATTCATTTTTTTTCAAAATCGGATTTATATCGTCTTCTAAATCTTGCAAAAAAAAGTTTAAATAATAAAGGTAAAATATTAATTTTTTCACTAAAAACAAAAAATAATAAAATACCCTGCTTTAAAAAGATGAGACAAAAACTCGATATTAGCCTTAAGAAAGATGAAAAATTATTTAAGATAATAAAAAAAAGTTTGAAAAAAACAAAAGAATCTTATTTCAATTTTAAAGTAAACATCTCAAAAAAAAAATATGTAAAGATGATAAAATTAAGATACATTTCATGTTTACTTGATTTAAAAGAGAAAGACATAAATATAGGTCTTAATGAAATTAAATTAAAATATAATAAAACGATTAGATTTAAAGATACTTTGAAATGTATTTCATTTAGTAAATAAATGACTGCAATAACTAGAGCCTGACCATACCTTTTTATATCCTTGATTTACTAAAAATTTATAAATTTTGTTATTTTTTATTTCTCTTTCTCTTTGCTCTGAATTTAGATCCCTATAACCTAATATTTCAATACAAATTAATGACGGATCATATATTTTAAAATTTAATGTATTTAAAACTTTCATCTCGGCTCCCTCAATATCAATGTTCAAAAAATCAATCTTTTTATTCTTATATTTAGAGTTGTCTAAAATATTTTGGATTGTTTGACATTTTACTTTTTTCTCCTGAAAATTTCCCTGAAAATTCTCTTTTGCAATTTTTTTATCAGTTGTATTAAGTTGACTAAAATCTTTTTGATAAAAAAAAGAGATTTCCCCTTCCATGTCAGAAATTGCAAGCTGTAAATTCAAATCATTTGGTCTTAAATAATTAAATAGATCAATAGAAAATTCATTAACATCAATGTTTATTCCTTCCCATCCTTTTTTAAATAAGAGATGAGTATTATTTCTTTGTATTGGATGATGAGCCCCAATATCAACATATAAACCTTGGTTTTCCTTTTTATTAAATAATTCAACAGCTATATCTTCTCCGTCCATTGCATAAGATTTTTTTTTGATGAAATATTTATTTTTTAAATAGATATTTTGTAAAATATGAGTTTTTTTAAAAAAACTATCAAACATAGGTTTTCTTAACCTATGTTTGATAAAAATAAATACTTTATTTTCCTGGTTCTTTGTAAGATGAAGCCATTTTCTGAGCAGTTTTGGCTATCTCATTTAGATTTACATCTTCTAAAATTGTAAAATCCGAGACAGCTCCACTAGAAACAGCAACCATTGCAGCTGCAGCAGCTTGTTCAAAAGTTCCTTCAATTACTGCCATAAAATCATATTTTCCTCTTAGGCCTGAGTATTGAGTTACTTTAGCTCCCACAGAAGCAGCAAGTGCAGATGTTGCAGCTTTTCTGTCTGTAGACGGATTGCTTACAAACCCTCCAAGACCTTTAGCTGTGTAACATCCAAGTGTATAAAATTTTGCCATTGTTACCCCTTTCCTATTTCTCGATTACAACTGTACCAGAATGAGGGTCTGTTACTCCTAAATCTGATGACAGCTCTTCTAAAGTGTGCCGAAGTGTGTCCAAGAATGCAATCATTTTTGGTCTTGCTTTAGCAATATCATCTTCAGAATTCCATTCGCCAATCATAAAAAATTCGTTAGGTTTCGTTTCAACGTACTTTGCTGAAATCTGCCCATCGAACTTTGGCATCTCATCTATTTTTTTTAAATATTCTTCTCTGCTAGATGATTTCACTTTGCATCTAACAATATTCATAAACTTCACCATCTTACTCCTCAAACGTAAATTTTATCTGCTAAACCGTAACAAAGAATAGCGCTGATAATAACTAAAACTAGTGGAGCATATATTCCATCGTTTCTAGTTTTTTTAGTTAGACCTGTTTTATCAATTTTTAATGTATAAAAATTTACAACTAATATCGAAACATTCATTATAAAAACTAAGTTAAAGAAGGCCCAAGTAGCCTCAACACCACCTGGTCTTATAAAAGCGATATATATTGCCATTAGAACAGTAGCGATCATGAATGAGCCTGCAAATCTCGTAATCAAGGTAGCAGTTTTATCAACTCCTCTACCCTTTAGAAATTTTTTAGTATCAAAGACTAATTGGTAAGCGTAGCTACCAACTATAATAAAATGTGCTAAGAAAATTATTAAATAAAATGCGTTTCCAAATTTATCGATCATATATATCCTATGCGTTATAGTCCATGACTTGATCTGTGCACTCAACAAACTTATGAGGAGTGAAAAAATCATTCATTTGACCTAGTTGATTAATAATTGCTTGCTCATCTTTACCTTTCCACCAACAATACATTTCCATTGTATCTCCTGGCGTGTTCCAAGTCATTTGACAAGCTGCATTGGCACTTTTCATGCTCTTAACAATATCTTCCATCTTCATAGAAGCCACTGTATCAGTAAATTTTTTCTTCATTTCGGCAGACTTAAAAGTATGCGTTACCATATAGTTTTTCATTTTTCCTCCTTTATAGATTTATTTTTGATAGCTCATATAACTGAGCACTATCTACACATTCTTCATAAATCGCTTTAGCTGTAGGATTGTTCCCAGTTACAAATTCTTTCATCCCAGCTTCGTTATGAACATTAACTTTAAATAACATTCCGCTTTTATCAGGAATCATAGCCCCGACGGTTTTTTCTGGGTAAGCAACACTCTTTCTAACGCCCATACCTTCATCTGATTGCATCCAGCTAGTAAAAGTTTCTAATTTGCCCTCTTTGAATTTAAGATGTACTAACATTTCTTTTTCCATTTTTTTTCCTTTTATTTAAATTCCTTTAATTATTATTCCATTGGCAACTGAATTTGCTAATCGAATTGGTTTTACCGGTTTATATTCCTCAGAGTCATACCACTCTAAAGCTTTTTCATAAGTTGGAAATTTAATTACTACTGTTCTAGGGTATTTCCACTCACCATCTATAACTTTGTACTCGCCGGCACGTACTAGGTATTCACCTCCGAATTTTTGAACAGTCGGTAACACCTTACCAACGTATTCCTTATAACCTTCAGGATTTTTAACGTCTATATTAGCTATCACGTATCCACTCATGTCTATCCTGCATAAATTGTTCTGGATAGTTTCTCAATTTTTTCCTCTGAACCTTTAATTTGCTTATATATAAATTTATTACACTCAGTATTTTTAGATTTATTAAAAGGCTTACCGTAAACTTTATCTACATAAATATTCATACCTTTATTCATTTCATCATCTTTTACGCCTTCAGATGCAAGATACTCCCTTATTACTTTTACCGAAGCTAAAGCTAATTCCATATTTTTAACTTCAATAGTTTCTGCAGGCAAGACTGCTGTAGCGCTATAGTGTCCTAAACACTCTATTGTTTTTTCTTTTTGAGCTTTTGTTATATGTCCCGCGGCTATCGCTGAGCCCATAAATAACAGAGTTGCAATTAAAATAAATTTAGATTTCATAAGTAAATTTTAACTAAATTTAGAATAGTTTAACTATGTTAAAATTTAATTACAGGTATGCAAATTGTCTACAACTTGAAGATGATTTATTTCCAATTAGGCTTTGTTTTATTAAGAAAACTTTTTATTCCAATTTTTTTATTTTCACTATCAAGTAATTTGTAAAACTCTTGTCTTTCCTTTTTAAGTGATTTTTTTAAATTTTCTTCTGAGTTAACTAAATTTTTAATAATTTTAAGTGACTTTTTTGGCTTTGATGAAATTTTATCTAAAAAGTTTAAAGTAAATTCTTTAAAATTTTCTTTAGGAATAATTTTTGAAACAATCCCATACTTCATTGCAGTTTCAGCATCAATAATTTCTCCTGACATTGCTAAATATTTTACATTTTGATTTGAAGTAAATTTTTTTGTTTTTTGTGTACCACCAATACCCGGAATTAATCCTAAATTGATTTCAGGCAAACCAAATTTCGCTTCGGAACTAGCAATAATTATATCGCTAGAAAGAACCAATTCAAAGCCTCCACCCAAAGCATATCCCTCGACGAATGAGATAATTGGAATATCGATTTTTTGTAAATCATCAATTTTAGAAAAAAGTTTTTGTTTTTTTGCTTTTTTTGAGTCAAGTTTTTCAAGTTCTTTGATATCGGCTCCAGGCGAAAAAAACTTTGGACCTCCAAATAAACCAATGCATTTAATCTCTTTTGATTTATTCAAATTTTTGGTTGCATCACCAATTTCATTTAGGGTTTTTTGATCCAAACTATTATTTTTATTGTTAGCAATTTCAATAATTGCGTAATTTTCTCGCTTTTCTACTTTAATATTTTTATAGTTCATTATTTATAGAATATAAATTTCATTATGACAGAGCAACTAATTATATTAATCGAAATAATCCTTATAGACTTAGTCTTAGCAGGAGATAACGCAATTATAATTGGTATGGTTGCCTCAAAATTCGAAGATTCAAATAGAAAGAGAATAATTTTCTGGGGCATTGGTGGAGCTGTTGTTTTGAGAATTCTTTTTACTTTTATTACAGCATATTTATTGCAAATCTCAGGTTTAAGATTAATTGGTGGAATTTTATTACTTTATATCTGCTACAAACTTTACAGAAATGTAATTCAGAATAAAATTGAAGAAAAAAATATTGAAGTTGACAAGTCAAATCTTAAAAAAGCAATTTTTACAGTAATTCTTGCAGACGTAACGATGAGTTTAGACAACGTTTTAGGTGTAGCTGGAGCAGCTGGAAATCATTATGCTCTTCTTGCTTTTGGCTTAGGGCTATCAATATTATTAATGGCTTTTGCAGCTAATTATACTGCAAAACTCATAAAAAAATATTCTTGGATAAGTTGGGTAGGTTTATTGGCAATTTTAATAGTTTCATTTCAGTTAATTTACGAAGATCTTAAAATTTTATTATGATTAGATACGCATTATTTTTTTTAATTATATTTAATATTTCTCACGCTGTTGAGTTTCAGGGAGATTTTAAGCAAGGTTCTTTTATACTTGGTAAAACAGATCCGAAATCAAAAGTGTTCATAGATAATAGAAAAATAAGAGTCTCAAAAGATGGATTTTTTGCTTTTGGGTTAGATAGAGATAGAAGAAATAACGTAATAATAAAAATACAAGATAAAAAAGAAACAAAATTAATTGAAAAGCAAGTCTTTAAAAGAGAGTATAAAATTCAAAGAATTGATGGTCTTCCACCGAAACAAGTCACTCCGCCGCCAGAGGTTTATGAAAGGATTAAAAAGGATAATAAATTAATTGGAGATGCTAGAGCAATAAATAGTAATCTAATTTTTTTCAAAGATAAATTTGTTTACCCCATAGATAAATATATCATCACGGGTGTTTACGGTAGTCAGAGAATTCTTAATGGAAAACCAAGAAGACCTCATTATGGAATTGATTTTCACGCACCTGAAGGTACTCCTGTAAAATCAATGATGGATGGAGTGGTTACGTTAGTAGAAAAAGATATGTATTTCACTGGAGGAACTGTTATTTTTGATCATGGTCATGGAATAAGTACCTTGTACATGCACATGAAAGATATAAATGTTCAAAAAGGACAAAAAGTTAAAAAAGGACAGATCGTTGGCACTCTTGGTCAAAGTGGAAGAGCTACAGGACCCCATCTGGATATTCGCTTAAATTGGTTCGAAATAAAATTAGATCCAATGACAATTTTAAATTAATTATATGTTAACAACAATAGATTTATCATTTTTAGAGTTCTTATTTTTTTGTGGAATTATACTTTTTGCATCGACTGTTAGAGGTTTTAGCGGCTTTGGTTTTTCTGCATCAAGTGTTTCATTGTTATCTTTTATTTTACCACCAAAAGAAATTGTACCAATAATCTTATTGTTAGAAATAATTGCAAGTTTTTTTATGATCCCAAGTATATGGAAAAAAATTAATTGGAAATTCGTTTTTTATTTACTTGTGGGGGTATCAATTGGAACTCCTTTTGGTGTGCACCTTCTTTCTATATTGGAGCCAAGAGTAACACATTTAATAATTTCGATAACAGTTCTTATTTTTGCTTTTTTATTATTACGGGGATATAAAAACAAAAAATTAAATCACAATATTTCCAAATTTTTTGTCGGAGCAACTGCTGGAACAGTAAATGGATTTGGAACTTTAGCTGGATTACCTATTGCATTGTATTTTTTGATAATTGCAGCTGAACCAGCAGTAATTAGGGCATCGTTAGCTGCTTTATTTTTTTTCACTGATTTATATGCATTAATTCTGGCTTACTTTAATGATATATTAAATTATACAGTAATTTATAGAACTTTACCTCTTATTTTAATTGTTCCCTTTGGTGTTTCAATTGGCACAAAATTATTTACTGGAAGCTCAAAAGAAAATTATAAAAAGTATGTGCTTTACTTTTTAATTTTAGTCTCAATTTTTGGATTAATTAGAGCTTTAATCTAATTTTTTTTAATTAAGAAAACGTGTTTATATTTACTCAATAATTGTCTACCGCCCGCACCTATTATTCCTAATAAGATAGCTAAAAGTATTGCCATAGATCCGTAAAGAAGTGGATTATTTTCAGATAACTTTGAGATAAATTTAGAAAATAAGTTAAGGTTCTCAAAGTTAACTATTTCAGCGTTTTTTAATTGCTTTGCTCCCTCATAAAAAAATGTATCATATGCAATTGCTATAGCAACTGTGCATAACAACATTGCAAATAAAGTTTTTAAATGTGAGCTATCTAAATATTGTCCAACTTTCTGACCAACCTGTACCCCAATTATAGATCCTATCACTAAAATAATTACTAAAATCAAATCTATAGAGCCGTAATTAAATGCGTGTAATATAGTTACTAGTGCACTTATAAAAACTGTAACAAATAAAGATGTTCCAGGTATAAATTTTACTGGCATACCTATTAAATAAATCATTGCAGGTACCATTAAAAAAGCTCCCCCCACCCCAATTAACGCCGCAACAAATCCGACTATAACACCGAGTAAGATTGGCGTGAAAGCACTTTCGTAAAGTCTTGATTTCGGGAATCGAAGTTTTAACGGCAAGCCGTGTATCCAATAGTGTGTGTGTAATTTTTGTTTTAAAATTAATTTTTTTCTAGCCCTGTCAATTTCTTTAGCGCCCTCAATGAGCATCAATGTGCCGATAATCGCAAGAAGATACATATATGATAATGAAATAATCAAACTTAACTTCCCAGTTTCTTTAAAAAAAGTAAACGAAATAATCCCTAAAATAGTTCCCGCAACTCCTCCAATAATTATCATTAGTCCCATTTTATAATCTAAAGTATTTTTAAACCAGTGAGTCATTGATCCAGATACTGAAGTTGCTAATATATTATTTATTTCATTTGGAACTGCATAGACTGGTGGTATCCCTAAAAATATTAAAAAAGGTGTCATTAAAAACCCTCCGCCGACACCAAATAAACCTGAAAGAACTCCGACTGCGAAACTAATAAATAAAATTGTGATTATATCTATGTGAACTTGAACTATAGGAAGATATATTTCCATTTATAGTTCATAGGTATGCCTCTTGAACTAAATTGTCAATCTTGACTTTTCTAACTATGCTGCCTGCTGTAGTTTGTGCTTAGAAACCATTCCGCTTAGGAAATTCCATAGATATCTAGCAGTTAACAATGAAGCATTTTCGGCCTTTTTTTGTTCTTCTTTAGAAAGTCCATCCAAAAGTTTTTCACATTCTGCCCTATGAATAACGTCAGCAGATTTATGTGCTTCAAAAAATTCTAATCCTTCTTTTGAGTTTACTCCGTAAAATTTTTTTAAACCTTGGATTTTAGTCTCCGCTATTTCAGGAATTTGTCTTTCATAAGTATATAATGATGCTAAACCTTCAGCGTAAGATTTTCTCGCTTGAGCGAAAAAATTATCAATCATATCTTGTGTAAACCAATCAAGTTTTGCGTTTTCTATTTTTTTGTCATCAGCTCCTAAAGCTTTTGCAAAATTTTTCCAAAGTTTCGGGTGATCACCATCTTTGTTTTCCTCATCTTGTAAATTTTCTAGAAGAATTCTTCTTTTCTCTATGTCTTCACAAATAGAGTGAGTTGCACTTATGTATCTTGGAAACGCTTTAACGTGCTGGTAATATTGTTCAGCATAATCTTTAATGATTTCCCTATTCAATTTACCTTCATTCCAGTAAATTTGATAAAATGGGTGTTTGAGTAAGTGGTATTTGTCTAACTTATTTCCTAGATCTGATGAAAACATATTTCTCCTTTGTTATTCCAAGCCTATTAAAAAAATTAAAATGATTAAATAAAAAAATTATCCACAATTTTGGGTTGTAAATAAATAATGTTCACGTTTTGATTCACTTTTGATTCACTTAGGGACTCAATTTACAACCTTAGATAGTTTTATCTACAGTTACCAAAGGCTTTTCGTCTATTGGAAGGTGAAGAGCTGTGGCAACAAATGATAAAACTATAGCTAAATACCAGGCATAATCGAAACTTCCAAATTGATCGTAAAAATAACCTCCAAGGTAAGCACCCAGAAATGATCCAAATTGATGATTAAGGAATACAATACCAAAAAGAAGAGTTAGATTTTTCGTTCCAAAAATTTGAGCAACGATACCGTTAGTAGCTGGTACAGTAGCGAGCCATAATAAACCGAAAGATGTACCAAACAACACAGCAGACAAATTTGAGGCTGGTAAAAAAATAAATAGAATTAATGTTATCCCTCTTAAGAAATAAAGCCCACTTAAAAGTATCTTTTTACTATATTTATCTCCTAAATAGCCCATTACTAATGTACCAATAATATTAAAAAAACCAATCAATGCTAGAATAGCCATCCCTGTCCAATCAGCTAGCCCTTTATCTTGAACATATCTTGGGACATGAGTAGCTATTAAAGTAATTTGAAAACCACAAACAAAAAATCCTAAAATTAATAATCTAAATCCTTTGTGGGCGAAAGACTCTTTTAAAACTTCTTTTAAACTTCGATTGTCAATGTTGGTATTTAAATTTGACACTTGAGTTTTAGGAAGTTTTACAAAAAAACCAGGTATACACATAAGAAATAAAATAATCGAAAAAATAATAAAAGACATTTGCCAGGTGGATACATTTTTAAAAATATTTGCTAGAATAGGAAAAATAAACATTCCTAAACCTCCGCAAGCTGTAACAATACCTGCTGCTTTACTTCTATTTTCATTTGGAAAATGTTTTGAAATCATTGGGGTAAGAATAGTCCCAGCAGCGCCTGCTAAACCCAAACCAACAAGTAGACCTAAATTAATTTGTAGCCACACACCTGAAATGAAGTTATTTCCCATTAGTAGCATTGATATCGAATAGAAAATTAAAGCAGGGACGATTACGACATATCCCCCTAATCTGTCAGAAATTCTTCCAAAAATTGGAGTAAAAATTCCCCAAAAAATTGCGTGGACTGCAACCGCTAATCCAAATTCTGTATTTGACGTTCCTCCAGTTGTCTCAAATTCACTTGAGTAAAGTCCAAATGTTTGTCTGACACCCATAGTTACGCAGACAACGAAACATGCTGCTATTAAAGCATAGAATGCAGTTTTATTAGGAAAAAGATTTTTCATTACTTGATTTTTTTTAAACCATTTTTAAGATCATTAATTAAATCTTTCGGATCTTCTAAACCAATATGTAATCTTACAATAAATTCATCTTTATTAAATCGGTAAAATTGACGTCCTCTCAAATATTCATCCTTTTTATTATTTTTTAAATCTTGAAGTATAGCTAAACTTTCAAAACCGCCCCAGCTATATCCTATGCCAAATAATTCTAAAGAGTTAACAAATTGTATTACAGAGGACTTTTTTTTGCTTTTAATAACGATTGAAAGCAAACCAGTTGCTCCAGAGTAATATTTTTTCCAAAGTTTATAATTTTTTGAAGAGGGATTGTGAGGGTAAAGAATTTCTTTTATTTTCTTTTGTCTTTTTAAAAAGACGATAATAGCTTTTGTATTCTCACTATGTTGTTTTAATCTTGTATCTAAAGTTCTTAAACCTCTAATGATCAAATAAGCCTCATCTGCTGACATTCTATAGCCCGACAATTTATAAAAGAACATAATCTTTTTGAAAACTTTTTTATTTACAGCCAGAGAGCCACCCATAGCATCTGAATGTCCTGAAAAATATTTTGTAGCAGAGCAAAAAGACATATCGAAACCTAATTTCAATGGCTTTAGATAAAGTGGTGTTCCCCACGTATTATCTAACAAAGTAAAAATTTTTCTTCTTTTAGCTAATTGAATTATTTTTGATAAATCTTGAAATTCAAAAGTATTGCTACCAGGATTTTCAACCAAAATCATCTTAGTTTTTTTTGAAATTTTAGATTTTAAATCCTCAAATGAATCTGGATTATAAAACTTTGCATTAACATTAAACTCCTTCATAAGTTCTTGAGAAATTTCTTTGGTTGGTCCATAAACATTGTCTGAAACTACAATTTCATCCCCAGGTCTGCATAAAGACATCAAAGCTAAAGCTATCCCACCAAAACCTGTTCCAGTTAAAAAAACATGATAAGCATGCTCTAATTCTTTTAAAATGTTCTCTAGTTCTATTGTAGTTCTGCTGCCATATCTTCCATATGTATAATGAGTGATTTTTTTATGTTTTTTGATTTTTAGCTCATGCTGATACATTTCCTGCATTGATTTAAATAAGATAGTGGATGCTCTAGTAACAGGAGGATTAGCGGATCGATTAACGTTATCTTTAGTTGGGTGTTTTAAAAATGTGCTAGTAGACTTTTTCATAAAATAAGTATAATTGAACTTTATATACAACTAAACTTATTAAGATATTAAAAAGGAGGCAAAAATATGGGTTATCCAAAGAAACACCGTGGAAGAAGAAAAATAGGCTCAAAAAAAAGAAGGGCTAGAAAAAGAAATAAAAAGAAATAATCATTAAATAAATTATGATCGAAATAACTCAAATTCGAAAACTGAGTTTGTGGATTTTTATTATACCTTTACTTGCTATTAATCTTTGTCTTTTCATATCTCAAAATCACCATTACTTTGAAAACACGATTTTTGTTGTAGATCAAATTGGGAGATCAAACTTTTCAATACCTTATTTAGATGGAAGCCTGTCAATTAGCAGGGCTTCGAGAACCTTTCCTCAATATCTAATATTTAAACCATCAATGTGGCTAACAGCATTATTTTTATATTATTATTGGAGTAATAATAACATTTTAGTAAATAAGCTTAATTCCTCAAATCTAAACTATAAATTTAAACTTTTTGGGATTTTATCGGCTATTTTTTTAGCCATTCATTCTATTTTTTTAGGAATTAAGTTTGATTTGCAAATATACAAGCTTTTTAGGAGAGTTGTGTTACTTTTATTTATTATTTTCGAAATAATTGCTCAAGGAATTCTCGTTTATCATTTTTATAAACTTAAAGGAAAAATATCCAAATTAATAAATAAAAATATTTTAATACTTAAAATTTTATTAGTTTCAATTTTAGCTTTGGTGGCAGTGTCAAGTCTCCCAATATTATTAACTAAGGGCAATACACATTTTAAACATGCTTTAGAATGGAACTATTTTGTAGGAGTAATATTATTTTATTTATTATCAAGATTTTTTTGGAGAAGAACCACATAAATTTCTAGGCTTTCGCCCAGAAATTTAGTAGTTTTGGCTCGTCGTTGTAGGCGCTACCGCCAAGCCTTCCCGATGAACTATTCTAGCGCTACTAGGTTCACCTTTCTGCCCTTTAAGCTTGAACCTCTCGGTTTTTCCCTAAATGGCCAGTTAAGAGTTGCCTCTTAATTGGATTCATTAGATCATAAGAATATAATTAATGTAATCACTTAATGCGTGATTAAAATCGACATGTTAATTACGTGGATAAATTATTGTTGAAAGTTCTATCAATCCACCCTCCCCCTAAGACTTTATCCCCAAATTCGTCTTTATTATAAAAAACACATGCTTGACCAGGAGAAATTCCAGTTTCTTTATCTAAAACTTTAACAATAGCTAAATCAGTTTTTAAATCTATTTTAGCTTTCAAGAGCCTTCCGGTAGATCGGACTTTTATATTAATAATTTTTTCAAATTCTTTTTGTGGAGCTAAAATATTAAGATTTCTTAATTGTATTTCTTTTATTTCTAAATTTGTTTTATCTCCTACAATAACTGTATTATTATCAGCATCAATATTTATTACATAAAGAGGGTTTTTACTTGAAATTTTAATACCTTTTCTTTGTCCAATCGTAAAATTAATTATGCCCTCATGTTCACCAATCTGTTTTCCATCTAAATCAACTATTTTTCCTTTTTGAAAAGATTCTGGTCTAAATTTTTTTATAACTGAACTATAATCTCCATTAGGAACAAAACATATATCTTGGCTGTCTGGCTTATCAGCAACATTTAAATTTAAATTTTTGGCAATTAGTCTTGTTTCAGATTTATCTATTTCCCCTAAAGGAAATCTCAAATAATTTAGTTGTTCTTGTGTAGTGCTAAATAAAAAATAACTTTGATCTCTAATACTATCTTTAGCTCTATACATTGATGCAAGGCCATTTTTTTGAAATCTTGATACATAATGTCCTGTAATTAGTGCATCTGCTTTTTGATCTTTTGCATATTTAAATAAATCACGAAATTTTACTGTTTGATTACATTGAACGCAGGGTATAGGGGTTTCGCCAGCTACATAGCTATCTATAAATGAGTCAATTACTTCAGATTTGAATTTTTTTTGATAATATAGAATTTCATGACTAATATTAATTTTTTCTGAAACTCTTTTTGCATCCATTATATCTTGTCCAGCACAACACTGCCTTCCCTCCTTAGATTGTTTAGAGTCGTCATAAAGCTTTAAAGTAATACCCCTAACATCGTAACCCTCTTTTTTCATTAAAGCTGCAACAACAGATGAATCTACACCGCCGGACATTGCGACTACTACTTTTGTATCTTTGTTTGCTTTATTAATTCCTAGAGAATTCATAATTTAATGTATATAGTATATTTAATATTTTTTTTCCATAATGCTTATTGATTTTGAACCAGGTGATTATGTTAGAAACCCTGCGAATAATGAATGGGGAGTTGGTCAAGTTCAATCGATTATTGGTAATAAAGTCACAGTGAATTTTGAAAATTTTGGAAAAAGAGTAATAAATGTTGAAAATGTTAAATTGGAAAAAATAGAGAATGACTGAAGCCGAGCTTAAAAGGATAGCAGAAGATCTAATTGAAACCTTTAATTTTGCAGGAAAAGAGTCAATAAAACTTTTTAAAGAGACGTTAAAAATAGAAATTAAAGAAGATGGGTCGCCTGTAAGTAATGGTGACTTAAGGGTAAACGAATTAATCTCAAAAAAAATATCTGAGCTAACTCCAAATATTCCAATTATTTCTGAAGAAACAGTTAATCTAAATATTAAAAATAAATCAAAAATATTTTGGCTTATTGATCCAATTGATGGAACAAAAGAATATATCGCAGGCAAAGAAGAGTACACACTTAATGCTGCATTAGTTATCAATACTGTTCCAGTTTTGGGGCTTGTAGGTGTTCCCAGAAAAGATAGGCTTTTTTTTAGTTACGCTCCAGGGGAAAGTTATTTAATTGAAAAAAATCAAACGAGAAAAATAAATTGTAAAAAACAACAACCAAAAGGTAAGATTGTAGCTTTATCCAGTGTACTAAAACCATCTGATATTATTATGAATAAATTGAAAGAGCATAAAGTTACATCAATTGTGAAAATGGCTAGTTCTTATAAATTTTGTGTAATTGCCACTGGTGAATATGATATTTACGCAGCTAGAGAAAGGGCTAGTGAATGGGATTATGCCGCTGGTCACGCTGTTGCACAAAACGCCGGTGCAATAATTAAAACTTTAGATGAAAAGCCTTTTTTATACGGCAAAGAAGATTATAGGAATCCAAGTTTATTGATCAAGCGCTCGGAGAATTTGAATGATTAAAACTATACTCATAATTTTAATTTCAGTAACTTTTTTTGGAGTTATATTTTTTATTTTAGTAAGAAACGCATTAAAAAGAAAATTAGATATATTGCTAGAGGAGGAGAAAAAAAGAAAATCAGATAATTTTGATTAATTTGTTAAACTCACTTTTATCAAGATCCAACACTCTTTTAGATAAATCAAAACTAAATCCGCCTCTTGCTAAAATACCCATATCTTTTTTGTAAAATAGCTCCCTGTTACTCTCTGGCCTTAGAGGACCAATTCGTCTTCTTTTACAAAGTTTCAGAGCAGAAACAAAATCTGGTTCTATCTGATTTTCTTTAATTTTATTTATTGTTTGTTTAATATATTTATCTTCTATTCCTTTGCTTCTTAATGATTGATTAATTTTATTCAAAGAATAGCCTCTTCTCAAAAATGTTCTTGCTTTTGAATCAGAATACATCTCGTCGTTAATAATTTTATTATTTTCTAAATTTTTAACAATTTTATCAATAATGGATGTGACCTCTTTTTTAGATTTACTGCCTTTTATTTTTGTTAAATACTTCTTTAATAAATAAACTTTAAGCTGCTGTTTTGAAGGATTATACTTTTCTAAATAGGAATAAGCTAAGTCTTTTAAGTGAGTAGTAAGATCTTCAAAATCATTTTTATTTGGTGTGGGATTCATTTAAGTAATATACTATATTATTTTTATGATAAATGATCTAATAGCATTAATAAATCCTGAAACTATTTATTTAATTGCAAATTGGGGTGTTATTCCTTTTTGGTTGTTGTTAATTTTTTTTCCAAATAATCCTTTAACTAATTTTTTTACTCAATCAGTGATCGTCCCGTTACTTTTAGCATCAGCTTATGGATATTTATCTTACAATCTTTATTTGAATAATAATGTTTTAGATGGATTTGAATTATATAACGGTTTAGATGGCTTGTATTCTATGTTTGCTAATGAAACTTTATTACTAATTTTTTGGCTTCATTTTCTCGCAATTAGTCTATTCACAGGGGCCTGGATAGCAAGAGATTCGTTAAAATATTTCATTCCAAGAATTATTTCTATACCTTGTTTAATTTTAACATATTTTACAGGCCCAGTCGGACTTGTAATTTATTGGTTTTTCAGAATTTTCTTTGCAAAAAAAATAAGTTTTAATGATTAAGCCATTTGATTTTTATTTTGATTTTGTTAGTCCTTACTCATTTTTAGCACATAAAGAAATTATTAAAATTGAAAATAAATCCAAAATAAAAGTAAGGTATAAACCAATTCTACTAGGTGGATTACATAACTTACATGGAATAAAAGCGCCTGCCTTTATACCTGCGAAAGCAAGGCACATGATTAGAGATTGTAAATTAATTGCTGAAAGAAATAATATAATCTTTAAGTTTAATTCTTATTTTCCAATAAGGACATTAAATCTTATGAGAGGTGTCTTTGTTGCTGAAGAAGATAATTTTAAAAGTTACTATATTGATAGTATTTTTAATTCTATTTGGCAGGATGGTCTTAATATGAATGATGATAATATTATTCAAAAAGTATTAAAAAATTTAAATATTAACCCTAAAACTTTTGCTTTAAGAGCAACATCTTCCTCAATTAAAGATAGTCTTAAAAAAAGAACAAGTGAGGCTTACGAGAAAGGTGTTTTTGGAGCTCCGACTTTTATATCAAATAACAAGATTTTTTGGGGTCAAGATCGAATTGAATTTGTTTTAAAAGAAGCTAGTAAGTAATTTATTTTTTATCTTTTTGGACTACTTTTAATCCAGCATTTTTTAAAGCATCAAATCCACCTTTAGCATTAGCTACATTTTTAAAACCCATATCAACTAGTGCTTTAGTAGCAAGTGCAGACCTAAAACCCATTGCACAGAAGAAAACCATTTTTTTAGTATCTTTAATTTTATTCTCTTGATAATAGCTGCTATTAGGATCTAACCAGAATTCTAGCATACCTCTTGGGATGTGTTTTGCATTTTCAATTGTGCCATCTCTCCAAAGTTCTCTGATGTCCCTGACATCAATTAAAGTTATCTCATTTTTTTCAATAAGACTCTTTATTTCCGATGGACTTAGTGTTTCAATGATTTCGTTGGCTTCTTCAACCAATTTTTGTGAAGATTTAATACTCATAGATCAACTAATTAAACTATTATATATATTTTGCTAGTATGAAAAATTTTCAAAATTCAAAAAAAACAGGATTTTTAAAAAAAATCTTTATCAAATTATGCAGAATATTAGGGTTTGAAATTATTGATCAA
Organism: uncultured Pelagibacteraceae bacterium; assembly: GCA_902557935.1. Classification (GTDB taxonomy): domain Bacteria; phylum Pseudomonadota; class Alphaproteobacteria; order Pelagibacterales; family Pelagibacteraceae; genus Pelagilacustribacter. Next base: position 30,094 of record CACECJ010000001.1, on the reverse strand, counting down.
AATACATTTGAGATAGTTACAATCAATAAAAAAATCAATGATGAAGCAACTAGTATTGGCAAAAACTCTATTAATCTTCCATTAGGAATAGTTAAAGTAACTAGACCTGTAAAATCTTTAGATATCATAGTAAGAACATGCACTAGCGTGAATATGTTAACTCAAAATAAAAACAGGCTTTTTGAAAAGGAAAAAATTGAATACACTTTGAGAACTATTAGATCGTTATTGTATTCTGTAAAATCTAACACTCAGCTTAAAAATTTAAAAATTAGTTTTAAAGTTATTGATCATAATTCCTCAAAGGAAAATTTAAAAAAAATAGAAACAATTTTTAAAAAATTTGAAACAGAATATAATTTAATAAATTTAGATGTTTCCAAATTTGAAAAAGAAATCGAAAAAAAAAATGAAAGGGGACAGGATATATCCTCCAATCAAATTTCTAATATGGCCAATATTCACCAGTCTTTGTTGGAAGCTAAAAATTGTGAAGATTTGATTTATTTTGTTGAAGATGATTATTTACATCAACGTAATTCGATAAGTGAAATGATTTTTACATATGAAAGGATAGCCTCGCAATTAAATAAAGAGATAATTATATGTCCGAGCGATTACCCGTATTTATATACAAAGGCCGGTATTACTCAGAATTTTTTAGGACAAAATTATCATTGGAGAAAAGTGGATGAAACTTTATGCACCTTTTTAACTAGTAAACTAATAATAGAAAAATATTGGGAGAAATATTTAAGTATGTGTAAAAAAGAACATGCACCTTTTGAAAAACCATTACATGAAATTTATGAAAGAGAATTGTGTATATCACCTATACCCTCTCTTGCTGTTCATTTTACCAATATAAATTCTATATTTGGACTTTCTCCTAACATTGACTGGAAGCGTATTTGGGAGGAAAACAAAGAGTAAAAGGCCCGATTTCTCGGGCCTTTATTAAGTTTTTAGTCTCTTATAGAGTAAGCTGAAACACCAACTTCGGCCTTGTCGGTTCCTAATTTTTCAGCAGCCTTACTAATTCTTAATCCTATAGTTGATTTAAGAAAACTGAAAGTAATCCATGAAAGAACAAAACTGAATATACATACAGATGCAGTACCAATGAATTGAGTTCCAAAAGATGTATCTGGATTCGTTAAAGGCACAACTAATGTTCCAAATATTCCCGCAAACATGTGTACAGGAATGGCACCAACTACATCATCCAAACCATAGCTCTCTAACATTTTTGTACCGAAATACATTATAATTGCTCCTATAGAGCCAATGAACATAGCTGTAATTGGACCAGGTGTTAGAGGTTCAGCTGTTATAGCAACTAATCCGGCTAACGCACCATTAAGCATCATTACAATATCAGTTTTTCCGCCAATCAATCTTGTAATCGCAGCACCAGTAAAAGTCCCAGCTGCACCTGCTAAATGAGTGTTGACTGCAATTTTTGATATTGCATTAACATCGTCAAAAGTACCCATAGCTAATTGACTAAAGCCATTAAAACCAAACCATCCAAACCAAAGTAAAAAAGTTCCGAGTGTTACTAATGGAATACTTGAAGCCGCAAAAGGTTGCATTGATCTTTTTTCACCTCTCCTGCCAAATCTTCCCTCACGAGCACCTAAAACAATTACTCCAGCTAATGCTGCGGCACCTCCGCATCCATGAACTAAAGTTGATCCAGCAAAATCAGAGAATCCGCCGCTAGCTAACCAGCCGCCTCCCCATTGCCAACCCATAGAAATTGGGTAAATCACGCCTGCCATAATTGCTGCAAAAATAAAGAATGGCCAGATCTTAATTCTCTCTGCAACTGCTCCAGACACTATGGAAGCTGTCGCGCATACGAACATCGTTTGAAAGAACCAGTCTGAGTAACCTGAATAACCTGTTTCAGCGTTAGAAGAATCTGTCCAAATCGTAAATGAGCCTACGTAGCCTCCCTCCGGCACGCCATAAGCCAAATTATAGCCTACCAAGAAAAATATCAGTGAACATATAGCAAATTTACCTATATTTTTCGCGGCGATTGTCGATACACTTTTTGTTGTAACTAATCCACTCTCAAGCATGCAGAAACCTGCTGCCATGAAAGCTACTAGCACTCCACCTATATAAAACCCTAACGAGTTAAAAATATATTGCCCTTCTTGAGACATTGTAGTTTCTGCAAAGCTTTGAGAGCTGATTAGTAGAGCAGAAATACAACCTAATAAAATGAAAGTTAATTTTTTCATGTTTCCCCCTTTTTTTTTGAAGATTTGATATCAAATTTCAGAGATTTGAAGCATGAATATAATGCATAAGAGCTTTGTAAAATAAATAAGGCCTGGACGGGGGATCCGAACCAGGCCTTATAATTTTCCCAACTAACGAGGGAGGGAATTTTAATTAGTCTCTGATACCGTAAGCTATTACACCGACTTCTGCTTTGTCAGTTCCTAGTCTTTCAGCTTCCTTGCTTATTCTTAATCCAATTGTACTTTTGATAATTTGGAAAACAATAAACGAGACTATGAATACGAATACCACAACTGAGATAGTTCCTAGGAATTGTGCTCCGAAAGTAACATCTCCATTAGTTAGTGGCACTGCTAATGTACCCCATACTCCAGCCACTAAGTGTGCTGGGATGGCTCCAACTACGTCATCAATTTTCATTTTGAACAATAGTTTTGTTGAGAAGTACATTAATACTCCTGCTATTGCTCCAATGAAGATTGCAGCTAACGGACTTGGTGTTAATGGTTCTGCGGTAATACCTACTAATCCAGCAATTGCGCCGTTTAGCATCATTACAACGTCAGTTTTTCCACCGATAACTCTTGATACTGTTGCAGCAGCTAATACACCACCACCTGCAGCTAAGTTCGTATTGATATAAATTGTTGCTACTGCTGAAACGTCTTCTAGCGTTCCAGAAGCTAACTGAGATCCACCATTAAATCCGAACCAACCTAACCAAAGTATAAATACTCCTAGTGTTGCTAACGGAATTGATGATGCAGCAAATGGTGCCATCGGTTTTGCCTCACCTTTTCCTGAGAATCTGCCACTTCTAGCGCCTAATACGATTGCACCTGCAAGAGCCGCAGCTCCTCCAGCAGCATGTACTAAAGTTGAACCAGCAAAGTCTGAGAATCCAGCTACCGATAACCATCCGCCACCCCACTGCCAACCCATTGAAATTGGATATATAATACCAGTTAAAATTGCGGCAAATAAGAAAAATGGCCAGATCTTAATTCTTTCAGCTAATGTACCAGATACGATTGACATTGTAGTTGCACAGAAAACCATTTGGAAGAACCAATCAGAACCATCAGAATATCCTGTCTCTAATGATGAATTGTCACTCCATGGTGTAAATGAACCTATATATCCGCCTTCTGGAATACCGTAAGCTAAATTGTAACCAACCAACCAGAACATTACTCCGGCGATTGAATATAAACCTATATTTTTAGCACAGATTGCTGATACAGATTTTGATGTTACTAATCCTGACTCTAACATTGCGAAACCTGCGGCCATCCACATGACCAAGAAACCTGACATTAAAAATAATAGGGTATTAAAAATGTATTGTACTTCTGCAGACACTGTAGTCTCGGCATATCCAAGACCTGCAAAACCAAAGTATATGGCTGTACCTGCAAAAAAGTATCCTAAGTATTTTTTCATAACTAACTCCCTTGTTAAGCGTGCGTTATAGGGTTTTAGCTATTGAAAAAGAATTGAATTGTCTTAATTTGAGCTATGCAATTTTTGCAAGTAGTTAGCCCTTATTTGAGATTTTCAAATAAGGGCTAAATAAGAAGTTTTATCTATTAAACATTTCTTTTAAGCTTTTAGCGGGTAAAAACTTAACCTTTTGAGATGCAGCAATTTGAATTGACTCACCTGTTCTTGGGTTTCTTCCTACCCTAGCTTTTCTTTTTGCTACTTTATAAGTACCAAAACCAGCTATTTTTACAGTATCGTCATTCTTTAAAGCATCTAAAATAATAGTCGTTATTGAATCAAAAGTTCTTTCTGCATCAGCCTTGCTTTGACCCAGTGTGGACGATATTTTTGCTACTAGTTGTTTTTTATTCATTTTTGCCCCTTAGTTATTTATAATCTCTATAAAAATCCAATAAAATCAACATTTTTTTGGTGTTTCACGTAAATATCAACACAATATATTGTGTGCCCAAAAAGTATTGATTTTATTGACTTTTTTGAATAAAAAAATGGCTTAAAATAAGCCTAAATCTCTTAAATCATTAAATGTTGTAAAAAACATTAAAGAAAGTAATAAAAAAAGACCGATTCGGAAAAAACCCTCCTGGGTCCTTTGAGTTAAAGGTCTGCCTAAAACCTTCTCAAAAGCGTAAAACATCAAGTGTCCGCCATCTAACATAGGGATTGGTAACAAATTTATAAAGCCCAAACTAATAGATATGTAAGCCATAATGCTTAGGAAGGCTATTAAACCTAGTTTAGCCACTTGTCCTGTAATTTTAGCTATTTTGATAGGGCCGCCTAATTGAGAAGTATCACCAGTACCTTTAAACATTGAAATAATAAAATTCCAAGAAGCGTCAATTACAAACCAAGTCTCTTTAAACGCATAAAGTAAGGCAGTGGCTGGGCCTAATCTTTCTCTATTAATCTCATCATTTAAAGGGGCTATTTTTATACCGATAATCTTTTTATTTGCTTTATTACCCAAAGAATCCTCCCCTTTAATTACCTCAGGTTTTACAGAAAATGTAATTTCACTGTCATTTCTTAATATGACGATATCAATTATCTCTGATGAAGAGGAATTAATGAAAGCGGAAACTTCCATAATACTATTAACATCTTTACCATTAATCGATTTAATAATATCACCTGACTTAATGCCTGCCTCATCTGCAGGACTTTCTATTTGAACTTCCTGTATTTGAGCTGGGGTAAAATCTTTTCCAGCAAACATGTAAATAAATGCAAAAATAAATATTGCTAATAAAAAATTTGCAAATGGACCAGCTGCTACAATAATAGATCTTTGATATAAAGGTTTAACAACAAATAATTTTTCTTGATCTTCTTTACTATATTTTTTTAATAGCTCTTCTTGCTCTGCTTGGCTAAAAACATTTCTATCGCCAAAAAATTTTACATACCCACCCAGAGGAATTGCACAGAATTTCCATCTTGTTCCAGATTTGTCATTAAACCCAAATATTTCTTTACCAAAGCCAATAGAAAAGTCTGTAACTCCTACACCATACTTCTTAGCATAATAATAATGGCCATATTCATGGATAAATACTACAACTGTAAGTAGTATTATGAAAGGTATTATAAAAGAGATTAAAATTTCCATTCGTTAACTTTACTAAATAAAAAGTTTCTGAAAGCTATAAGTCTTGCATTATTTTTTAATGATAATGGATACACAAAATGTGTTTCCGTTGGCTTACCTGGTTCGTTTGGTAAAACTTTAGTGATACCACTGACGTTATGAGTTATATAATCTGGAAGAGCAGCTAAACCCGCTCCGCTTTGAACTGCAAGCAACAAACCATAAACACTATTAACTTTCATAAAAGATTTTCTTTTTTTTCCATCTTTTGATCCAACTTTTAATACCCAATCAGGATTATAAACAGGTGAAGGAGCACCTTTGCCATAAGTGATGAACTTATGCTTATCTAAATCTTTAAGAGTTTTTGGATAACCATTTTTTTCTAAATATTCATTTGAACCATAAATATGATAATTAAAATCTACAAATTTTTTCTGTATTAAATTTAGTTGTTTTGGTCTTCTCATCCTAATAGCTACATCAGCTTCACGAGTAGCTAAGTCAAGTTCTCTATCGTCAAATATTAATTCAATTTCAATACCAGGATTAAGATCCATAAATTCTTTTATTCTTGGAGTTAACCATGTGGTTCCAAAACTCACGACAGTAGTAACAATTAATTTTCCATTTATCTTATCTTTTTGACCGCTTAAATTTGACTCAACATCTTTAAGCCTTGAAATGATTTCATGCGCTGATTTAAAAAGATACTCGCCGTTTTCTGTAAGAACTAATCCCCTAGCGTGACGTTCGAATAACTGGACTTTTAGATCGCTTTCTAAACCTTGTATTTGGCGACTAATAGCTGATTGGCTTAAGTTTAATATAGTTGAAGCTTTAGTAAAACTCGATGCCTCAGCAACTGTATGAAAAATTTTTAATTTATCCCAATCCATTATTTTAATGATTATAGTTTATTTATTTGGATTTACTATAGCTCTTCCTGAAAACTCGCCTTTGAGAAGTTTAGGAAAAGTATCTAAAAGTTCTGTAAAGGATAGCTCTTTGGTAAATGATTGAACCTTAGAAAAATCGATCAATTTGGCTGCTTCGCCCCAGACAAACTCCCTACGTTTTATTGAGGAACCGGATGAATCGATGCCCCATAATTTAACTCCCCTGATTATAAAAGGCATCACATTTGTGTTGATTTTAATTCCTCCTGCATTTCCACACGCAGCTACAATTCCACCAGGCTTTGTTTGCGCAAATATTTTTGTTAAAGCAGCTCCGCCCACAGTGTCAACTACTCCGTCCCATACTCCTTTTTCTAAAAGTTTACTTTCTCCCTCAAATTCTTTTCTGTCTATAATGTTTTTTGCACCTAATCCTTTTAAATAATCATTTTTATCTTTTTTTCCTGTTACGGCATGAACATCATATCCCATTTTAGATAGGATCATTACAGCAATACTTCCAACACCACCTGTGGCGCCAGTTACCAGAACATCTTTTACTTTTTCACCTAACAACAATTCCTCTTTAGCTTTAACTGCAAAAGAGCATAGAAGAGCTGTAAAACCTGCTGTGCCGAGCATCATAGATTTATGAGCATCTAAATCTTTCGGTATATTAATTAAAAAGTTAGCATCAACTTTAGCGTATTGAGCAAAGCCCCCAAAGTAAGCTTCTCCTACCCTAAATCCAGTTAAAATTACTTTATCATCTTTTTTAAATTTATTATCTTCACTCTCAACTACGGTGCCTGAAAAATCTATACCTGGCACAAAAGGAAATTTTCTTACAATTTTGCCTCCATTATTTAAAATTAATGCATCTTTATAATTAAGACTTGAATAATCTATTTTGACTAAAACGTTTCCATCTTTAAGATGACTTGTGTCGATTTCTTTTATTTCTCTTGTAAATTTTTCGTTTTGATTATCTATTACTACGGCTTTAAATTTTTGAGACATTTATTTTTTAATATATCTTAAATATCTATTTTGAATACCCAAGTCTTCTCTGAAAGAACCTAAAAAATAGTTAGTAACCGTTGTTGCTCTCTCTTTTTTAATACCTCTCATAGTCATACATTGATGAGCAGCATCAATTGTAACTGCTACACCTTTCGCGTTTAATGAATTCATTAAAGTTTTAGCGATCTGCATTGTAAGTCTTTCTTGAGTTTGAAGTCTTTTGGAGAATATTTCTACCGTTCTCGCTAACTTGCTTAAGCCTACAACCTTTTTGTCAGGAATATAAGCAACATGTGCCACTCCAATTATAGGTGCCATATGATGCTCACAATGACTTTCAAGTGTGATATTTTTTTCTACCACCATATCGTCATAACCCTCAACATCTCCAAATGTTTTAGATAAATCAGCTTCAGCATCTTGATGATAACCTTTAAAATATTCCTTAAATGCTTTAATTACTCTTTTTGGTGTCTCAACAAGACCTTCTCTATGTGGATCTTCACCTATCCACTTAAGAATAGTTTTAAATGCCTCTTCGGCCTGTTTGTCAGAAACTTCAGGCTTTTTTGAGGATGTTTTATCTGCGTCTTTAACTAATTTCATTGTTACAAGGTTTTATAGGACATATTTGATTAATGCAAATTGCTATTTTGTCTTTTTTTCATTATTTTACCCTCATGTTCAAAAAGAGAAAAAGCATTTTTGAGGTAGAAGAAGGAAAATTTCTATGTCCTAAATTTGATAAAGATGGACTTATTCCAGTAACCACCTCTGACAGTGGCTCCGGTGAATTATTAATGCATGGTTACATGAATGAAGAGGCTCTAAAAAAAACAATTGAAACTAAAGAAGCTCATTATTGGAGTAGATCTAGAAAAGATATATGGCACAAAGGAAAAACAAGCGGTTTTGTGCAAAAAGTTATTGATCTAAGAATAGATGATGATCAGGATGCATTGTGGATGTCAGTAGATATAGGAAACGGATCAAGCTGCCATGTAGGATATAAATCATGCTTTTACAGATCAATACCTTTAGGAAAAATTGAAAATTCTGAGGCGATTGAATTAGAATTTAAAGAAAAAGAAAAAAAATTTGATCCTGAAAAGGTTTATAAAGGGCAGCCGAACCCTACAAAATTGTAATTATGAAAGTTATTAGTCCTTTTGGCCCAAAGATAGCTAAATTAAAATTTTCAAATAAATTAATTAAAAGAATTAATAATGAAGTTGATCAAATTTTAAAAAAGAAAAAATTATTGAGAAAGCTCGATTATTCAAAAAAATTAGTCGGACAGGTCAAACAGGAATTTCAATTGCCGAAGTCTTTTGTAAAAAAAAATTTAGAAAAAGTAATATCTAATAAGGTAAAAAAATATATTTTTAAAACTATTGGAAAAAAAGTAAAAAAAATTTCAATTAAAAATTTTTGGATAGTAAGACAATTTGACAATGAGTATAATCCAATACATTACCACGATGGACACATATCTGGTGTAGGTTACTTAAAAATTCCGAAATTTGTTTCAAAGGGCTATAAAAAATCAAAAATCGACGGCACAATTGATTTTATAAATGGAAATAAAATGTTTTTAAGTGATAGTATTTACAACCATCAACCAAAAAAAGGAGATGTAATTCTTTTTCCACATTATTTGATGCATACAGCATATCCATTTAAAGCAAGTGGAGAAAGAAGATCCTTTTCATTTAATCTGGAAATAGATAAAAAAATTGCTAATGTTTTTTCAAAATGAGTAATGAAATTCAAAAAAATGTTTTTGGTGAGCCTTTAGAACCTTGCTCTAATGATCCATTAACAGGTTGGTTTAGAGATGGATGTTGTAATACAGATAAAAATGATAGAGGGGTACACACAGTTTGTGCAAAAGTAACAGATAAATTTTTACTTTGGTCAAAGAAAGTAGGCAATGATTTAATTACACCTCATCCAGAATTTGGTTTTCCTGGGTTAAAAGATGGTGATCATTGGTGCGTTTGCGCCTCTTGGTTCGCGAGAGCTATAGAGGAAGAGGTAGCTTGCTCTGTTTATCTTAAAAAAACAAATATTAAAACCTTAGAATTAATACCGTTGAATATATTGAAAAAGCATGCAATAGATTTAAGTTAAATGCTGGATTTTAAAAAATTATCAGATCAACATCATAAAATCTTAAGTGTTAAAAACGAACCTTATGGTCATTGTTTCGTAAAGAATTTTCTACCCTACGAATATGCAAAATTAGTAAGTTCACAGTTTAAGTTTCCTGACGAAGAGTTAATAAGTAAAGATGTTCTTTTTCAAAAAACAAAACGAGTTCTTGGTGAGTATCAAAAATTTCCAAAAGAAGTTAAAGTTGTTATAGATTATTTAAATTCTCCTTTATTTATAAGAGTCTTAGAGGAAAAATTTAAACTTAAAAATTTAATTCCTGACCCCACACTTTTTGGAGGTGGTATGCATGAGTCGAGAAATGGCGGTTATCTAAAGGTTCACTCTGATTTTGTTTATATAAGAAAAAAAAATCTTAAAAGGAGACTAAATGTTTTGGTTTATCTTAATGAAAATTGGAGAGAAGAATGGAATGGAGCATTAGAATTATGGGATCAAAATATGAAATCTAACTTTTTAAAAGTCTTTCCTAATTTAAATCATTGCGTTATATTCAGAACCGATACAGAGTCTAATCATGGTTTTCCAGATCCAATTAAATGTCCAAAGGAAATAGGAAGAAAATCTATAGCTGCCTATTACTATACCGAGGATAATAGCTTTTTTAAAAGAACAAAATATTTTTATGCACGATGGAAGAGAAGACCAGGTGTTGATGAGCCTAAATTTGGAGATAATAGGAGTATTTTTGAAAAAATAAAAAATGCTTATTTTTTTAGGTTTAAATAATCTTAGATATTAATAAACCTTTGATCCACGTGTTTTTATAATTAATTCAAGCTCTTGGTATTCATCACAGTTACATCCTTTAAGAACTTCCAGTCTTTCATTAGCTTTATCCATTCTATTAGTTTGAACATAGAGTTCTCCAAGATATTCATTTATACCATTGTGATCAGGTTTTATTCTTAGGCCTTTGAGATAAAACTTTTCAGCTTGTTCAAATTTTCCAACTTTTCTTGATGTGAAACCCATATAATTTAAAATATCAGGGTTTTTTTTGTCAGCTTTAAGTGCTTTTTCTAATTTACTAAATGCCTGCGAGTATAGTTTTTTTGCTTTTTCTTGTTTATCCTTTTTTTCGAGTTTGCCCGCTCGTTTTATAAAACTTACTGCTTGTTTATAATTTGACTTTGCAACATCTTCTCCACCACTATTATCACCACTACCTCCGTCGCTTCCTGCGGCCATTAGGTTAGTACTTAATAGAACGGTTATTATTAATATAATTAAATTTTTCATAATACTTACTTAATTGATTTAAGATAAATTGTTATGCGACAGATGATCTACCTCCGTCAACACCTAATATTTGACCAGTTATCCAAGAACTTTCATCTGTAAGCAGAAACTTTGCAACCGATGCAGAGTCTCCACCTTCACCTATTCTTTTCAATGGGTGCATTTTGGCAATACCTTCGGCTACTTTTTCATTTTTAAGTAAAAAATTTGAAATTTTGGAGTTCGTCAAACTAGGTGCAATACAATTAACTCGCACATTAGGTGCGAACTCAGCTGCTAAAGCTAAAGTCAGACCCTCTATAGCACCTTTTGCTGATGAAACTATTGCATGATTTGGAAAGCCTTGTTTTACTGCTACTGTTGAAAATAAAACAACTGAACCTTTATTTTTTTTTAAATTATCAGCTAAAGTTTTAATTACCTCTGTTGCGGATATAAGATTTAAATTAAATGATTGCATGAAGTCACTTTTTTTTGTCAGCTTTAATGGTTTTAAATCAATTGATCCTACGCAAAAAGCTAAGCCATTAATTGGCTCATCTTTTAAATCATTTAGTATTTTTTCAGAAAAGTTCTCTTCTAAAACATCACAGACAGTGAATGTTGAGTTTAAATTTTTTGCTAACTCTGACAAACTTGACTCGTCTCTTCCAACTAAGTGAACCTCTTCCCCACTGTCAACTAATTTTTTTGCTAAAGAAGAACCAATTGATCCAGTTGCTCCCAAAATTACTTTTTTCATAATTAAAAATAACATTATTAAAGCTTATTTACATGCAAATAATGACGCGTGTAATATCTTTATAAAATATGTATTTTATTAGTTATGAAGCTTTTTATAATTTTAGGAAATCAACTTTTTAACCCAAAATATCTCTCTGATTATAAAGACCATACTTTTTTTATGGCAGAAGACTATGGTTTGTGCACCTTTGAAAAACACCACAAACTAAAAATACTATTATTTTTATCTTCAATGAGATCATTTAAGGAAGAGCTTAAATCAAAAAATTTTAATTTAATATATAAAGATGTAAATAAAGATTTTAAATTAACCTACGAAAAAAAATTAGAAAAGACTATTAAAGAAAAAAAGATAAGAGAAATTACCTTTTTTGAAATTGAGGATAAATTTTTTGAAAAAAGAATATTGAATTTAGGAAAAAAAAATTCACTTAAGATTAATCAAGTTAGATCTCCAATGTTTTTAATGGAGAGACAAGAATTTAAAGATTACCTTTCTAAAAATAAACGGCCTTTCATGGCAAATTTTTATAAAATTGTAAGAACAAAAATGAATTTATTAATGAATAAAAATGGAACTCCAAAAGGAAACAAATGGAGTTTCGATGAAGAAAATAGAAAAAAACTTCCGAATACTATTAAAGTTCCCGTAATTTCTAAGGTAAAAGAGACAAAGGAAACCAATACTTTAAAAAAATTTATAAATTCTAATTTTAAAGATCATCCAGGAAATACAGAGAAGTTTTGGTTTCCAACAACTCGAAAAGACGCAAGTAAATGGCTAGATGAGTTTTTGAAAGAGAGAATAAAGCTTTTTGGGGATTATGAGGATGCTGTAACAGATAAATCAAATACTGTTTTTCATAGCGCTCTAAGTCCACTTATAAACATAGGTTTAATAGCCCCAGAAGAGATAATAGAGAAGTTAAGGAAGATTGAAAATAAAGTACCTATGAATTCCTTAGAAGGTTATATTAGACAGATTATAGGTTGGAGAGAATTTATGAGAGGAATTTACCAAAACTATGATCAACGATTAGATAACACTAATTTTTTTAATCATAAAAGAAAAATGAAAAAATCTTGGTATGACGGAAATACTGGTTTGGATCCTTTAGATCATGCAATCAATAATGCTAAAAACTACGGCTGGTCACATCATATAGAAAGACTAATGATATTAGCAAACATTATGAATCTTTGTGAGATAAATCCTAAACAAGTTTACAAATGGTTTATGGAAATGTTCGTAGATTCATCTGACTGGGTAATGGCGCCAAATGTTTATGGGATGGGATTATTTAGTGACGGCGGAATATTTGCAACTAAACCTTATATTTGTGGATCTAGTTATTTTCTTAAAATGATGCATTTTAAAAAAGGTCCTTGGTGTGATGTAATGGACGGATTATATTGGAAATTTATAGATAGACATAAAAAATTTTTTTTAAAAAATCCACGTCTTGCAATGATGGTTAGAATTTCTGAAAAAATGAATAAAGAGAGAAAAACAAGAATTTTTAAAGCCGCCAATAATTTTATAAAAGAAAATACTAATGGTTAAAGTTTTTTTTAACAATTCATGTAATATTTGTAGAGCAGAAATCAATCATTACAAAAAATATAGTGATAACAGTGTGGAATGGATAGATGTAACTAATAATGAAGAAGCTCAGAAAGTTACCTCAAAATCGTATAAAGAACTTTTAAGAAGAATGCATGTTATACAAGACGGTAGAGTATTTGATGGAGCAGAGTCTTTTTTAATAATTTGGAAAAATGTTCCTAAATATAATTTTTTATATAAAATATTTAAAATTAAGCCTCTATTTTTCATATTAAATATTTTCTATGAGATTGTAGCTTATTTTCTATTTATAAAAAATAAACACCTTCTGAAAAATGAAAAAAGCTAATTTACCCAAAAAAAATTGTCCAGTTTGTAATAAACCTTTTACTTGGAGAAAAAAATGGAGGCTTAATTGGGACAAAGTAAAATATTGTTCAAAGAGGTGTTCCTCTAAATAAATTATTGTAAATTAAAATTAGTCAAAATTTTAGGAATATTGTTTTTAAAATTAAAAAATCCTTTGTTAGAAAACTGCCAAGAAAATTTATCTTCCTCACTTAAAACGAAGTTTAATTCTAAATTTCGCTTTTTTCTTATGGAATTTAAAAAAGAGAAATTCTCTCCAATGCATGGATGAACAACATCAAATGAGTTAATTTCATCTGCCAGAGTTTGAAATTTTACCTCGTCTATGATTTGTAAATCTTCAAATCTTTTTTTTTGGTCATTAATTATTTCTGATTTATAATCTAGTACCTTTTGTCCAAGCTTTATTCTTCGTGCATCATTACTCAATAAAACTAAGTAAATATTTTTATATTTTTTTAAATTTTTATTTTCTAAAATTAATTCGTTTTCAAATAGTAATAAATTTTCATTTGAATTATCTTCTGTAATAAAATTAAGTGGATTTAATTTATATTCTCTTTTATCAATTAAAGGTAAAGCGTTCTCATTTAATTTAACATTCTTATATTTATTATTAGTAAACTTGCTTATGTTCCATGATTGAGCAACATAGTGCTTTCCTTTTGTTTGAAGTCCAGCAACCCATTTCCAACTCAATGTGTTAGAAGCAGCATCACCATCAAATAAATGTTTCATAAAGAATTCTGCACCTTTTTGCCAAGGTAGATTTAAAGTAAATATCCAAATGCTAGCAAACCACATTCGTGTATGATTATGTAAATAATTATTTTCTTTAAGCTCTTTCACCCAATCATTAAAACATTCAATTTGAGTTTCACCATTGATTGCTTTTTTATAATTGTCATCTTCCTTCAATCCTTTTAAATCTTCTATAAAGTCAGTCCAAACCTGAGGTCTAAGTTCTAACCAACCTTTCCAATAAACTCTCCAAAATATTTCTTGTATATATTTATCAACTTTTTGATATGGAAACTTTGCTAAAACTTTTTTTGCAACTTCATACTCAGTTATTAATCTGTGAGAGATGTAAGGTGATAAACAAGATACATTTGATTTATCTTTTGGCCCTAAATCAAAATTTCTTTTAAAACTATAATTTACTAACTCACTGTTTATAAAAGCATCAAGCTGTTTTAAGGCTCCGTCTCTTGAGATTTCGAATTTCATTAGTCCTCGTCATCCCTCCACTCATCAATAAAAAGCTTCCAACACGCAAAAGATACACAAACTATCCCTACACAAAAACCAAGAAGTACGCCATTATGCTTACCTAAATATATTGTTCCATAATGAGTGCTAAGTATTGGTGGCACTACTAATATTGCGCCAATAATTAAGTATCGAATAGCAAAAGGTGGTCGTTTCAAATTGAATTTCCTTGATCAAGTGGCATTGAAACTGCTGTAGTGAACCAACAATTTATACAATTTTCTTCATTACCTTTGCTTACATGCCATTCATAAAAAAATTGTTGCTTCTCATCGCTTAAAATTTTTACGCCATAAACAAATTTATTTTCGGTATTCGTAATTAAATCTATTTTATGTGAAAAATGGTTTAACAGGATTCTATAATGTACATCGTAGAGCATAATTCTAAATCTGGGATATGGGCCAGTCATTTTTTTATTTTCAGGATGAGCGAATATCCATGTTTGTTTTATGCCGTTATCTTTATCATCATTATTTTTCAAAGCATCTAATTGTATTTTAATAACATCATAAGCAGATAAATTTTCAGCTGGTTTAATCATTTCTGCATTTGCTGAACTAACGAAACCCACAAAAAAAATTGCTAAAATTATTTTTTTCAATTCCATATTTCTCTCAAGGTATCTTCTCTTTTACACGCATTTTTATACATTAGATAACGAATAAAATTTTTTTCATAATAATCTTGGTGATAATCTTCTGCTTGATAAAATTCCTCAAATTTCCATACTAAAGTGACAATTTTTTTATCAAATTTCTTTTCTAAATTTTTAAAGGATTTATCAATAAATTCTTTTTCTAGTTGATTTTGATAAAAAATTACTGATCTGTAACTCATGCCTTTGTCGCAAAATTGACCTTCTGAGTCGAAGGGATCTATATTTCTCCAAAAAATATTTAGTAATTTTTCATAGTTTACTCTGTTTGGATCATAAGTTATTTCTAAAGCTTCTACGTGGCCTGTATCTTTATAAATTACATCATGGTAAGAAGGATTTTTTAAGTGCCCACCTGAATAACCTGAAACTGTTGATATAACACCCTCTACTCCATCAAAAGACTCCTCCATACACCAAAAGCATCCTCCAGCAAAATACACTTTTTTAAAATTTTTTGATTGAGCAGACGTACTTATTAAAAAAATTAATATCACAAATAAATGTTTTTTCATGTTTTAATGATATATTAATATTTATGAAAAACGATGATCATATTGTCATAGACGATAACAAAGATACTGTAGATAATATTTGCGAAGAATGCAGAGAAGAAGACGAAAGTGTAAAACAAAACTTAATTATGCATAGCTACAAAATTTGTAACAGTTGCAACCTTTCAAAAAGAATTTTTCCGCTTTAGATACCTTTAAATAAAATAATTATTAAGAATAAAAAGAATGCCTGTACTAGCCAAGAAACTATTACAACTCCAAATGCTTTCCAAAGACTATCGTAGTCTAACGCAGATTTTACTGCAACAACCATACAAGCAAGCATCCAGAACGCTGAACCAACAAATGTTACTGTCATTAACTCTGGTGTGACTCCAAAGACTCTAATTAATCCAGGTGCACTTGAGAACCCAATTGTTCTTAAAAGTTCACCGTGATCACTTTTGGTTTTTGTATCCCCAAAAAGTTTTACGCCAACAAAATAAATTATATAAGCCCACACATACCAGCTTAAAAGAGAAAGTGCAGGAGCAATTAGAAAATTTGAAGCTCCCAAATGCAAAGATCCAACGCCGGCAGCAAGACTTGATAACACAACTACAATACCTGCTTGAAAAGTCGCTTTTTTATCTTTTTCAACTTCTTCGTAAAGATCTATATCTATTTTGATAGCTCTAAAAACTCTATTTATAAATAAATTAATCATTTTTTTGTAAAAGGTTTTAGTAATCTTAGAATCTTGTTATGTAAAGCTTTATTGGATGAAGCAATAATATTACCTCCTATTTCTGCGGGTTCATTTTTCCAGTTAGTTACAATTGCGCCTGAGTTTTTGATGATGGGTATTAAAGGTAAAATATCATAAGGCTTTAAATTAGCTTCTATCACAGCATCTACTGTTCCCTCAGCTAATAAACAATAATTTAAAGCATCAAACCCAGCTAGCCTAAATGACCAACCAAATTTCTTTATAACTTTTCTTTGCCTTTCATAGCTTAAGGTTCCATGAAAGTTTCCGATAATTTTAATTGTTTTTAAATTGCTATTATTAGAAGATTTGAGAATTTTTTTTTTATTATTTTTGAAAATATAGGATTTTTTTTGATCATTTAAATAAAATTTTTTTAATTCTGGAAAATTTGCTAAACCAACTTTTGATTTTTCGTTAAAAGAAAGGCCTATTAAGTTTGACCAAGTCGGTGCTCCAATAACAAAAGCTCTTGTTCCATCTATCGGATCGATTGACCATTGAAAATGATTATCAGACTTTTTATCATCAAACTCTTCTCCGATAATAGAATCTTTAGGAAATTTTTTTAGAATTAACGATCTTATATATTTTTCAAAAGATTTATCAAAATTAGTTACCGGATCAAAATCTTTCTTATTTTTTGATTTGTTATTTACTATAATTCCAGATTTTGATTTTTTTTTGTAAAATGAATTTAGTTTAGCTGGTAAAGATTTTAAAAAATTAAAAGTTTTATTGTAGTTCATGCGTGTGTATAGCTTAATTTAGTTTAAAATAAAAATATTAAAATTTAATACTAAAGCGTAACTGCTCCATAAAAAGTAAGGAACCATCAAAGAAAAACTAATCTTATCCTTCAAAAAATAAATTTTCATTAAGAGAACTATAAATATGAGAATTAAAACTAAATCTAGTAATGCTAGTCCTATTTGATGAAAACCAAAAAAAATAATACTCCAAATCATATTAAAAAAGAGGTGTAAAAAATATAAATTTAAAGTTTTATTATCATAGTAGTTTATCCAAATACGCCAAATTGCTACTGACATTAAGATATACAAAACTGTCCATACAGGTCCAAACACCCAGCTAGGAGGATTAAAACTTGGAAGAATTATCTGAGAATACCAAGGCTCTTTAAAAGTAGCAGTAGTAAATCCACCAATTCCAGATGCCAAAAATGTTATTAAAAGAATGAATGTAAGAGATAAGTATTTATTCTTAGTCATAAATTAAGGTATAACTAATTTATGTCTGAAAATCAGAAAAAAATATGGATTACAGGTGCAAGTAGCGGAATTGGAAAGGCAGTTGCTGAAAAATTTGCTAACGAGGGATGGAAAGTTGCTGTATCTGCAAGAAGAAAAGAACTTTTGGATGAGTTGGCTGAACATAACAACATAAGTTCATTTCCTCTAGATGTTACGAACAAATCCCAAATAAATAATGTTTTTAAAGATGTTTTAAATACTTTTGGTGATATTGACATTTGTTTGTTCTCTAGTGGAACTTACGAACCAAAAGATGAGCAAAATATAGATCCAGATAAAATTAAAAATGTAATTAACGTTAATTTTTTAGGGGTTATTGATTGTGTAAAAGTTGTTGAAGATTATTTTAAAAATAAGAATTCTGGACACATTTCGATAGTTTCTTCGATAGCAGGTTATAGAGGTCTGCCAAATTCAAGCGGTTATGGTCCTTCAAAAGCTGCTCTAACTAATTTTAGCGAAAGTATTTACTTTGATTTTAAAAAATTTGGAGTGAGGGTATCAGTTGTATCACCAGGTTTCATCAAAACTCCTTTGACCGATAAAAATGAGTTTCCTATGCCATTTTTAAAAACTCCTGAATATGCCGCAGAAAAAATTTATAATGGCTTAGTGAAAGGAAATGCTTTTGAAATTCATTTCCCAAAAGGATTAACTTTAACTTTAAAATTTTTAAGAATATTACCTTATAAACTTTATTTATTTTTAGTTGATAAACTTGTTAAACGATAATTAAAGAAGAGAGTTAACGTATTCCCAATTAATTAATTTATCAAAAAAATTTTCTAAATAAGCTGGTCTTTTATTTCTGTAATCTAAGTAATAAGAGTGCTCCCACACATCACAACCTAATATAGGTTTCATATTATGAATTATTGGGTTTTCAGCATTAGGTGATTTAGTTACTACAAGCTTATCTTCTTTTAAAGACAACCAACACCATCCAGATCCAAACTGAGTAACTCCAGCATTAATAAATTCCTCCCTAAATTTTTCAAAACCTCCAAAATCTTCTTTAATCTTACTTTCAAGCTTGGATGGAACATTTCCTCCGCCATTAGGTTTCATGCATTTCCAAAAAAGATTATGATTCCAATGTTGGCTTGCATTGTTGAATATTCCTGCTTTTTTTTCATTTGATGATTTTTTAATTATATCTTCCAAAGATAATTTTTCATAATCAGAACCTTTTATAAAGTTATTTAGATTTGTAATATATGTTTGATGATGTTTGCCATGATGTAAATCCAAAGTTTGCTCTGACATTATTGGAGAAAGAGCTGAATTATTGTAATCTAATTTAGGAAGCTCAAACATATCAATCTTTTACAAACATTACGGTTAATTCTGCTACTCTAATTCCAAATTTAGTCATTGTCGCTCTGTTTATTGCCACACGATCATCCTGCATGAAAATCCAATCATCAAACGTAATTTTAATATTTTTGCCTTTGACCGGCACCAGCAATACATATTCAAATTTAAAAGCTGGACCATATGAATATCCTTTAGCTGTTCCAGCTACATCAGCGGCTGTTCCCTCGTAGTTATGTTCATCAATTTTTTTAATAGTCCATTGACGAGTTTGTCTTTCCCCATCATTCCAATCAAAAACTTCGTCTAAAATTAATTGAGAACCATCCCATTTTCCGTTTAAATCAGCTTTAAATTGTCTTGTAACTTTTCCAGATCTATTTTGTAACACTCCCCAAGCTTTGACTTTACCCGATAAATAATTTTCGATGATTAGTCTCGGTTTTTGATCTTTAAAATCTGTCGGTTTCATTTTTTTTGCACATCCTGTAGTTAAAATTAGTAAAAATAGTACTATAAATTTTTTCATGACGAATATCTATTAGACATAGAGAATTGAATCAAGTTAATGTTTCTAGACTTAAAACCGCCTTCACAATAAGATAAGTAGAATTCCCACATACGCTTGAAATATTCATCAAAACCAAGTGGGCTAATTTTTTCCCATGTCCTTAAAAAATTTTTTCTCCAAGTTGCTAAAGTTCTGGCATAGTCATCCGAGTAAGTATTTATTTTTTCTAATTTAAGGTCATTTTTTTTAATTATATTCTCCATAAATTTAATTGAAGGTAAAAATCCACCTGGAAATATATATTTTTGAATAAAATCCTCATTCGCTCTATATCTTTCAAATAAGTCATCTTTAATCACAATGCCTTGAATAGCAGCAGTACCATTGTAATTAAGAACATTTTTAATTGTACCAAAATATTGGTCCATATATTTTTCACCGACAGCCTCTATCATTTCTATTGAAGCTACATGATCGTACTTTTCCTTAAGATCTCTGTAATCCAAAAACTTTACATTAACTTTATTGTTTAAACCTGAGTTAAAAATCTTCTTTTTAGTAAATTCATATTGATTTTTTGAAATCGTGATACAGTCTACGCTTACATCATAATTTTTAGCTAAGAATTCAGCAAAACCACCCCAACCACATCCAATCTCTAAAACCTTGTTACCATTTTTTATATTCATTAAATTTATAAGCTCTTGAAATTTATTTCTTTGAGCGATTTCTAAATCATCTTTCTCGCTTTTATAGACTGCGCTGGAATAAGTGAGAGATTTATCAAGCCACAATGAAAAAAATTCATTCCCTAAATCATAATGTTTTGAAATATATTTTTTACTCTTTGATTTTGTATTAGATGCAAAAATTTTTTTCAAAAAATTTTTGATTTTTTGTAATCTTAAACTTCCTGAAAAAGAATAGATTGTATTGATATTTCTCGCTGTAAGTTCAATTAAATTTGTTAAATTAGAGGTATAAAAATCTTTTTTCATATGAGCTTCTCCTAAAGCTGAGCTTCCACCCATAACGACGTTTAGGTAAAAATTTGGATTATTAATTTTGATATCTGAAGATAATTTACTCTCTAGGTCACCAAAATGAAAAACTTTTCCATCATAATTAATAAGTTTTAGATTTCCTTGCGAGATGTTCTTTAATTTATTCAAGACAAATTTTTCTGTAATTTTAAATAAACTCATTAATATTCTTCGTAACTTAAATTATTCTTAAATTTAGTATTTCTTTTTCTGTATATTGCCCCTTTTTTCCATAAAAGTAATGCTTCAAAATGTATCGAACTAATAATTTTAATTGTCATTAACGGATACTTAAAAAAGTTAAACATGAGTTGTTTCGAGCAAAATTCTTTTTTCTCTCCTGTTTGGGTGGCTGTTAAAACTGTTCCTATCGAGTCTGTTTGTTTAATAAAGACTGAGAGTTTTTCATTGGGATTGAGTAATTTAAAATTATAGTAAGTTTCCATATCCATAAATGGCGATACGTAAAACTTTTTTTTGCATTTTTGAGCTATTTTCTCATTATCTTTAATTTTAAAAATATATGTATGCTGCTCATTAAAAGTATTTTTTACCTCATAAAAAATCGCCTTTAATTTATTATCCTCGTAGCAATAAAAAATACTTAAAGGGTTGAACACATAACCAAAAATTCTTGGATAACAAAGTATTTTAACTTTATTAATTTCACCTTTTATATTGAACTTACTAATATTTTTGAGAACCCATTCTTTTAAATCACTTCCGTCACGTTCTCCATGATCTTTGTCATAAAAGCTAAAAATGTTAAACTTATTATGAGAGAAAATATTTATTGATCTGTCTAATTGATTGATTTCATCTAAATCAATTAATAATGAAAAAGTTTTATATTTTAAAAAATGTCTTACAGGTTTAAATCTTGTATGAGTTACTTCGCCATTGTAAATGCAGGAGTTCATCAAATTTTAAAGTTATTTATCAAATCTATAGACGATTTTAATCCATCTTCATGAAATCCGTAACCAAAATAACTTCCACAAAACCAAGTCCTTTTTTTTCCTTGTATTAATCTTAGATCTTTTTGAAGCGCGGTATTCTTTGAATTCAAATATGGGTGGGTAAAGTTAATTTTTTTTATAACAGAATTTTCATTAATTTTACAAATAGGGTTTAAAGTTAAAAAATAGTCTTTAGATGTATCTAAATTTTGTAGTTTATTTAACCAATAGGTAATGCATGTCTTTTCGCCGTCTGAAACAGAATTCCAACTAGACCAGGCTCTTTTTTTGTGAGGCATTAGTCTCTTATCAGTGTGTAAATAAGCCTCATTCTTCACGTAATTAAATTTTTCCAATATATTTTTTTCTTGTTCCGTTGGTTTTTCTATCATTCTTAAACTTTGGTCTGCATGGGAAGCTAGTACTACTTGATCATAGTCAACATATTCATTGCCAATAATTACCCTGATATTGTCATCACTTCTAATTAACTTATCCACTTTATAATTTTTAAAAATTTCCCCACTAATTTTATCTGTTACTTTTTTTACATAAGCTCTACTTCTATTCGAAACTGTGTACCATTGCGGTCTATCTTTAAATTTAAATAATCCATGATTAGTAAAAAAATTTAAAAAAAATTTTAATGGCATTTCCTTTGCCTTATTAAATGGCATCGACCAGATAGCAGCAACCATGGGAATTAAGTGATATTCGATGAAGTATTTTGATAACTTTTTTTTATTAAGAAAATTTCCTAGAGTCTCTTCTTTAATTTCACTTTCAAGTAATTTTGGAGCAGTTTTGTAAAATGAAATTATCTCTCTAATCATATATAAAAATTTTAAGTTAAGAAGATTTAATTTATTAGCAAAAATACCTCCTAAACCACTTCCGCTATATTCAACATTACTATTCTTAATTGATACAGAAAATGACATGTCACTTTTTTCATAAGGAACTTTTAATTCATTAAAAAAATTTACTAAATTTGGATAAGTAACCTCATTAAAAACTATAAAGCCTAGATCTACTGGAACAATCTTATCATCTTCTTTTATCTCGTAGGTAAAAGAATGACCTCCAAAGTGATCTTCTTTTTCGTATAGATCAACTTTATATTTTTTTGAAAGAAAATATGCGGAAGATAATCCTGAAATACCTGAGCCGATAACAGCGATTTTCATTTAAAGAGATTAAGCAGCTTCATCTTTATATTCATCCATTGAAGGACATGAACATACTAAATTTCTATCTCCAAAAACGTTATCTACTCTAGCAACTGGTGCCCAATATTTATTGTTTTTTACATACTCAGTTGGAAAAGCCGCTTCCTCTCTTGAGTAAACATGCTTCCACTCGCTGGAAGCTAATTCAACATAAGTATGAGGTGCGTTTTTCAGCGGATTATCAATTTTGTCAAACTTTGATGACTCCACTAAATTAATTTCTTTTTTAATTTTTATAAGTGCATTACAAAATTTATCAATCTCCTCCAAATTTTCACTTTCAGTCGGCTCAATCATAATTGTACCAGCAACAGGCCATGACATTGTTGGAGCATGGTAGCCAAAGTCAATTAGTCTTTTTGCTAAATCTTCCTCAGAGATACCTGAACTTGCTTTTATTGGACGGATATCAATTATACATTCATGTGCAACATTTCCGTTTTTGCCAGTATAAAGAACTTTGTAATCTTTGGATAATTTTTTTGAAATGTAATTTGCATTTAAAATTGAAACTTGTGAAGCTTTTTTCAATCCCTCAGCACCCATCATCTTTATATACATCCAGGATATTGGAAGTATGCTTGAACTACCCCAAGGCGCAGCTGATACAGCTCCCATTCCGTTCTTAGGGCCTGCCTCTTTAATAATTTCGTGTGTTGGTAAAAAATCAGCTAGATGCTTTGCGCAAGCGATTGGGCCCATTCCTGGTCCGCCTCCTCCGTGCGGTATGCAAAATGTTTTATGTAAATTAATGTGACAAACATCTGGTCCAAATTTCCCTGGTTTTGCAACACCTACAAGTGCGTTTAGATTTGCTCCATCCATATAAACTTGTCCTCCATGCTTATGAATTACTTCACAAATATCCATAATTTTTTCTTCAAATACTCCATGAGTAGAGGGGTAAGTAACCATTAAAGCAGCTAAGTCTTTTGAGTGTTTTTCAGCTTTATTTTTAAGATCGTCTATATCCACGTTTCCATCTTCATCACAATTGACTACAACCACTTTCATCCCACACATTTGAGCACTTGCTGGATTAGTTCCATGAGCTGAGTCCGGAATTAAACAAACGTTACGATTTTCTTGTTTATTATTTTTATGGAATTTTCTTATAGTCATTAGACCTGCATACTCTCCTTGAGCCCCAGAGTTAGGCTGTAAAGAAACTGCGTCATATCCAGTAATTTCTTTAAGATCGTTTATTAGATCATTAAAAAGAATCTTATAACCCTCCATTTGATTTGTGGGGACAAAAGGATGTGGAAGTGAAAACTCTTTCCAGGTAATAGGAATTAATTCTGCTGTTGCATTGAGCTTCATTGTACAAGATCCTAAAGCAATCATTGATCTATTAAGTGCAATATCACAATCTTCTAATTTCTTAAGATATCTTAACATCTCAGTTTCAGAATGGTATTTGTTAAAAACTGGATGAGTTAAGTATTTTGAAGTTCTTAAAAGATTTTTTGGAAGATTATCCAGTTCAACCTTAACGTCTTGTTTAATTACTTTGGTTATTCCAAATATTTGTAACAATAAGTTTACATCATCAAGTTTTTTTGCTTCATCAAACGCAACAGATAAATGATCTTTATCAACTTTTCTAAGGTTTATATTCTCTTTAAGTGCAGCCTCAAAAATAGGATTTGTTTTTTCATTGGTTTTAATAGTAACGGTATCGAAGAAATGATCTGATAGAATTTTATAACCGCTTGCTTTAATATTATCAGCAAAGATTTTTGCTAATTTAGAAGTTCTATTCGCAATTTTAAGTATTCCTTCAGGTCCATGATAAATTGCAAAAGCAGCAGAAATGATAGCCAATAAAGCTTGAGCAGTACAAATATTGCTTGTTGCTTTATCTCTTCGAATGTGTTGCTCCCTAGTTTGTAAAGAGAGCCTGTAAGCTTTTTTTCCGTGTCTATCTTTTGAAACGCCTATTATTCTTCCTGGCATTGATCTTTTAAATTCCTCTTTTGTAGCAAAAAATGCGGCATGAGGCCCGCCGTAACCCATTGGAATACCAAATCTTTGAGCACTACCGACAGCAATGTCAGCTCCAAGTTCAGCTGGAGTTTTTAATCTAGCTAAAGCCAATAAATCACAAACCAAAATAGCTTTTCCGTTTTTTTTGTGAATTTGACTGATGCTTTCACTAGGATTGTTTATCTCACCTAAAGTTCCCGGATAAGATAAAACACCGCAAATTATATCTTCATTAATTTTTGAAAGTTCTTTTTTTTCATCACCTATGATCAATTCTAAACCAAAAGGATTTGTTCTAGTCTTTATGAGATCAATTGTCTGAGGATTACAATTGCTTGAAATAAATATTTTTTTTGAATGAGTCCTATCTAATCTCTGGCTTAATCCTACTGCCTCTGCTGTTGCTGTTGCTTCATCTAACAAAGAAGCATTAGCTATATCCATGCCCGTTAAGTCAATTATTGATTGTTGAAAATTTAAAAGCATTTCAAGACGACCTTGCGCCACTTCAGGTTGGTAAGGTGTATAAGATGTATACCATCCTGGATTTTCTAAAATATTTCTAAGAATTACATTAGGTGTAATAGAATTATAGTAACCCATTCCAATAAAATTTTTAAAGATTTTATTTTTTTTAGATATAGATTTTAATTTTTTTAAAGCATCGTTCTCTGACATTGGCTGATCGATTCTAAGATCATCTTTTAATAAGATTTTTTCTGGTACAGTATTGCTCATTAGATCCTCTAATGATTTATACCCAACATATTGCAACATTTTGGACTGATCTTCTTCGGAAGGACCAATATGTCTTTTAATAAATTCTTTTGAATTATCGTCAATCATTAACTAGGGTTCTCCTTACAAAATTTATCATATTCGTCTTTTGACATTAGGGAGTCATACTCACCTTTATCTTTTATCTTTAACTTAAAAAACCAGCTGGCACCTTCAGGGTCAGTATTTACGCTTCCGGGATCATCTGCAATGGCTTTATTTCCCTCAGTAATTTCTCCAGAAATAGGAGAATAAACATCACTAGCAGCTTTAGTAGACTCTACAACAGCTGCTTGACCTTCTTTTTCTACAGCTTTACCTGCATCAGGAACCTCCACAAAAACAATGTCACCGAGCATTTCTGTTGCATGCTTAGTTATTCCTACTGTAGCAACGTCTCCATCTAGTGAAACCCATTCATGTTTTTTAGAAAATTTTTTTTCACTCATATTTGTTTCCCCTTATTTAACATAACTTTTTTTATAAAATGGAAGTTCAGAAATCTTACCCCCATATTTTTTCCCTCTTACTTCAAGCTGAATAGATGTACCTACTTCAGAAAATTCTGATTTAACATATCCCATTGCAACCGGAGCGTTCACACTTGGGCCAAAAGTACCACTTGTAACGAATCCTATTTCATTATTATCTGACGAAAAGATTTTAGTATTTTCTCTAGCTATAACTTTTCCATCTGGCTTTATGCCAACCCTAATTTTTTCACTTCCGTTTACTAATAAATTTTTTATTTTTTCCCATCCATTAAAGCCGCCAACTTCTTTTCTTTTTTTTGCTATAGCCCATTTTAAATTAGCCTCTACCGGATTTATTTTTTCATTTAAATCATGACCATACAAACACAGACCTGCCTCTAATCTTAAAGTATCTCTAGCTCCCAAACCTACAGGTTTAACTTCATTTGAAATTAAGTAATCGATTAGTTTTTCAACTTTTGTGTTAGAAATTGAGATTTCAAAACCATCTTCGCCTGTGTATCCAGATCTTGTTACATAAAGTTTTTCACCCTCATAATCAAAATTACTTCCTGTCATAAATTTTAAATTATCGACACCTGGTATTAACTTTTCTAAAATCTCTACAGATTTAGGTCCTTGTAAAGCTATTAAAGATAAATCATCGTTTAAAAGATGTTTATGATCTTTATTTAAAAATTGTGAAATTTGTTTAATATCGTTTTCCTTACAAGCTGCATTTAAAATTATACAAAAACCTTTTTCTGTTCTTGTAATAATTAAGTCATCAATTATTCCACCTTCGTTATTTAGTAAAAAAGAATATTTTGAATGGTTAACTTTCAAATTTTTTAAATCTGCTGGTATAATTTTCTCTAATGACTCTATTAATGTTTCATCCCCTTCTAAAAAAAATTGTCCCATATGTGACACATC
Organism: uncultured Pelagibacteraceae bacterium; assembly: GCA_902557935.1. GTDB lineage: Bacteria > Pseudomonadota > Alphaproteobacteria > Pelagibacterales > Pelagibacteraceae > Pelagilacustribacter. The sequence goes on along the minus strand of CACECJ010000001.1, from coordinate 3,021 downwards.
AAAAAATCCAGCGTGTGTTCTTGTAGAAATATGTTCCTTTACAATACCATCCTTATATTGGATAGGCATCTCATAGCCAGCAAACGGAACAAATTTTGCTCCTAAGTTTTTATGATAATTATATAAAGCTGTTTTTTGTACTTCCATAATAACTCTAATCTAACCCCATCTGTCTATGTACCTGAGAGATTTAATCCTTCGGTGAGGCTTTCGCCTGCTTTCCAGAGTTATTACGGTAACGGTCCTTTTGCCTGAGAGTTTCCGGGGTGGTTGCTCCTTCGGCGCCTAAATGGTCTCTCCCGTTACGCTGAGAACTTTCCTCTAAATACAGTAAAAAGTCAAATGCAAATTATTCAAGTCTTGCTATGTTTTTTATCAAAACTCTTCAATATTATTGCCGAAATTATGACTGCACCGCCTATAAATACACTAATTGGAGGAATTTCATTTAAAAATAACCATACCCAAAGAGGCGCACATAAAGTTTCCATCAACATCAAAATTCCAACTGTTGCTGACTCAACAGTTCTTGATCCAATTGTTATACAAATAAAGCTAACTGCTAATTGTGGAACTCCAAGAAGAAAACCCATCCAAAGATCGTGTTTAGTGAATTCAAATGATTCTGCTAAGAAAAAACCGTAAATCAAACTGAATATTCCAGAGTAAAAAATTGCTGGAACCATATCAACTTTAGTATTTTTTCTAATTATCATTACTAAAATCGCAAAATTTATTGGGATCGCTAATGCCACCACATTTCCGAATAGTGATCCGCCTGAAATAGAGTCACCAACCATTATAATAATACCGCTCATCGCAAGAAAGATTGATATTAAACCGATTAAAGAAACTTTTTCTTTTAAATAAAAGTAGCCAAATATTGCCAGAAACATAGTTTGGGTGCTTATAATAAAAACGACATTTGCTACTGTTGTATTGCTCATCGCAACTACAAAAGCAACAAAGCTAAATGATAAAACAAAACCTCCTAATAAACCTGGGAGGCCAGACTCTTTAATAATATTAAAGGTATTTTTTTTATAAGTTACCAAAAGAAAAGCTATTAAAGCTAAAAGGAAAAATAATGATCTAAGAAATAATATTTGCCAGATACTTGCCTCTTCAAAAGATCTAATTATAAATCCTCCCCAGCTTAAGCAAAATCCGCCAAATAAGAGTAGAATATAACCTGGTATTTTATATAAAAATTGCATTTAGAATTTTTTCAAAATATTTTTAAAATAATATTGTAATGTCAGGGACCTAAATATCATAAATAATAAAAGAGATAACCAAATACCATGATTATCTAGATATTTTGTAAGGAGGATTGATGCTCCAATATAACCTAAAACAGATATTATCATTGCATTTCTAATTTCTTTTGTTTGGGATGCTCCGATAAATATTCCATCTAATTGATAACAAAAACACGCAATCGGTGGAATTATAATTACCCATAAGATATGTTGAAAAGAAATAAATCTTAAAATTTCAATATCAGTAATGATATAAATTATTTCTTTGAAAAAAATTAAATAGATTATTGAGATAATGATAGCAGTAATAAAACTTACCTGAATAGAATTTTTTACAACTTCTAAAAAAGATTTTCGGTTTCTTCTCCCTACAGCGAAACCTATAATTCCCTCAGTCGAAAATGCATAAGCATCTAAGAAAAATGATGATAAAATTATAAATTGCATTAATATTGTATTAACTGCTAAATAGTCTTCTCCAATTTTTGAACCAAGATAAGTTACCCATAGAAAAGCAAATGTGAGAAATAAAGTTCTTATAAAAATATCTAAATTTATATCTAAAAGTTTGAGTAATTTAGACCTTACTACTAAATTTTCAAATTTAGGAATTACTTTGAATTTTTTAATAATATAATTATAGGTAAATATCGTGAAAATAATTAAGGTTATATAACTCGAAATTAAAGTTCCTAGAGCTACACCAAAAACCTTTAAATCATATGTTAAAACTAGAAGAGAGCTAAAAATAATATTCAAACTTGATAGCACAATTATTAAAAAACTTGAAATTTTTGTTTTTTGTATGCCTAGATAAAAACCCACTAGAACATAAATAATTAATTCTGCAGGAATTGAAAAAATTCTTACATTTAAATAAGTTTTTATTAATACTTCTGTTTCATCAGAGGGTGAAAAAAAATAACTTATCGAAATTTTTAAAGCTGGGAAAAAAATAATTATTATAAATGCTGCAATTAGAGCAAGTGCTATATTTCTTAAAATCGTTTTTACTATCTCTCTATAATCACTTCTTCCATAAGCCTGTGCAACTATGCCGACGGTACCCATTCTTAAAAAACCAAAACTCCAAACAAGCATTGTCATAACTGATGTAGCTATACTGGTTGCAGCTAAATACTTGGTTTCACTTAGATTTCCCATCAAGCCTGTATCAACCATTCCAACTAATGGAATGGCCATGTTTGAAAAAAAAACCGGTATGGACAACAAAATTATTTGTTTTTTTGAAAATTTTGATGAGCTTTTGAACAGTTCCATTTTATTCTTTAATATATCTTAATAACCTTATATACATTGATTCTCGAATGTTAGAGCAAGTAATTATCTCAGTACAAATAATCCTCATAGATATAGTTATGGCTGCGGATAACGCGATCATAATAGGTTTAATCGCTGCAGGATTTGCGACAGAAAATAGAAGAAAAATTATAGCATGGGGTGTTGCTGCAGCATTCTTGTTTAGAATTGTTTTTGCATCAGGAGCTAATTATCTGTTTGAATTTGCTTGGATTAAGATACTAGGCGGGGTTTTGCTGCTATGGGTAATAAATAATTTAAGACAAGACTTCTTTGGTAAAAATAAAATTAAAACTCCACAAGTAAAATCAGCTGAAACTAAAAGTTTTAGCGTTGGGGTTTATCAAGTTTTAATTGCTGATCTTACACTAAGTTTCGACAATACTATTGCAGTAGTTGCCGCCTCAAAAGGTAATTTTCATTTAATGGTAATAGGTCT